>NZ_WWHX01000309.1 GCF_009862125.1 Streptomyces sp. SID5910
CCCGCCCCGGACCGCGTCACGTCCGCCGCCCGCCGCATCGCCGCCCCCGCCCAAGCCACGCCCACGCCCGCCCGGACGGCTCCCGGAGGGCCGGTCGTCCCCGCCCAGACCCCTCGCCGCCCCGTCCCGCAGCTCCGCCCCACGGACCACTTCGCGGAGCTCCTCCTCGACGTGCTCAGCGGCCGGCGCCCCGTCCACGCGATGCTCCGGCACACCGTCGGCCGCGCCTACGACGAACTGGCCCGCCTCGCCGAACGCGGCCCGCTGCGCACCCGCGGCACCCTCCCCGTCGTCCGCGACATCGGCTACTACGAGGCCCGTCCGGGCGCCCTGGAGGTCTTCGCCCGCATCGGCGCGGGCGACCAGTTGCGCGCGATGGCCTTCCGCCTGGAGCAGGGCCGTGACCTGCGCTGGCGCTGCACCGCGGTAGAACTGGGCGGCCCCCGCGGACCGCGGTCGCACGACGAGGACGACGACTGACCCCGGGCACCGGCTACCGGCACGGCCACCGCCACCGGACAGGCCGAAGGGCCGGGCTCCCCAGGGGTGCCCGGCCCTTCCCACCGTCACGGCGCCTCGAAGGCACCGCGGTGTCACTTCTTGCGGCGCCGCCCGCCCTTGGCCTGCTTGCGGCGCTCCGCACGCGTGAGACCGTCGGCCGAGGACCGCGCGGGCTCCTCGTCGGTGGTGAAGTCGCCCTCGACGACACCGCCCTCGCCGTCCACGGTCGGAGCCGAGAAGTGGAGGTCACGGCGCTGCGGCGCGTCCAGCCCCTTGGCGCGGATCTCGGGGCGCGCACCGGCCTGGGCCGGGACGGCGTCCTGCGGGGCCTTCTCCAGCGAGGGAGCGGTGTCCTCGACGGGGACCTCCTCGACCTGCTGCTCGACCTGGACCTCCAGGTTGAACAGGTAGCCGACGGACTCCTCCTTGATGCCCTCCATCATGGCCTGGAACATGTCGAAGCCCTCGCGCTGGTACTCGACCAGCGGGTCCTTCTGCGCCATCGCGCGCAGGCCGATGCCCTCCTGGAGGTAGTCCATCTCGTAGAGGTGCTCGCGCCACTTGCGGTCAAGGACCGAGAGCACGACCCGGCGCTCCAGCTCACGCATGATCTCGGAGCCGAGCTGCGCCTCACGCGCCTCGTACTGCTCCAGGATGTCGTCCTTGATGGACTCCCCGATGTACTCGGCGGTCAGTCCGGCCCGGTCGCCCGCCGCCTCCTCCAGCTCCTCGACGGTGACCTTCACCGGGTAGAGCTGCTTGAAGGCGCCCCACAGGCGGTCGAGGTCCCAGTCCTCGGGGAAGCCCTCGGCGGTCTCGGCCTGCACGTAGGCGTCGATCGTGTCGTTCATGAAGTGCTGGATCTGCTCCTGGAGGTCCTCGCCCTCCAGGACGCGGCGCCGCTCGCCGTAGATGACTTCGCGCTGGCGGTTGAGCACCTCGTCGTACTTCAGGACGTTCTTGCGGGTCTCGAAGTTCTGGGTCTCGACCTGCGACTGGGCGGAGGCGATCGCGCGGGTGACCATCTTGTTCTCGATCGGCACGTCGTCCGGGACGTTCGCCATCGACATGACGCGCTCGACCATCTGGGCCTTGAACAGGCGCATCAGGTCGTCGCCCAGGGAGAGGTAGAACCGGGACTCGCCCGGGTCGCCCTGACGGCCGCTGCGGCCGCGCAGCTGGTTGTCGATGCGGCGCGACTCGTGCCGCTCGGTGCCCAGCACGTAGAGGCCGCCGAGCCTCTCGACCTCTTCCTTCTCGGCCTTGACGGCCTGCTCGGCCCGCTCCAGGGCGGCGGGCAGCGCCGCGGCCCACTCCTCGATGTGCTCCTCGGGGTCGAGGCCCCGCTGGCGCAGCTCCGCCTCGGCGAGGTCCTCGGGGTTGCCGCCGAGCTTGATGTCCGTACCACGGCCGGCCATGTTGGTGGCCACCGTCACGGAGCCCTTGCGGCCCGCCTGCGCGACGATCGACGCCTCACGCTCGTGCTGCTTGGCGTTGAGCACCTCGTGCTGGATGCCGCGCTTGCTGAGCTGCTGCGAGAGGTACTCGGACTTCTCGACCGAGGTGGTGCCGACGAGGATCGGCTGGCCCTTCTCGTGCTTCTCGGCGATGTCGTCGACGACGGCCTCGAACTTGGCGACCTCGGTGCGGTAGATCAGGTCGGACTGGTCCTTGCGGACCATCGGCCGGTTGGTCGGGATGGGCACCACACCGAGCTTGTAGATCTGGTGGAACTCGGCGGCCTCCGTCATCGCCGTACCCGTCATGCCGGACAGGCCGGGGAGGTCCTTGCCGTCGTGGTCGTGGCGCTTGTAGAGGCGGAAGAAGTTCTGGAGGGTGATCGTGGCGAGCGTCTGGTTCTCGTCCTTGATGTCCACCCCCTCCTTCGCCTCGATCGCCTGGTGCATGCCCTCGTTATAGCGGCGGCCGGCGAGGATACGGCCGGTGTGCTCGTCGACGATCATGACCTCGCCGTCGAGGACGACGTAGTCCTTGTCCTTCTTGAAGAGTTCCTTGGCCTTGATGGCGTTGTTCAGGTAACCCACGAGCGGGGTGTTCACCGACTCGTAGAGGTTGTCGATGCCCAGCCAGTCCTCGACCTTGCTGACGCCGGACTCGTGGATGGCGACCGTGCGCTTCTTCTCGTCGACCTCGTAGTCGCCGGTCTCCTCGATGCCCTTGAGGGGGTTGCCCGCCTCACCCTTCTTCAGGCGCGTGACCAGCTTGGCGAAGTCGCCGTACCACTTGGTGGCCTGGTCGGCCGGGCCGGAGATGATCAGCGGCGTACGGGCCTCGTCGACGAGGATGGAGTCGACCTCGTCGACGATGGCGAAGTTGTGGCCGCGCTGGACGAGTTCGTCCTGGGACCAGGCCATGTTGTCGCGCAGGTAGTCGAAGCCGAACTCGTTGTTCGTGCCGTAGGTGATGTCGCAGCCGTACATCTCGCGGCGCTGGGCCGGCGTCTGGTTGGCGAGGATGCAGCCGACCTCGAGGCCGAGGAACTTGTGGACGCGGCCCATCATCTCGGAGTCGCGCTCGGCCAGGTAGTCGTTGACCGTGACGATGTGGACGCCTTCGCCGGAAAGGGCGTTGAGATAGGCGGGCAGCGTGCCGACCAGGGTCTTGCCCTCGCCGGTCTTCATCTCCGCCACGTACCCCAGGTGCAGGGCGGCGCCGCCCATGATCTGCACGTCGTAGTGGCGCTGGCCGAGGACGCGCTTGGCGGCCTCGCGGACGGTGGCGAACGCCTCGGGCAGCAGGTCGTCCAGGGTCTCACCGTCGGCATAGCGCTGCTTGTACTCATCGGTGAGGGCCCGCAGCTCGGCGTCGGAGAGGTCGACGAAGTCCTCTTCGATGGAGTTGACCTGGTCCGCGATGCGGTGCAGCTTGCGCAGGATCTTGCCTTCGCCTGCACGCATGATCTTCGAGAGGACGGACACGGGGGTTGGTCTCCTTGCCGGTCGGGCCTGGGACGGTCGGTTTCCTGTCACTGACTGAGCAACGGCCATCGTATGCGAGGACCCCGCCGCCCCGGGAGGCCTGCCGTAGCGGGGACCGCGCGCTCCTTCTTCCTGCTTCCGGCCGCTGTCACAGGGTTCAACGTGCGAGCCCCGCGGATGGTGCCGCACCCGCCGACCAAATGCACGAAAAGTGACCGCTCGTTCACTCCCGGCAAAAGAATGGCGTGCGCCGCGGGTCGCCCCGCAGAATCGGCCGATGGAACCCCGGACGCTCGCCACCGACCGCCTCGTCCTGCGCACGGTCGGCCCCCAGGACACCGAGGCCGTCCACGCCGCCTGTCAGGACCCCGACATCCAGCGCTGGACGACGATCCCCTCGCCCTACCTCCCGGAACACGCGCGGGGCTTCACGGAGCGGCTGGTCCCCGACGGCTGGGCGAACGAGTCGATGTTCACCTTCGGCCTCTTCCTGCCCTCGGGCGAGCTGGTGGGCATGCTCGGCGTCACGATGATCTCCCCGGGCGTCGGCGAGATCGGCTTCTGGGGCGTCAAGGAGCACCGCGGACACGGCTACGTCACCGAGGCCGCCTCCGCCGTCGCCCGCTGGGCCTTCACCCACCGGGCGATCGACCGCCTGGAGTGGCGCGCCGAGGTCGGCAACACGGCGTCCCGCACGGTGGCCGAGCGCGTCGGCTTCACGATGGAGGGCACGCTGCGCGCCGCGATCATCAACAACGCCACCCGCCGCGACTGCTGGATAGCCTCCCTCCTCCCCCCAGACCTCACCCTCCCCACAACCCTCCCCTACCTCCCGTCGCACCCGCACCCGGCGTAGCCACATCCCGCGTAGCTGCGGGCAATCGTGCCGCTGGGGCGGCACGGGT
>NZ_WWHX01000310.1 GCF_009862125.1 Streptomyces sp. SID5910
CGCCCCGAAGGGGCGCGGGGAACTGCGCGCCCAGCCCCCACCGGGCCCGCGCCCGAACAACAACCGCGCCCAGGGTGACCGGCGGCCACCACACCCCGACGCCCGCCCCAGCGCACGCAAGAAGGGGCGCGGGGAACTGCGCGCCCAGCCCCCACCGCCCCGCGGCCGAACAACGACCGCGCCCCCACCGGGCCCGCGGCCGAAGAACAACCCGCCGCCGAACAACACCCCGCCCCGGTGGGACAATGTGGCCGTCCCCCGGAGCGGAAGGAGCCGTGCGCATGATCGAGTGGGTGCCCCTGGGCAGCGGTGCCAGACCCGTCCCCCGCCCCGTCGCGGCCCCGCTGGTGTGGGCGGGCGCCTTCGCCGGCGCGCTCTCCCTCGTGGCCCTGCTCAACGGCACCGTGGGCTCCGGGCGTCCGGGTGTCGCGCTGGCCGTGCTCTCCGTCCTGGCGGCCCTGCTCGGGCTGTGCGCCCGGTTCACCGCCGCCCCGGGCACGGCCGTCCTGTGCTGGCTGTCCCTCAACGGCTTCGCGATACCGCCCGCCGGCGTGCTCACCTGGGCCGGGCGCCGGGACGCGTTCTGGCTGGCCTGTCTGTTCGGCGCGGCCCTCGTCGGGACCGCCCTGGCCCGGCTGGTCCACGCCCGCGCCGCCTACCGCCGGCTCACCGCGGAGTCCGGCCCCGGCGGGAGAGGACCGGGCGACCTGTGACCCGGCAGCGGACGACGCGCGCCCGTACGGGCCCCGCCGGTCGCCCGGCGGGGCCCTCCGCGTCGCCGCGCGCGGTCAGGCCGTGTGCAGGGTCAGCCCATACCGGTTCAGGATCTCGTTGACCGGCTGGAACCACGTCTCCCCGCCGCCGGAGCAGTTGCCCCAGCCGCCCGAGGTGACGCCCTGCGCCTGGTCACCGCTGATGAAGGAGCCGCCCGAGTCGCCGCCCTCGGCGCACACGCTGGTCTTCGTCATCTGGTGCACCGCGCCCTGCGCGTAGTTGACCGTCTCGTTCTTGGCGAGCACGGTGCCGCAGTGCCAGTGGGTGGTGGAACCGGAGCGGCACACCGAGGCGCCGACCGGAGCCTCGTTCGAGCCGCGCACCAGCTGGTCGGAGACCGTGCCCCAGCCGAGCACGACGGGGACCGTCCACCAGCCGCTGCCCACGCTGACCCACGCGTAGTCGTTGTCCGGGAACGAGGAGCCCTGGAACGTGCCGATGTACGAGCCGTCCCAGCCGCTGACGCCGGCACCGGCCTGGCCGCAGTGCCCGGCGGTGATGAAGCCGCCGTGCACCGAGAAGCCGATGGAGCAGCGGACGTTGCCGGTGTAGTACGGGTCGCCGCCGACCGTGCCCGCCGCGAAGGTCCGCGGGGCGGCCGGCACGGTCCGCACGGTCACCGGACCGGCCGCGCGGGCCTGGGACAGGAAGCGCTGGACATCGTTGTCGGCGTGTTCGCCGCCGACCACGTCGACGACCACCTTGTTGGCGGCCGGGTCGACGTGCCAGCCGCTGACGCCCGCGGGCGCGTCCAGGAGGTCGACGCGCTGTCCGGCGGCGTCGAGCTGCCGGGCGCTGTACGTGACGGTGCGGACGTCGGCGCCGGTGGAGCGGACGGCCCGGACCGTGGTGGGGGAGGCGTCCGAGGTGACGGCCACGGTCAGCCGCCCGCGGCCGGCGTCGAACCACGAGCCGCCGAAGGCGTCCCCGGCGGCCCGCTGTGCGGCGGGGGCGATGTCGGTGGCGTGCCGTTCCGCCGCGAGCCGGTCCTCGGCCTGGGCGCGGGTGAGGCCGAAGTCCCGCTGCATGGCCTGGAGGAGACCGGCGGAGGCGGTGGGGGCGGTGGGGGAGCCGGCGGGCGAGCCGGTCGCCGCGGCGGGCACCGTGCCCGCCGCGGTCCAGCCGCCGAGGACGAGGAGGGTGGCCAGGCCACAGTTGCGGAGTCTGCTGCGTCTCACAGGGGTGCCCTTCGTCGTTCCAGCGAGGTGGGGGTGGAACAACCGCGGTCTGAGAGCGCTCTCAACGGGTTGTGTCGAGCTTAGCGACGAGTCTTTATCAGGTCCATGCCAATGCAGCAGCTTTTGCGGAGTGCCCCGTCCGCCCCGGTTGGCCCCTCACGGACGGGGCACTCAGTGCTGAGTCCTGGCCGGGTTCTCGGACGTGGAGGCGCGCGTGGCGGTTCGGCATCGGTTGATCAAGACGACTCCGCAGGCGGTGTGGGACGTCCTCGCGGACGGCACCCGGTACGCGGACTGGGTCGTGGGCACGTCGTCGTCCACCCCCACGCGGGGGCAGTGGCCGCAGGTCGGCGCCGCGATCGAGTACGAGGTGTGCCTCGGCCCGCTCCGGCTGCACAACGAGACGGTCGTCAGACGCTGCGAGGAGGGCTCCGCGCTGGAACTCGAGGCGATCGCCGGCCCCCTCGGCACGGCGCGGATCGCCTTCGAGCTCCGTCCCTGGGGCGAGCAGTGCCTGATGTTCGTGGACGAACACCCCCTGCGCGGCGCCGGCGGACTCGTGCACAACATGGCCGTCGAAGCGGTGATCCAGCTCAGGCACCGGGCCATGCTGGCCCGCCTCGCCGGGCTGTGCGAGGACGGAGCCGGTGAGCGGAGCCGGCCGGACCCGGCCCCCGCGCCCGAACCGGGAGCCGGTCATGCCTGACGCCGTCGTGATCGGCGCCGGCCCCAACGGGCTGGTCGCCGCCAACCTCCTCGCCGACGCGGGCTGGAGCGTGGAGGTCCTGGAGGAGCAGCCCGGACCGGGCGGGGCCGTGCGCCACGACAGCGAGGTCGCCCCCGGCTTCGTGAACGACCTGTTCAGCTCCTTCTACCCGCTCGCCGCGGCCTCTCCGGTGCTGGCCGGCCTGCGGCTGGAGCGGTACGGGCTGCGCTGGGCCCACGCGCCCCACGTGCTCGCCCACCCCCTGACCGACGGCACGTGCGCGGTCCTCGACCGGGACGTCGCCACCACCGCCGCCTCCCTGGACGACTTCGCACCCGGGGACGGCGCCGCCTGGGAGCACCTGCACGCCGTCTGGGACCGCTACCGGGCCGACATCCTGGACGCCCTGTTCACACCGTTCCCGCCGGTGCGGGCCGCCGCCCGGCTGGCCCTGCGGCTGCGCGGCGCGGGCGGGCTGCGGCTGGCCCGCACCCTGGTGCTGCCGGTGCGCCGGCTGGGCGAGGAGGAATTCCGCGGCGAGGGCGGCAGGCTGCTGCTGGCGGGCAACGCCCTGCACGCGGACCTCGCGCCCGAGGCCGCGGGCAGCGGCGGCTTCGGCTGGCTGATGTCGATGCTCGGCCAGACCTACGGCTTCCCCGTGCCCGTCGGCGGCTCCGGAGCTCTAACCGAGGCGCTGGTGCGCCGGCTGCGCTCCCTCGGCGGCACCCTGCGCTGCGGCCGGCGCGTCGACCATGTCGTCGTCCGCGACCGGCGTGCGCTGGGCGTGCGCACGGCCGGCGGGGAGACGGTCACCGCCCGGCGCGCCGTCCTCGCGGACGTGTCCGTGCCCGCCCTGTACGGATCCCTCGTCGATCCGGCGGACCTGCCCGGCCAGGTCCTCACCGACCTGGAGCGCTTCCAGTGGGACTTCGCCACCTTCAAGGTGGACTGGGCGCTGGACGGCCCCGTGCCCTGGCAGTGCGCCCAGGCCGCGGGGGCCGGGACCGTGCACCTCGCCGACGGCCTCGACGAACTCACCCGGTTCGCCGCCCAGATCGCCATGCAGCAGGTCCCCGACCGCCCCTTCGCGCTGTTCGGCCAGATGACGACCGCCGACCCCTCCCGCTCACCCGAGGGCACCGAGTCGGCCTGGGCGTACACCCACGTCCCGCAGGACGTGCGGGGCGACGCGGGCGACGAGGGGATCACCGGCAGCTGGGACGCCAAGGAGCAGGAACTCATGGCCGACCGGGTCGAGCGGCAGGTGGAGCGCTTCGCCCCCGGCTTCCGCTCCCTGATCCGCGCCCGCCGCGTCCTGGCCCCGCCGACCCTCCAGTCGATGGACGCCAATCTCCACGGCGGCGCCATCAACGGCGGCACCACCGCCATGCACCAGCAGCTCTTCTTCCGGCCCGTACCCGGGACCGGACGGCCGGAGACACCCGTCGCCGGCCTCTACCTCGCCTCCGCCGGAGCACACCCCGGAGGCGGCGTGCACGGCGCGCCCGGCGCCAACGCGGCGCGGGCCGCGCTGCGCCAGCACCGGCTCGCCGGCCTCTCCCGGGTCCAGCGGGCCCTGACCCGCCGCGACCGCACCGGGGACAAACGATGACCGGCCCCGGGCCGAGCGGGCAGGAGCGG
>NZ_WWHX01000311.1 GCF_009862125.1 Streptomyces sp. SID5910
GCCCGCCGCGCCCGGGGGCGGGGCCGCACACCCCTGTTCGACCAGTACGAGGACGGCGACCGCCCCCGCGCGGCCAACGAGTAGCGCGCCGGCCCCCGACCCCGGCCGGCCTCCGGGAAGGGATTTTTGAGCAGGCCGATCGGGGTGCTAAAGTTTCACTCGTTGCAAGGGCCTGTGGCGCAGTCCGGTAGCGCACCTCGTTCGCATCGAGGGGGCCAGGGGTTCAAATCCCCTCAGGTCCACGCATCATGAAGCCCCAGTCAGGGATTCCTGACTGGGGCTTCATCGTGTTCCCGGGAGGTGCCGGGGACGGGGCCTGGCGCCCCGGTCCTCAGCCCGCCGCGCGGACTGACATCCCCTCAGCCGCCCCGCGCCGCAGCGCGAGTGCCGCCGGGAGCGTCGCCGCGGCCACGGCGACCAGCGCACACGCGCCCGCCACCGCGCCCAGCTCCGGCCAGGGCAGCGCGAGCGGGGAGGCCGGCGCCGACAGCAGGGCCAGGGCGCCCCGCATCCCGCACAGGTTCAGGGCCGCCACCACGAGGCCCAGCACGGTGCCGACCGCCACCACCGTCAGCGACTCCGCCGCCACCAGCCGCAGCACCTGCCCCCGGGTGGCCCCCGCCAGCCGCAGGGTGCCCAGGTCCCGCAGCCGGTCGGAGGTCGCCATGACGAGGGTGGCCGCCAGCGAGATCCCCGCGTACAGCAGGGCGATCCCCAGCACCAGCAGGAAGCCCGCCCGGGACATGCCGTCCGTCCCCGGCGCCGTCGCGTCCAGCCACGCCGCCCGGGTCAGCACCCGACCGCCCGAGGACCGCACCGCCTCCCGCAGCCCGGCCGCCACGGCCCCCTCGTCCGCGCCCGGCGCCACCGTCACCTCCACCCGGTCGACGGCCGCACCCCGCGCGTTCGCCGGGGTGACGTACGCCCCGTTGTCGCCGGTGCCGACCGGCATCACCGCCGCGATCCGCAGCGAACGCCGGGTGCCGTCACCGAGCCGCACCGTCACCCGCTGCCCCACGGTGTGCCGCTCCCACTCCTCGTTGACGACGATCGAGTCGTCGTCGAGGCCGCTGATCCGGCCGTCCGTCAGCGGGATCCGCGCGGTCGCCGCCAGCGCCGCCGGGTCGGCCGCACGCGCCTCGGAGCGGACCAGGGCCACGTCCTCCTCCACGACGTACACGGCGGTCGGCGCGGTCGCCGAGACGGCCGCCGTACCGGGCACCGCGCGCAGCCGCCGCACCGCGTCCGGGCCGAGACCGCCGTCGGCCGTCACCACCAGGTCGGCCACCGTCCGCTGACGCGCCTCGGCCGCCCGCGCCCCGTCCAGCGTCGCCGTCGCCCCGAGCAGCGAGCCGGTCAGCGCCACCGTCACCAGCACCGGCGCCGCGACGGACGCCGTGCGCCGGACGGACGCGGCGGCGTTCTCCCGCACCAGCATCCCGGCCGCGCCCGGCAGCCGCGCCGGCAGCCAGGCCAGCAGCCGGACCAGCGGGCGCACCGGCAGCGGGGCCAGCAGTGCCACCGCCGCGATCAGCAGCATCGGCCGGCTCACGTACGTCTTGCGGTGCAGCAGGTCGCCCGGGTCGGTCAGCAGCGCCAGGACCAGCGTCACGGCCGCCGTCAGCAGCAGGGCCGCACCGCACACCAGACGGCCCCGGGTCAGCGTCCCCGTGTCCACCGACGCCTCCCGCAGCGCCTCGGCCGGCCCGGTCCGCCCCGCCCGCCACGATGCCGCCACCACCCCGCACAGGGCCACCAGCAGCCCCGTCCAGAAGGCCAGGTGGTACGGCCACACCTCATCGCCGATCGCGAACCAGTCCGGCGCCAGACCCTCCCCGACCACCCACGCCGCCAGCCGCGGGGCCGCGTACGCGCCCAGCGCGCAGCCCGTCGCCGAGGCGAGGACCCCGACCAGCAGCGCCTCGGCGGCCACCAGCCGGCGCACCTGGCCCGGCGTCGCACCCGCCGTGCGCAGCAGCCCGAACTCCCGGCGCCGCTGCGCCACCGTGAACGAGAACGTCGACGCCACCACGAACACCGACACGAACCCGGCCACCCCGCCCGCCGTCCCGAACAGGGCGTTCAGCGCCGTCACCGCCTCCCGGTCGCGGTCCGCACCGGCGTCCGCGAGGCGCCGCGCCGCACCGGTCAGGACCTGGGCGTCGTCCCCCACGACCCGCCGCACGTCCGCCGGGTCCGCGTGCACCACGAGCTGCGTGCTCGCCGGCGAGATCCGCGCCGCGCGGGCGTCCGTGAAGAAGACGGCGCGCTCGAAGCCGCGGTCCTCGGTCGTGCCGACGACGCGCACGGTGCCGTAGGACGTGCGCAGCCGCTCGCCCACGGACGCCCAGCCGCCCGTGACGACCACCTCACCGGCGGCCCCGGGCGCGTGCCCGGTGCTCAGCCCGTACGGGGCGAAGGCCGCCGTCGACCACGGGTGGCCCACCACACCGCCGGGCCCGCCCGCCACCCGCACGGGGAAGGCGCGGTCCTCGGTGACCTGGGCCAGTGCGCGCAGCGCCGCCACCGTGCGGGCCGGCACCGGGCGGGGACGGGCCAGCGGCCGCGTCTCGACACCGTTCGCGGTGGTCACGCGGAAGGTGTCCTGCCCCCGCACCACGACGGGCGCCGCCGCGAAGCGTTCCGGGGCGTGCTCGGGGGCGTCCGAGGCGGAGGCCAGGGCCAGGCCCATCACGCAGAGCAGGGCGACACCGAGCGCCAGGGCGACGAAGCTGCCGGCGAAGGCGGTCCAGCGGACGCGCAGGGTGCGCAGGGCGACGCTCAGCACGGCACGGCCTCCTGCTCCGCGGCCTCCAGCGTGGCCATCCGCGCCGCGATCTCCCCGGCCCCGGCGCCCGCCAGCTCGCCGTGCACCCGGCCGTCGACCAGGAACACGACCCGGTCCGCGTACGAGGCGGCCAGCGGGTCGTGGGTCACCATCACCACCGTGCGGCCGTCGTCGTCGACCATGCCCCGCAGCAGGGCCAGCACCTCGCGGCCCGTCCGCGAGTCGAGCGCCCCGGTCGGCTCGTCGCCGAACAGCACCTCGGGCCGGGTGATCAGCGCCCGGGCCAGCGCGACGCGCTGCTGCTGGCCGCCGGACAGCTCGGACGGCCGGTGCCGGGCGCGCCCACCGAGCCCGACCCGCCGCAGCACCTCCCGCACCTCGGCCCCGCGCGGGCGCCGACCGGCCAGACGCAGCGGCAGGGCGACGTTCTGCTCGGCGGTCAGGGACGGCAGCAGGTTGAACGCCTGGAACACGAACCCGATCCGCTCCCGGCGCAGCAGCGTCAGCCGCCGCTCGCTCAGCGCGGTCAGCTCCGTCCCCCCGAGCCGCACCGAGCCCGAGGTGGGCCGGTCCAGGCCCGCCGCGCACTGGAGCAGCGTCGACTTGCCCGAGCCGGAGGGGCCCATGACGGCGGTGAAGGTGCCCGCCGGGAAGGCGAGCGACACCCCGTCGAGGGCGGTCACCCGGCTCTCGCCCGCCCCGTACCTTCTGCTGACGGAACGCAGTTCGACCGCGCCGCTTCCGTTGTCCGCGATGCCCATGTCTGCCGCTGCCCCCACTCGTCCGGTGTCCGTGGGGTCCACGAAACCGCGCGGGGGCCCTCCGGGTCAGTGCGGCAGGGGCGAGACCTGGGGTAGGGCCAGGCCTACCCTCCCCGGTCTACGGTTCTACGGTGTCTGGAGGGCCTTCGCGTAGCAGAGGCTCTCCTCGTGGAAGCGGTAGTAGCCGAACTTCTCGCAGGGCTCGTAGCCGCTGGAGAGGTACAGGGCGACGGCCTCCGGCTGCTTGGTGCCGGTCTCCAGGACCATCCGGGTCCGGCCGGCCGCGCGGGCGTCCTCCTCCAGGGCGGCCAGGATGCGGCGGGCCAGCCCCCGGCCGCGTACCTGCTCGATCACGAACATCCGCTTGAGCTCGGCGTCCCCGTCGCGGTTGCCCTCGCCGTTGGCGTCCTGACAGCGCCAGCCGCCGGAGGCGACCGGGACGTCGTTCTCGTCGTACGCGACCAGGTAGAGGCCGTTCGGCGGCGCGAAGTCCGCGGCGTCGAGCTGCGTGGCGTCGCCGCCGTCGCCGTAGCGCAGGTCGTACTCGGCCTGGACCTCGTCGTTCAGCTTCACGGCGTCGGGGTGGTCGAACGCGACCCGGCGTATGTTCATGCTTCCTACCGTATATAGATGCGCAATCCGGAGACGGACAACGTCCAGTGTGCCGGTATCGTGCCGGGGTGCTCACCGTGACCTCTGCAAATGTGAACGGTCTGCGCGCCGCCGCGAAGAAGGGCTTCGTGGAATGGCTCGCGGACACCTCCGCCGACGTGCTGTGCCTCCAGGAGGTGCGGGCCGAGCCCCAGCAGCTCCCCGAGCACGTCCGCACCCCCGACGGCTGGCACGTGACGCACGCCCCCGCCGCCGCCAAGGGCCGCGCCGGCGTCTCCCTCTACACGCGCCGCGAGCCCGACGCCGTACGGGTCGGCTTCGGCTCGGCGGAGTTCGACACCAGCGGCCGGTACATCGAGGCCGACCTGCCCGGTGTGACGATCGCCTCCCTCTACCTGCCCTCCGGCGAGGTCGGCACCGAGCGCCAGGACGAGAAGGTCCGCTTCATGGGTGAGTTCCTCGCCCACCTCAAGGGCCTGCGCGAGCGCGCCGCCGCCGAGGGCCGCGAGGTCGTGGTCTGCGGCGACTGGAACATCGCGCACCGCGAGGCCGACCTGAAGAACTGGCGCGCCAACAAGAAGAACTCCGGGTTCCTCCCGGAGGAACGGGAGTGGCTGAGCCGCGTCCTCGACCCGTCCGACGGCGGCTACGTCGACGTCGTCCGCGCCCTGCACCCGGACGCCGAGGGACCGTACTCGTGGTGGTCGTACCGGGGGCGGGCCTTCGACAACGATTCAGGTTGGCGCATCGACTACCACGTGGCGACGCCGGGGCTGGCCGCGCGGGCGGTCAAGGGGTACGTCGAGCGGGCCGCCACGCACGCCGAGCGCTGGTCGGACCACGCGCCGGTGACCGTCGTCTACGAGCGCTGACCCTCGTCCGGCCCGCTCCGCAGCCGGCGGTCCAGGGCCAGGGACAGTTCTGCCTCGACCACGCTGCGGGCCAGGGGGCGCAGGCGGGAGAGGTCCTCGGTGCCGGCGTGGCGGAGGATCAGGTCGGCGAAGAGTTCGGCGAGGGCGTCGGCGTGGTCGCGGACGCGCTTGCCGGCGTCCAGGACCTCGGCGAGCGGTATGCCCTCGCGGACCAGGGCGGAGGAGACCTCCAGCAGGCGGTGGCTGATGTGGACGAGTTCGTCGCCGTCGGTGCCGAGGTAGCCCAGCTCCATCGCGGCGGCCAGGTTCTCCGGGGTGACCTGGCCCTCGAAGCGGGCGGCGAGTTCCTCGGGGGTGAGGCGGACCGGGGTCTCCTCGGTGGGTTCGCCGATGCCGAGCAGGTCGCCGACGTCGCGGCCGTGGTCGAAGGCGTCGGCGAGTTCGGCGATGCCGCTGAGGGTGTGGCCGCGTTCCAGGAGGGCGGCGATGGTGCGCAGGCGGGCCAGGTGGTGGTCGTCGTACCAGGCGATGCGGCCCTCGCGGCGGGGCGGCGGGATCAGTTTGCGCTCGCGGTAGAAGCGCAGGGTGCGCACCGGGATGCCGGCCAGCCGGGCCAGTTCCTCCATGCGGTACTCGCGCGGGCCTGCGGGTCGTCCAGCGTCTCCAGCGTCTTCTGCCACGCCGGAAGCCTATGTCGTACCGTCGGTAACTTTCCTTGGCGTGCCCCCTACCCATCGGTACGGAGCTGTTCTACTCTCCCCATTGCGCCAGTGTTCACTGGCAGAGTTCTAGGCGATGCGTGGAGGCTTCGGGATGGCCGAGCACGAGCAGGTTCAAGAACACGTGCGGGTGGCGGTGATCGGGTCGGGCTTCGGCGGGCTGGGAGCCGCCGTGCGGCTGCGGCGCGAGGGGATCACCGACTTCGTCGTCCTCGAGAGGTCCGACAGCGTCGGCGGCACCTGGCGGGACAACAGCTACCCGGGATGCGCCTGCGACGTGCCGTCCCACCTGTACTCCTTCTCCTTCGCGCCCAATCCCGAGTGGCCGCGCACCTTCTCCGGGCAGCAGCACATCCGGGCCTACCTGGAGCACGTGGCCGACACCTTCGGGCTGCGCCCCCACCTCCGCTTCGACTCGGAGGTGAAGCGGATGGCGTGGGACGCCGAGCGGCTGCGGTGGGAGATCGAGACGGCGAGCGGCAACCTCACCGCCGACGTCATCGTCTCCGCGACCGGCCCGCTGTCCGACCCCAAGCTCCCGGACGTCCCCGGCCTCGACACCTTCCCCGGCAAGGTCTTCCACTCGGCCCGCTGGGACCACGACTACGACCTCACCGGCAAGCGGGTCGCCATGATCGGCACCGGCGCCTCCGCCATCCAGATCGTGCCGTCCATCCAGCCGCAGGTCGGCCGCCTCACCCTCTTCCAGCGCACCCCGGCCTGGGTGATGCCCCGCATGGACCGGGCGATCAGCGGCGCCGAGCGCGCCCTGCACCGGGCGCTGCCGGTCACCACCAAGCTGCGCCGCGGCCTGCTGTGGGGCATCCGGGAACTCCAGGTGCAGGCCTTCACCAAGCGCCCCAACGAGCTGGGTTTCGTCGAGCAGATCGCCAAGCGCAACATGGCCGCCGCGATCAAGGACCCGGCCCTGCGCGCCAAGCTCACCCCCGACTACCGCATCGGCTGCAAGCGGATCCTGCTGTCCAGCACGTACTACCCGGCGCTCGCCCGGCCGAATGTCGACGTGGTAGCGAGCGGTCTCAGCGAGGTCCGCGGCAGCACCCTCGTCGGCGCCGACGGCAGCGAGGCCGAGGTCGACGCGATCATCTTCGGCACCGGCTTCCACGTCACGGACATGCCGGTCGCCGAGCGGGTCGTGGGCGCGGACGGGCGGACCCTCGCCGAGACCTGGAAGGGCGGCATGGAGGCCCTGCGCGGCGCCACCGCGGCCGGGTTCCCCAACTTCATGACGGTCATCGGGCCCAACACCGGCCTCGGCAACTCGTCCATGATCCTCATGATCGAGTCGCAGCTGAACTACATGGCCGACTACCTGCGCCAGCTGAACGTCCTCGGCGGCAAGGTCGCCCTCGACGCCCGCTCCACCGCCGTGCGGGGCTGGAACCACCGGGTGCAGGAGCGCATGAAGCGCACGGTGTGGAACACCGGCGGCTGCACCAGCTGGTACCTGGACCCGAGCGGCCGCAACACCACCATCTGGCCCGGCACGACCGCCGAGTTCCGGCGCGCGACCCGGCGGGTGGACCTCGCCGAGTACGAGGTGCTGCGCGCCCCGGCCGCCCGTAAGGCCCCGTCCTCCGAGAGTGCGGAGGTGACCGCGTGAGCCGCCTCCCGCACGTCGCCTCCGGCCCCTACGCCCCGCCCGTCGCGGCCCGCGTGCTGACCGTCACCTCCGCCGACGGCGCCCGGCTGCACGTCGAGGTGCACGGCCCCGAGGACGCGCCCGCCGTCGTCCTCTCCCACGGCTGGACCTGCTCGACCGCCTTCTGGGCGGCGCAGATCCGCGCCCTGTCCGCCGACCACCGGGTCATCGCCTACGACCAGCGCGGCCACGGCCGCAGTCCGGCGAGCCGGGTGTGCGCCACCGACGCCCTCGCCGACGACCTGGAAGCCGTGCTGAAGGCCACGCTCGCGCCGGGCGAACAGGCCGTGATCGCCGGGCACTCCATGGGCGGGATGACCGTCCTGGCCGCGGCCGCGCGGCCGGCGCTGCACGAGCACGCCGCGGCCGTCCTGCTGTGCAGCACCGGCAGTTCACGGCTGGTGGCGTCCGCGACCGTGCTGCCGCTGCGGGAGGGCCGGGTGCGCACCTGGCTGACCCGGCGCGTCCTCGGCTCCCGGGCCCCGCTCGGACCGGTCACGCCCCTCGCGCTGAGGATCCTCAAGTACGGGACGATGGGCCCCGGTTCGGCCGCGCACATGGTCGAGGCGTGCGCCCGTATCGTGCACGCCTGCCCGCGCGGAGCGCGCCACGCCTGGTCGCGGGTGCTCGACCTGCTCGATCTCGACCACGGTGTACGGCAGTTGACGATGCCGGTCGAGGTGGTCGTCGGGACCGCGGACCGGCTGACCCCGCCCGTGCACGCCCGCGCGCTGGCCGCCGGACTGCCCCACTGCGTCGGCCTGACGGAGCTTCCGGGGCTCGGGCACATGACCCCGGTGGAGGCGCCGGACCTGGTCACCGGGAAGATCCGCGCGCTCGTCGCCGCCCACATATCCGCAGCGTCCGCGCCGAAGGCGGACGCCGTACACGCCGAGGAGAGCGCATGAGCAGGGTGAGCCTGGAAGGACGCGTCGCCGTCGTCACCGGGGCGGCGCGGGGCGTCGGGGAGCTGCTGGCCCGCAAGCTCTCCGCGCGCGGGGTGAAGGTGGCCCTGGTCGGGCTGGAGCCGGACGGGCTCAAGCAGGTCGCCGCGCGCCTGCACACCGAGAGCGAGGTGTGGCACGCCGACGTCACCGACCACGAGGTGATGGCCCGGGTCGCCGGCGAGGTCAAGGAGCGGTTCGGCAAGGTCGACATCGTGGTCGCCAACGCCGGTGTGGCCACGGGCGGTCCGTTCGTCGACTCCGACCCGGAGTCCTGGCGCCGCGTCATCGAGGTCAACCTGATCGGCTCGGCGGTGACGGCCCGCGCCTTCCTGCCGGTGCTGATGGAGAGCCGCGGCTATCTGCTCCAGATCGCGTCCCTGGCCGCCATCACGCCCGCGCCGATGATGACCGCCTACTGCGCCTCCAAGTCCGGCGTGGAGGCGTACGCGCACAGCCTGCGCGCCGAGGTCGGCCACCGGGGTGTGGGGGTCGGCGTCGGCTACCTGTCCTGGACCGACACCGACATGGTGCGCGGCGCCGACCAGGACGACGTCATGCGGGAGCTGCGGCAGCGGCTGCCGTGGCCGTCGAACAAGACGTATCCGCTGGGCCCGGCGGTGGACCGGATCGTGGAGGGCATCGAACGCCGGTCGAGCCACGTCTACGGGCAGTGGTGGCTGCGCGGCATGCAGGGCGTGCGCGGATACCTGCCGTCCGTCATCGGCACCGTCGGCCAGCGCGAGATGCGGCGCTTCTCGGACCGGCTGAACGGCATGCGCACGGGGCTCGTCGGGGCGGGCGGAGCGGCCGACGAACAGCACCGGACGACCTCGGCTACGGTCCGTCACTGATCGACATGCGCAGGGTCACCGCCCGTGTGAATCTGATCGGGCCCGGCCGATCCGGCCGGCCCGAAAGACCACAGGAGTGAACCCACATGGGTATCAAGGACCAGTTCCAGGACAAGGCCGAGCGCATGCAGCAGCAGGGCAAGCAGCGCGCCGAGCAGGGCAAGCAGCGGGCCGACCAGGCCAAGGACCAGATGCACAACCGCGACCGCCGTCGCGACGAGGACGAGCTGGACCCGTCCTCGCGCCGCCGCGACGCGGACGAGCGGTTCGAGGAGAGCTACGACGCCTGACGCGTAGCCACTGAGCCCGGGGAGGCGCCCTCCGTCGCACGGAGGGCGCCTTCGCGCGTACCCCGCCCCGGCGTTGGGGTCAGTCGCGCGGCGGCAGCGGCGGCCGGGACCGGTCCGGTACGGCGTCGTAGCCGGGCGGTGAGGTCGGCGGGTCGGCCTCCAGCAGCTCCAGCGCGAGCCGCACCGCCTCGTCCAGCACCGGGTAGCGCCCCTCCGCCCAGTCCAGCGGGGTGCGCAGCGCCTCCACGTCGGGGGCGACGCCGTAGTTCTCCACGGACCAGCCGTACGCGTCGAACCAGGCCGCGTTCATCGGCACCGTGATCACCGTGCCGTCGCCCAGGCGGTGCCGGCCGGTCATGCCGACCACCCCGCCCCAGGTGCGCTGCCCGACCACCGGGCCGAGCCGCAGCAGCTTGAAGGCGGCGGTGATCATGTCGCCGTCGGAGGACGTCGCCTCGTCCGCGAGCCCCACCACCGGCCCGCGCGGGGCGTTGGACGTGTACGACACCGGCTGGGCGTCGCGCGTCAGGTCCCAGCCGAGGATCGTGCGGGTCAGCTTCTCGATGACCAGCTCGCTGATGTGCCCGCCCGCGTTGCCGCGCACGTCCACGATCAGCGCGGGCCGCGACACCTCCATGCGCAGGTCGCGGTTGAACTGCGCCCAGCCGGAACCGCCCATGTCGGGGATGTGCAGATAGCCGCAGCGTCCGTCGCTGAGCCGCCGTACCACCTCGCGGCGTTTGGAGACCCAGTCCTGGTAGCGCAGCGGGCGCTCGTCGATCAGCGGGACGACGGCGACCCGGCGGGCGGGGCCCGGGGCGTCCCCGGCCGGTGCGAAGGTGAGCTCCACGGTCGTGGCGCCCGCGCCGGCGAGCAGCGGGGAGGGGCCCGCCACCGGGTCGACGGGGCGGCCGTCCACGTGGGTGAGGGCGGCGCCCTCGCGGATGCCCGTGCCGGCCAGCGGGGAGCGGGCCTTGGAGTCGGAGGAGTCGCCGGGCAGGATCCGCTTGACGATCCAGCGGCCGTCCCGGCACACGAAGTTGGCGCCCAGCAGGCCCTGCCAGCGCTGGTAGTGCGCCGGGCCCTCGTTGCGGCGGGCGGCGGCGACGTAGGCGTGCGAGGTGCCCAGTTCGCCGAGGACCTCGCGCAGCAGGTCGGCGAACTCGTCCGGGGAGGCGACCCGTTCGACCAGCGGACGGTACTGCGCCAGCACCGCGTCCCAGTCGATGCCGCACATGCCGGGGTCCCAGAAGTAGGCGCGGGTCAGGCGGCCCGCCTCCTCGTAGGCCTGGCGCCACTCGGCGGGCGGGTCGACCTCGTGCAGGATGCGGCGCAGGTCGATCCAGGTGGTCGAGTCCCCGTCGCCGGCCTCGGTCGCCGGTACGGCGCGCAGGTCGCCCTCGTCGAGCACGACCAGCCGGCTGCCGTCGCCGCTGACCCGGAACCAGTCGAGGTGGTTGACCAGTTCGGACTTCTTCGCCTTGGCGAGACTGAAGTGCTCCAGCGTGGGGCGCTCGCTCGGGTCGTCGGGGTTGGCGAAGGTCTCGCCGAGCGCGCCCGAGATCGGCCAGCGCAGCCAGACCAGGCCGCCGCCCGCGACCGGGTGCAGCGCCGAGTACTTGGACGCGGTGACCGGGAAGGGCGTCACCCGTGCCTCAAGTCCCTCCGCCTCCACGGTGACCGGGCCGCCCTCGCCCCGCTCGTCCTCCAGCGGGTCGAGACCGCCGGCGGCCGGGCGGCCCTCCGGGTTGAGCGCGAACGGCGAGGGGGTCGCCGACGACAGCGGCACCAGGTAGGGGCGGCAGCCCAGCGGGAAGGACAGGTCGCCGGTGTGCACGTCGTACACCGGGTCGAAGCCGCGCCAGGACAGGAACGCGAGGTAGCGGCCGTCGCTGGTGAAGACCGGGTTCTCGTCCTCGAAGCGGCCGTTGGTCACGTCGACGACGACGGGTCCGTCCGCGCCGTCGATGCGGGCCATCTAGATCG
>NZ_WWHX01000312.1 GCF_009862125.1 Streptomyces sp. SID5910
CAGCCGCGCACCGCGAGGCGCACGTCGGCCCGCTCCTCGAAGGCCGGGCCGAACTCCGGGTCGGCGGCCAGGGCGGCGAGGATCTGCCGCTCCTGCGCGGCCAGCGCCTTCTGGTACACCCGGCGCACCGCCGGGTCCCCCGTCGCGTCGGCACGGTGGAAGGCGCGGTAGCCGTGCGCGTGCTCCCGGACGTACTCCAGATACGCGTCGAGGCCCGCGGCGAGCTGTTCGCGCACCGGGACGCCGGGCACGGCCGCCGTCATCCGCAGCATGCGCTCGCTCTCGCGCTCGACGACCGCGGCGAAGAAGTCCCGTTTGGCCGGGAAGTAGTGGTACAGCAGTCCGCGCGAGACCCCGGCGATCTCGGCGACCCGCTCGATCCACACGTCGTCGTAGGGGCTCTCGGAGAACAGCCGCGCCCCCACCGACAGCAGCTGCTCCCGGCGCTCCTCGGTGCTGAGCCGGCGGCGCGTGCGCTCGCCCTGGTTCGCGGCCATGCCCGCACTTTACTTGACGCCGGTTCAGCAACGGGACGACACTGGGCGCGCTATTGAATCGACGTACAACACGCTCGGACACGGCGCCGTGCCAAGGGAGATCGCGTCATGGCTCAGACGAGGACGGAGGCGGCCGCGGACGGGCTGCCGAGGGGATTCCGCAGCGCCGAGCTGGGCTGGCCCGAGCTGGACCGCATCCCGCGCCCCCCGTACCGGCTGCCGCTGCTCGGGGACGTGGTCGGGGCCAGCCGGAGCACGCCGATGCAGGACTCGCTGCGCTACGCGCGGCAGCTGGGGCCGATCTTCCGGCGGCGGGCCTTCGGCAAGGAGTTCGTGTTCGTGTGGGGTGCCCGGCTCGCCGCCGATCTGGCGGACGAGTCGCGCTTCGGCAAGCACGTGGGCCTCGGGGTGGCCAACCTGCGGCCGGTCGCCGGGGACGGGCTGTTCACGGCGTACAACCACGAGCCCAACTGGCAGCTCGCGCACGACGTCCTGGCGCCCGGGTTCAGCCGGGAGGCCATGGCCGGCTATCACCTGATGATGCTGGACGTGGCAGGACGGCTGACGGCCCACTGGGACCGCGCGGAGGCCGCCGGACGCACGGTGGACGTGCCCGGCGACATGACGAAGCTGACGCTGGAGACGATCGCGCGCACCGGGTTCGGGCACGACTTCGGGTCGTTCGAACGGCCCCGGCTACACCCCTTCGTGGAGGCGATGGTGGGCACCCTCACCTACGCGCAGCGCCTCAACACCGTGCCCGCGCCGCTCGCGCCGTGGCTGCTTCGGAGCGCGAGCCGCCGCAACGCGGCCGACATCGCCTACCTGAACCGCACGGTCGACGACCTGGTGCGCGAGCGCCGCGCCTCGGACGGCGGCGACGGCGACCTGCTCGACCGGATGCTGGAGACGGCCCACCCGGACACCGGTGAACGGCTCTCCGCCGAGAACGTGCGCCGTCAGGTCATCACCTTCCTGGTGGCCGGTCACGAGACCACCTCGGGCGCGCTGTCCTTCGCGCTGCACTACCTCGCCCAGCATCCCGAGGTGGCGGCTCGGGCGCGGGCCGAGGTGGACCGCGTCTGGGGCGACACCGAGGCGCCCGGCTACGAGCAGGTGGCCAAGCTGCGGTACGTGCGCCGGGTGCTGGACGAGTCGCTGCGGCTGTGGCCGACCGCGCCCGCCTTCGCGCGGGAGGCGCTGCGGGACACGGTGCTGGACGGCACGTACCCCATGCGGCGGGGCGCGTGGGCACTGGTGCTGACCGGGATGCTGCACCGCGATCCCGACGTGTGGGGGCCGGACGCCGAGCGGTTCGACCCGGACCGCTTCGACGCGAAGGCCGTACGGGGCCGTGCCCCGCACACGTTCAAGCCGTTCGGGACGGGCGCGCGGGCGTGCATCGGTCGGCAGTTCGCGCTGCACGAGGCGACGCTGGTGCTCGGGCTGCTGCTGCGCCGCTACGAGCTGCGGCCCGAGCCGGACTACCGGCTGCGGGTGACCGAGCGGCTGACGCTGATGCCGGAGGGGCTGCGGCTGCGGCTGGACCGACGGGGCCCGGCACCGGAGCCCGCGGTGCGGGAGTCCGGGGCGGAGGCCGACGTGTCAGAGGCCCGTTGTCCAGTGCGCCGGACGGCTCAGTGACGCCGGAAGCGTGGTGCCGGTGCTGCCGCGGGCCGCGGTGAGCTGCGGCTGGGTGAGGAAGAAGGCGCCGGTGAGGTCCGCGTCCGTCAGGTCGGCGTCGCGCAGGTCGGCGCCGATCAGGTCCGCGCCCCGCAGGTCGGCGCCGGTGAGGTCGGCGGCGATGAGGTAGGCGCCGCGCAGGTCGGCCCCGCGCAGGTCGGCGCCCTTGAGGCGGGCGCCCATCAGGTCGGCGCCCCGGCGGTTCTTCTTCTTGCCGCGTGTCCCGGCGCGCATCAGTTCGCTGGTGCGCAGCAGGAGCACGTTGACCCGCTGCCGGTGGGCCGCGACGTCCAGCGCGGCCAGCTCCTCGGGGGTCCCGGCGGCCAGTCGCTCGGTCTCGGCCAGCAGCCGGCGCAGGTCGGCGTGGACGGGCCGGGCGGCGGGCAGGGTCAGCGCCTCGGTCAGGTACCAGAGCAGTTCGTGCAGTTGCCGGACGACCGGGAACGCCTCGACCATGCGGCGGGCCTGTCCGGGCGGGCCGGTGCGCCAGTCCTGTCCGCCGAAGGTGACCTGCGAGACCCGCTGCCCGGCGCCGAAGCAGTCGTAGACCGTGCAGCCGGTGAAGCCCTCGCTCCGCAGCCGCGTGTGGATGCCGCACCGGTTGTCCTCGCCCAGGTTGCCGCAGGGGGTGCCGGCGTCCTTGTCCACGGCGAAGTCGGCCGACCGCCGGAACGGCAGGGCCACGCAGCACAGCCCGAAGCAGCTCTCGCAGTCACCGCGCAGTGCCGCCCCGCCGGTCTCTCGTTCTCGCATGCCGTTCAGCATACGGAACAGGGGCCGGCGCCCCGCCCGGGCGGGACCGGCCCCCGGCGGGGTCACCCCCGCTCGTCCGGCACCTCCAGGCGGGCCACCCGGTCCGGGTCGGCCAGGATGTACAGGCCGGTGATGCGGCCGTCGGCGACGGTGACGGTGAGCACCGAGCGGGGGCGGCCGTCGATCACGCTCATCAGGCCGAGCGAGTCGTTGACCCGGACGATCCG
>NZ_WWHX01000313.1 GCF_009862125.1 Streptomyces sp. SID5910
GGCGCGACCCGGGCATCTGGGACGTGGAGACCAACAAGTTCACCAAGATCCCCGGCATGAGCGACCCGGACAAGCTGGAGACCTCCGGCACCGTGCTGCTGCCGCCGGCGCAGGACCAGAAGTACATGGTGATCGGCGGTGGCGGGGTCGGCGAGTCCAAGCTGGCCAGCGAGAAGACGCGGATCGTCGATCTGAAGGCAGACGACCCGAAGTTCACGGACGGGCCGTCGCTGGAGAAGGGCACGCGCTACCCGCAGGCCTCGATCCTGCCCGACGACACCGTGCTGGTCTCCGGCGGCTCGGAGGACTACCGGGGCCGCGGCGACTCCAACATCCACCAGGCGCGGCTGTACCACCCGGACACCAACTCGTTCGAGAAGGTGGCCGACCCGCTGGTGGGCCGCAACTACCACTCGGGCTCGATCCTGCTGCCCGACGGGCGCCTGATGTTCTTCGGCTCCGACTCGCTCTACGCCGACAAGGCCAACACCAAGCCGGGCAAGTTCGAGCAGCGCGTGGAGATCTACACGCCGCCGTATCTGTACCGGGACTCGCGGCCCGACCTGTCGGGCGGCCCGCAGACCATCGCGCGCGGCGAGTCGGGGACGTTCACCTCGCGGGCGGCGTCGACGGTCAAGAAGGTGCGGCTGATCCGGCCGAGCGCGTCGACGCATGTCACTGACGTGGACCAGCGGTCGATCGCGCTGGACTTCAAGGCGGACGGGGACAAGCTGACGGTGACGGTGCCGGAGGGGAAGAATCTGGTGCAGTCGGGGTGGTACATGCTGTTCGCCACGGACGGGCACGGGACGCCTTCCAAGGCGCAGTGGGTTCACGTCCCATAGCGCTCCCGCAGGTGGTGTCTTCGGGCGCGGGAGCGCTGTGGCTGGTCGCGCAGTTCCCCGCGCCCCTAGGGCGCTACCCCTCCGCCAGTTTCAAGGCGTAGTCCGGCCACCATTCGCCGGCCTTGGGGCCGCCCTTGCATTCGCCGTCCGATTCTCCGGGGCGCTTGACCCAGAGGTAGGCGTCCACGAGGGGGTCGGCGGTTTTTGTTGTCGGGGTTTCGCCGAGGGTTCGGCCCGGTGGGTTGCACCAGCGTTCGTCCGGGGCGCCCTCGGTGTAGGGGCCGTTGCCGTTGCGGCTGGTGTCGATCACGAAGGGCTTGTTGCCGACCTTGGCGGAGAGCTGCTTGCCGTAGGCGATGGAGTCCTTCGTGGAGTAGAAGTTCGAGACGTTGACGGCGAAGCCGTCGGCCTGGTCGATGCCGGCCCACTTCAGCGGCTCGAAGATCTGGTCGGGGTGGCCCCAGCCGGCGTTGCCCGCGTCCAGGTAGACCTTGGTGTTCTTCAGCGCCGTGAGCTTGGCGATGGCGCCCTTGAGCAGGTCGTAGCGCTCCTCGTGGAACTCGTCCGGGGTGCAGCCGTCGACCAGGTGGAGCACCGCGTCCGGTTCCAGGACGACGGTGGCGGCACGGTCGCCGATGCCCTTGGCGACGCCGTCGATGAACTCCCGGTAGGTGTCGCCGTCGGCGGCGCCGCCCTGCGAGTACTGGCCGCAGTCGCGGTGCGGGATGTTGTAGAGGACGAGCAGCGCGGTGCGCCCGGCCTTGTCGGCGGCCTCGGTGAAGCCGCGGGCCTGGTCCTCCGGGTTGTCCGGGCTGATCCACTCGCCGGTCGGCTGCTGGGCGATCTTGCGGATCCGGTCGGCCTGGTCCTTCTTGCCGTCCTTCTCCAGGGACGCCACCTGCTGGGCCGCGTTGCCGTCCGGGTTGACCCAGAACGGGTCGGTGTCCTTGGGCTGCTGGGTGATCCCGGCGCCCGCGTCCTTGTTCTTGTCCTCGTCGTCACCGGACGAGGAACACCCCGCTATCAGCAGCGCCGCCCCCAGCACCGCCGCGGACGTCCGCCTCGCGGTCATCGTTCCGGCCCCCCTGCTGCCGTACATCCAACCCCCTGGTGCACTGTTCGAAGGCTCAATCCTGACATACGCGGGTCATGGGCCGGTGCCCGTGAGGTACGCGGAGACGACGACGTTGGCCGTGTAGCCGCCGGTGGCGCGGTCGAAGGTGCCGCCGCAGGTGATCAGCCGCAGTTCGGCCCGTCCCGTGTCGCGCGGCCCGAAGGCCTGCCGGGCGTCGAAGCCGTCGCGGTCGAGGACCTGGATGTCGTCCACGGTGAACTCGGCGACCCCGGCGTCGTCGCGGACCACCCGGATCGTCTCGCCGGGTTCCAGGGTGCTGATCTTGTAGAAGACGGCGGGGCGGGTCTCGGTGTCGACGTGCCCGACCATCAGCGCGGTGCCGGCCGCGCCGGGGGTCACGCCGGCCGCGTACCAGCCGACGGCGTCGGCCTGCTCGAAGGAGGGCGGTTCGATCGCGCCCTTCGTGTCGAGGCCGCGCTCCAGCACGGGGGCGCTGATGCCGAGTTCCGGGACGTCGAGCCGCTCGGGCAGGGCGTCGCCGAGGGGCGCGTGGGCGGGCGGCAGCGGCAGGTCGGGGGGCCGTCCGGCCGCCGCCATGTCGCCGGTGGCCGGACGGGACACGCCCGCGCGCACGTCGGTGGCCTCGCGGCCCCACAGCCACAGGCCGAGGAGCAGCACCACCCAGGCGATGCCGCTCACCAGTCGGCCGGGGCCGACGGCGGGTATGTGGTCCTCGCCCCGGTCCCCTCCCAGCTCCTGAGCACGGTCGGACATGGTCAGTCCGCCCTGCGGCTCCGGCTGCGGACCCCGCGCAGCCCCACGGCGACTGCGGCGATCCCGGCGAGCACCAGGCCGGTCACGGTGTGCGCGGCGCCGGGGGCATCGACGCGCGCCCCGTCCCCGGTGTCCGGCGCGGCCAGCTCCGCCGCGCCGCCGCCGCCCGCGTCGACGGGGGCGACGGGTGAGGCGGGTGCGGTCGGGCGGTGCCGCCGCTGGACGGTGAGGGTGCCCTGGCGGGCGTCCTCGCCGCAGGTGACCCGCACGGCGTAGACACCGGCCGTCACCGAGGCGCGGACCCGGGTGGAACCGGCGAGGACACCGTCCTCGGCGGCCACGGAGAGCCGTACGTCCGTCTCGAAGGCGGCCGACACGGCGACGGCCGTCCGCTCGGTGCAGTCGGGTACGCGGAGGGTGACGTCGGTGCCGGGCGCCGGGGAGGCCGGAGTCACCGAGACCCCGCGCCCGTCCGCCGCGTACGCCGTCGGGGCGACCGGTGCGCACACCGCGGCCAGCGCGGCCCCGGCGCAGAGAGTTACCTTCAGTGAGCCCATCGTGTACCTCCAGTCATCTGGAGGCTGCCCCGCGGGGACCGCCCCCGCATCCGGTGCGGGGGCGGTACTGCGCCGAACGGGCGACGCGCGGGACGCTGGGGTTTCAGATCCGGTCGACGAGGTCCGCGATCGAGTCGACGACCTTGGACGGCCGGTACGGGAAGTCCTCGACCTGCTCGGGCCGGGTCAGGCCGGTGAGCACCAGGAAGGTCTGCATCCCGGCCTCCATGCCGGCCAGCACGTCGGTGTCCATGCGGTCGCCGATCATCGCGCTGGTCTCGGAGTGGGCGCCGATCGCGTTGAGCCCGGTGCGCATCATCAGCGGGTTGGGCTTGCCGGCGAAGTAGGGCTGCTTGCCGGTCGCCTTGGTGATCAGCGCGGCCACCGCGCCGGTCGCCGGGAGCGGGCCCTCGGTGGAGGGGCCGGTCTCGTCGGGGTTGGTGCAGATGAAGCGGGCGCCGGCGTCGATCAGCCGGACCGCCTTCGTCATGGCCTCGAAGGAGTAGGTGCGGGTCTCACCGAGGACCACGTAGTCGGGCTCGTGGTCGGTGAGGATGTAGCCGATGTCGTGCAGGGCGGTGGTCAGCCCGGCCTCGCCGATGACGTACGCCGAGCCGCCGGGCCGCTGGTCGTCCAGGAACTGGGCGGTGGCCAGCGCGGAGGTCCAGATCGCCTCGATCGGGACCTCCAGGCCCATGCGGCGCAGCCGGGCGTGCAGGTCGCGCGGGGTGTAGATGGAGTTGTTGGTCAGGACGAGGAAGGGCTTGCCGGACTCGCGCAGCTTCTTGATGAAGGCGTCGGCGCCGGGGATCGGGACGCCCTCGTGGATGAGCACCCCGTCCATGTCGGTGAGCCATGACTCGATGGGCCTGCGGTCTGCCATGTGCGAGGTCTCCTGCCGTACGCGGTCCAGCGTGCGCCCCAGCCTAAACAGAGCAGGATCTTGAGGGAACGGCCGTCTCAGCTGCCGGTGGCCGACTTCCAGGCGTCGACGTAGGACGTGAGGTTCTTCTCGACGTCGTTCCAGTCGGGCTCGAAGACCTCGACGCCCGCCATCAGCTTCGTCAGGGCGATCGCGTCGGCGTCGGTGGCCTTGACGTCCTGGCGGGCCGCGAAGCCGCCGCCGATCTCGCTGACCTGTGCCTGTGCCTTCTGGCCCAGCAGGTAGTCGAGGAGCTTCTTGCCGTTCTCGCTGTGCGGGGCCTTGGTGACCAGGCCGGCCGCGTAGGGCAGGGCGAAGGTGGTGGGCCTGCCGCCCTCGCGGGCCGGGAACCAGATGCCGAGGTTGGGCATGGTCTTGGACTGGGCGTAGTTCATCTGGACGTCCCCGTTGGCGACGAGGAGTTCGCCCTTGTCGACCTTGGGGGCGAGCTTGCCGGTGGAGGCGGACGGGCCGACGTTGTTGGCCTGGAGCTTCTTCAGGTACTCCATGGCGGGCTGCTCGCCGCCGAAGTCGTGCAGGGCCTTGACGACGACGGCGGTGCCGTCGCCGGCGACGCCGGGGGTGGAGTACTGGAGCTTGTTCTTGTACTTCCCGTCCAGCAGGTCCTCA
>NZ_WWHX01000314.1 GCF_009862125.1 Streptomyces sp. SID5910
AGGAAACAACGATGTCCTCCTCCTCACCCGCGCTGTCCGCCCGCGGCAGCAGACTGGCCCTGCTGGTCGTAGGCCTGTGCTGGCTGGCCGTGCTCTTCGACGGCCTGGACATGTTCATCTACGGCTCGGTGCTGCCCCACATGCTCCAGGAGAAGGCCCTCGGCATCACCTCGGGCCAGGCCGGCGACCTAGGCAGCTACGCCACCTTCGGCATGCTCGTCGGCGCGCTCGCGGCGGGGACGGTCGCCGACCGCATCGGGCGCAAGAAGCTGATGGTCTCCTGCGTCACGCTCTTCTCCCTGGCCTCGGGCATCTGCGCGGTCTCGGGCAGCGTCGCCGTCTTCGGCCTGGGCCGCACCCTGGCCGGAGTCGGCCTCGGCGGCCTGCTGCCCACCGCGATCAGCATGGTCTCCGACTACGCCCCGCGCGCCCGCGCCGCCCTCACCATCGGCCTGCTGATGACCGCCCACCACGCCGGCGGCATCCTCTCCGCCTACGTCGCCCTGTGGATCGTCGAACCGTTCGGCTGGCGCGCCGCGTTCTGGGTCTGCGTGGTCCCGCTGCTCTTCGTCCCCGTCCTCGCCGCGTTCCTGCCCGAGTCGCTGAGCTTCCTCGTCGCCAAGGGCCGCACCGAGGAGGCCCGCACCCTGGCCGCCCGCTACGACGCCGAACTCCCCGCCGCCACCGGCAAGACCTCCGGCGCCGCCTGGGCCAACCTCGCCCACCTCTTCCGGGGCGGCGAGTGGATCCAGACCCTGCTGTACTGGCTGGCCTCCTTCGGCGGCCTGCTCCTCGTCTACGGCGTCGCGACCTGGCTGCCCACCCTGATGCGCGGCGAGGGCTACGAACTCGGCTCCGCGCTGACCTTCGTCGTGCTGTTCAACCTCGGCGGCATCGTGGGCATGCTGGTCGCCGGCCGCGCCTCGGACCGCTTCGGCGCCCCACGCATCTCCGCGATCTGGTTCGCGCTGACCGCCGGCGGCGTCTTCCTGCTCAGCGTCCACATGCCGCTGGCGCTGACCTTCGCGGTCGTCTTCCTCACCGGCGTGTTCCTCAACAGCGCCCAGACCATGATCTACGCGACCGTCTCCCTCGGCTCCGCCCCGGCCAACCGCGCCACGGCGGTCGGCTGGACGTCCGGCATGGGCCGTTTCGGCGCCGTCTTCGGCCCCTGGCTGGGCGGCCAGCTGCTCGCCGCCGACCGGGGCGACTGGGGCTTCACCGCCTTCGCGCTCGCCGGTGTCTCGTCCATGGTCTTCATCGGCATCGCGGCCCTGCGCACGAGGCCCGCGGGCGACGGCGCGGGACAGCAGCTCGCGACCGCCCACTGACCGTCTCCGGCCGGCGCGCTCCCGGCGTACCGGGGGCGCGCGGAAGAGGTCAGGGCGACATCAGGCCGCGGGCCTCCAGTTCGTCCACGCACTCCTCGGGCACCGCCGTCATCGTGAGCTTCTGGACGATCTGGGGCGAGGGGGAGGGGAGAGGCGCGGTCCGCCCGCCTCCCTCGCCGCCCGCCCGGCGCTCTTCGGCGACGTCGTCGGCGACCGCCTCGCAGACGACGGCGTAGCTCTCGGTCGGCGTCGGCTCCTCGCCGGGTGACCCGGCGCCGTCCGCGTACGGATCGACGCGGAGCGCGGCGGTGGCGGCGAGGCCGGCCAGGCACAGCCCCGCCCAGACGACGACGATCCGCCGGCGGGCGCTCACGACCCGGGCGTCCCGTCGGCGACGGCGTGCACGGGTAAGGCGTTACGCACGGTGCCCAACTCGGTTCCTTCCTCCACGGGGACGGTGCCGTACTGCCTGGCCGGGTCACCGTCCCCGGCGGGACAGCCAGGCGGCGGTCAGGGAGCCGGAGACGTTGTGCCAGACGGAGAAGACCGCGGCCGGCAGTGCCGCCAGCGGGCTGAAGTGGGCGGTGGCCAGCGAGGCCGCGAGGCCGGAGTTCTGCATGCCGACCTCGAAGGCCATGGCGCGGCTCGCCGGTTCGCCGAGCCGGCCGAGGCGCCCCGCGCCGTAACCGAGCGCCAGCCCGAGGCCGTTGTGCAGCACGACGGCGAGGAACACCATCCCGGCCGCCGACCTGATGGCGTCGGCGCTGCCCGCGACGACGACGGCCACGATCACGGAGATGGTCAGCGCGGACAGCCACGGCAGCGCGGGCAGCGCCCGCTGCACATACCGCCCCGCAAGCAGCCGTACGACGACGCCCGCGAGGATGGGCAGCAGCACCGTCTTGAGGATGTCCGTGACCATGGAGCCGGCGTCGACCGGCAGGTACTCGCCGGCCAGCAGCAGCGTCAGCGGCGGGGTGACCAGCGGGGCGACGAGCGTGGAGACGGTGGCGACGGAGACCGAGAGGGCCACGTCGCCCCGGGCCAGGTAGGTCACCACGTTGGAGGCCGTGCCGCTGGGCGCGCAGCCGACCAGGATCACGCCGGCGGCGAGCTGCGGCGAGAGGTCCAGCAGATGGGCGATGGCCCAGCCGAGCCCCGGCATGATGACGTAGTGCGCGACCAGCCCGAGGGCCACCGCCCAGGGGCGCTTGGCGACGCCGCGGAAGTCCTGCGGGGTCATGGTGACGCCCATGCAGAACATCACCACGCCCAGCAGATACGGCACCGCCTCGCCCCACCCGGTGAAACTCCCCGGGAGCAGGAGGCCGAGGGCGCCGGCCGCGAGGACGAGCAGGGGGAAGACGGTCACGGCACGGCGCGCGGAGCGGTCGCCGGTGACGTCGTCGCTGACATGTTCGGGTCGTTCGGTACGCACCGTGCGAGGTAACGCCCGTCGGCGGGCACGGCGCAATGCCGTCTCGCGATGTGATCATCAGAGCGGTGCGCGGATGGGGTAGGGTTTGACCTGCGTGATCACACGGAAACCGCCCACTCGCGACCCGTGCGACGCACACCGGGACGTGGCGCAGCTTGGTAGCGCACTTGACTGGGGGTCAAGGGGTCGCAGGTTCAAATCCTGTCGTCCCGACGGTGAAGAAGTAGATCAGATGGGT
>NZ_WWHX01000315.1 GCF_009862125.1 Streptomyces sp. SID5910
CACCCATCGAGGAGTACGGCATGGCCTTCAGGCCCCGCGCACGGACCCGCACCTGCCCGCCGCCCCACGCGACCCCCGCCCCGGCCCCAGCCCCAGACGATCCGGAACACACACCGTCCGGATCCCCGCCCCCGACCGTCACCGCGACGCGGCGCCGCCGCCAGGCCGCCCTCTTACGGAACCCCCTGGCCCGGCAGCTCGCCCTCGCCGCGACCGCCGGCGCCGCCGACGCCCTGACGACCGCGCTGCTCCACCTGCTGCGCCTGACGTCGTCCTGAACCCTCCGCCCCCACGCCCTCCGCATGCTCGGCGGCCATTTGGCTCTGCCCACCTTGCCGTGCGGAGGCGCGCACAGTGGCGACCCGGGTGCCGGGCGCGGTGGGTTCTGGCAGGGCACGGAAGAGGAGCCAGCTCAGCGCGGGCATGGCGATCAGGGGCGTGAGGGCGGTCCGGAGGCTGGTGGAGTCGGCGAGGTGTCCCAGCAGGGGGCTGACGAGGCCGCCGATGCTGACGGTGAGGCCGAGGGTGACGCCGCTGGCGGTGCCGATACGGGAGGGCAGGTAGTCCTGACCGAGCGTCACCTGGAGGGAGAAGGGGACGTACAGGCCGGCCGAGGTGAGGGCCACGAAGACGAACAGGGCCGGGCCGGGTGCGTAGACCACTCCGGTGACGGCGGCGACGGAGAGCAGGTACGACCAGCGGGAGACGCGGACACGGTCGTAGCGGTTGGCCAGGGCACCGCCCAGGACCGAGCCGACCGCGCCGCCCAGGAACAGCAGGAACAGGGCGACCGTCCCCGCGGTGGTGCTGCCGTCCATGCGCTGCTGGGCGTAGAGGGAGACGAAGGTGCTCAGGCCGGTGAAGACGATGGAGCGGAAGACGACCGCCAGGGACAGCTTCACGAACGAGGCCACGTCGTCCGCGCTCCGGGGCGGCTGTGTCCTGGCCGCGCCGGCCTGGGACCGGGCGAGCATCCGCAGGACGGGCACGCACAGGGCGGCGCCGGCGAGGGCCGGGAGGACGAGGACGGGGGTCCAGCGCAGGGAGCCGTGCCCGATCGCGGCCGACACCATGAGCGGGGCGAGCGCGAAGCCGATGTTGCCGCCGAGGGAGAACCAGCTCATCGCGCTGTGGCTGCCTTCACTGGCCAGCCGGGCCACCCGGGCGGACTCCGGGTGGTAGGCGGCCACCCCCACCCCGGAGACGGCGACGAAGAACAGGGTGAGCCCGTAGGAGCCGTTCAGGCCGCTCAGCGCGATGCCCACCCCGCCCAGCAGGGTGCCGGACGGCAGCAGCCACGGCATCGCCCATCGGTCGGTGAGCGCGCCGAACACCGGCTGCGCCACCGACGACAGCAGGGACGCGGCCAGCACGATGCCGGAAGCGACCGCGTAGGAGTAGTCCCGTTCGGCCACGAAGAACGGGATCAGCGCCGCGACGGCGCCCTGGTAGATGTCGACGCAGGCGTGCCCCACGGCCAGCAGGGAGATCGATGTATTCCTTCGCACCCCTCCCATGCTGCGAGAACCATCCGGTGTCGCGCTTCCGATAAATTGACGGGTGATGCAGAAAATCCGCCACACCCCTGTCGCGCCGACCCGGACCCAGCGCCTGGCGTCCGGCGGCGAGATCGACGCGCACCGCCACGACGACCACCAGATCGCCTACGCCAGCCGGGGCACCATCGCGGTGACCACCGACGCCGGCTCCTGGGTCGCCCCCGCCACCCGCGCGCTGTGGATCCCCGCCGGCACCGTCCACCGGCACCAGGCCCACGGCGAACTCGACCTCCACCTCGTGGGCCTGCCCGCCACCGAGAACCCCCTCGGCCTGGACGAACCCGCCGTCCTCGCCGTCAGCCCCCTCCTGCGCGAACTCGTCGTCGCCTACACCCGCGACCCCGACGACGACAGCCCGCCCCATCTGCGCCTGCGCGCGGTCATGCTCGACCAGCTCACCGTCTCCCCCGAACTGCCCCTGCACCTGCCGGCCCCCACCGACCCCCTGCTCCGTGAGC
>NZ_WWHX01000316.1 GCF_009862125.1 Streptomyces sp. SID5910
CGCTGCGCCCCCAGTCCTCGGGGATGTCCTCCAAGCCACGCCAGCGCTGCACTGTGTCTGCTCCTTGTCGCACACTCGTCGGAGTCGAAGCCTCTGATGCAGGTCTAAGGGTGCCATGCCGGGGGCCTGCCGCCCGCATCGGCATGGGTGCTGTGACCGGCCGCACGCCCCGCCGCGTCCCGGCCGCGGTCAGGCGGGTACGCGGGTGCCCGCCAGGCTCTCGATCGTGCGGCGTGCGCTCGGGCCGACCAGTGCCGCCCACTCGTCGGGGGCGTCCGCCAGCCAGCCCGTCACCCGGCCGGCGAACCCGGGGAGGTGGCGGGCCAGGTCGACCAGGGCGCGGTCGAGGCGGGTGGTGCCGTCGGGGGTGCGGGCCAGGAGCAGGGCCGTGCGGTGGACGAGGACCCGCCGGCCGTCGGCGCCCTGGGAGGCGGCGGCGCGCAGCAGCGCGTCCAGGACGGCGGGGTCGTCCTCGTGGGCCAGGAGGTGGTCCCGCAGTTCCCGGCGGAGGGAACCGGAGGCGGGGGCGCCGTCAGGGGCGAGGACGCCGGCCAGCGCGGCCCGGACCGGCTCGGGGCCGCCCTCCAGCAGTCCGGTGACCAGCGGGAGGAGTACGCCGCGGGCGGCGGGACCCTGGTCCAGGCGCCGGTCGGTGTAGGCGGCCACGTGTCCGGCGGTCTCCGGCCGTTCCGCCACGGCCTCGCCGATCACCGCGGCGACCCGGCGGGCCAGCCCGGGCGTGGTGGCGTCGAGGAGCCTGCGCAGCGCCTCCCCGGCGTCCGGGCCGCGCAGCCGGGTCCGGAAGGCGTCCAGGACCGGGTCGGGGTGGGTCGGCAGGGCGGCGGCCACCGCGCTCGGCGGCAGATACGGGTCGCCCGCCGCGAAGTGGCCGAGGGCCCGCGCAAGGTGCCGGTCGCGGCTGCCCGGGTCCTGGACGAGCAGGGCGAGGGCGCCGCCGTGCAGCAGGCCGTCGGCGGGGCGGGTGAGCAGGACGAGGGCGGCGTGGCGCAGCAGGATGCGGTCGGCGGCGGTGCGCGCGTGGGGCGCGGTGCGCAGCCCGTGGGTCACGGCCGCCGTGTGCCGGGCCGGCCGCTCGTCGCGCGCCCACCGGTCGACGGCCCGGCACACGGCGGACGGCTCCTCCTCGGCGAGGACGGCGAGCAGTTCGTCGGCCCGGCGGTGCGTGCTGTCGGCGAGGACCTCGGTGAGGCCGTCCAGACCGCGGTGCCGGTGGGTGTGCAGCAGCGCCTGGGCGGCGGTCGCCACGGTGGCGTGCGGGGTGGCGGGCAGCGGGCGTTCGTCGTCGAACCAGCGGACGAGCAGCGGCTGCACGGTCGCGGGGTCGGCGGCGAGCAGCTGGGCGACGGTGTCGAGGTGGCGGGGGCCGGGCTCGTGCGGGGCGCCGTCGGCGAGGACCAGGCGGCGCAGCAGGTCGAGGCGCGTGGCCCGGGGCAGCCGCAGGGCCGACCAGAAGGCGGGCCCGAACTCGGCGGGCACGGTCCGCCCTTCGCCGCGCCGCTCCGCGATGCCGTCGGCGAGCAGGCGCAGCACCTCCGTGTACGGCGCCGCGTCGGGCACGCGCGCCAGCGTCCCGGCGAGGAGCCGGCCGGCCCACCAGGAGTACGGCTCGGCGTCCAGGGCGTGCGCCAGCTCCTCCAGCGTCAGGGCGAGCTGGGGAACGCCGTACTGGCGGCCGAGGTGCAGCAGGGCCTCCACGACGGGGCCGATGCGGTGGTGCGGGACGGGGAGGGTGCGGGTGTCGTGCGGGGCGTGGCAGTCGTGGACGAGGGCGCGCAGGGCCTCGTCCAGGTCGAGGTGGGCGCCCTGGATCCAGTCGGCTAGCTCCTCGTGCGCGAAGCGGTAACCGCTGCCGGCGGGGACGAGGAGGCCCTCGGCGAGTACGGCGTACGCCCAGCCGGTGCCGCCGCCGAGCCGGGCCGGCGCCGCGCCCCAGGGGAAGACCGCGCCGAAGGACTCCCGGTCCAGCGCTCCCTGCCCGGGGCCGAGACTGCGCCGGGCGGCCTCGTGGACCTGCCCGTGGACGCGCGCCGCGAGCCGGCGTACGGCGGTGCCGCGCAGGCCGTTCTCCGCGGCCAGCCGGGCCGCGACGCGCAGGCACATCAGGTCCAGGTAGGCCCCGAAGACCGCGTCGCGGTCGACGCGGACGGCCGGCGGGGCGTCCGGGAGGGCGGCCTGGACCTCGGAGAGCAGGCGGAGGGTGAGGGGGTGGCGCCCGTCGCCGTCGGACAGGGTGCCCTCGGCGATGCCGTAGCGCGCCCGCGCCTCCCGCGCCTCGTCGTCCCGCAGATCCCCGAGCCGCACACAGGGCGGCAACACCCCGCACCCGGCCTCGGCCGTCCCGTGGGGTACGGCCTGAGGCACGGCCTCTCCGGCCGACCGGGCCCCGGGCGAGGCTGCCCCACTCCACCCGGCCCCCCTGTACTCGTCCCCCGCCCCAAGACCCGGCGAGCCCTTCCCGACC
>NZ_WWHX01000317.1 GCF_009862125.1 Streptomyces sp. SID5910
ATGGCCTGGCGGATCCACCAGGTGGCGTACGTGGAGAACTTGTAGCCGCGGGCGTAGTCGAACTTCTCGACGGCCCGGATCAGGCCCAGGTTGCCCTCCTGGACCAGGTCGAGCATGGTCAGCCCGCGTCCCACGTACCGCTTGGCCACCGACACCACGAGCCGCAGGTTGGCCTCGATGAGGCGGCGCTTGGCGAGGCGGCCGAGGACGACGAGCCGGTCGAGGTCGAGGGCGAGGCGGCTGTCCAGGTCGGGGGTGAGGCGCAGCTTCTCCTCGGCGAACAGCCCGGCCTCCACGCGCCGCGCGAGATCGACCTCCTCGGCCGCGGACAGCAGCGGGATCCGGCCGATCTCGCGCAGATACTGGCGGAACAGGTCGGAGGAGGGCCCGCCGGTCTCGGTACGGGTGGGCGGCGGCGGCTCCACGGGCTCGTCGGCGGGCTCCTCGGCGGCGTCGGCGGGCGCGGGCTCCTGGGCGTGCACGGCGCGGTGCTGCGCGGGCATGGCGAGGAGAGCGCCGGTGTCCGCGTCCGGCTCCGCGCCGTCGGTATGCGCGTCGGTCTGGGTGAGGGTCTGGGTCTGCACGGGGGCGACCTCCAGGATGGACGCCGCCGACGGGGGCGGCAGCGGTACTTCAGGGGCGGAGTCGGCGCGCTCGCCGCTGTCCGTCCCGTTCGTGTTGAACGCGGCCAGGGGGTCGTGGGAACCGTCACTGACGGATCGGCCGCGCTCCGAGGACAGGGGCCTGTCCGACCATCTCCGTCGTCCGCCCGGAGGGCGGGCCCCGCGGGGTCCGGTGCGTGCGCTCGCAAGGCGCCGGAGTGCCCTCGTGGCGGAGCCACTTGGGCGCTTCGGCAACGCGGCGAGCGCGCGTGCCGGGCCCCGCGGGGCAGACGGAGATGGTCGGACGGGCCCCGGGGCACCGACCTCAGTGTGGGGTACGACACATCGCTGCCACGAGGGGCGTGCGGTGACTTTTTGCGTCCGGTCCGTGACCGGCTGGTGATCGGCGGCCGGCGCTACAGCGCGGCGGCGCCGTGTTGGCGCAGGGTCTGGTCGTACTGCTGGAGGACCCACAGCTCGTTCTGCACGGCGGCGTACTGCGCCGGGTCCCCGTGGCCGGAGACGCGGGCCAGCTGGCCGTTGACGTCGCGGATGCGCCGTTCGACGGCGCGGCGCCGGACCCGGACCAGCACCTCTCCCGCGTACATCTCGTCGACGACGCGGCGCATGATCGCCTCGACGGCGAGTTCGGTGACCATGGCGCGGACGGTGTCGTCGGGGGCGGCCTCGCGGACGCGGACCAGGTAGTCCTGCGGGTCCTGGACGCCGAACTCGGCGCCGCCCGCCTCCAGGATCGCCTGGCGTACGGCCGCGTAGGGCGGGGCGGTGAACTCGTCCACGCCGTACGCGTCGAAGGCCGGGGAGACCAGCTCGGGGCGCTGGAGGGCGAGCTTGAGCAGCTCGCGCTCGGTGGCGAAGACGGGGTTGCGCAGGTTCAGCGCGGGCCCGCGGGGCACCGCCTGGGCGGACGGCGCCGCGTACTGCTGCGGGCCGTCGCCGCCGCGCCCGGGCCGGTCGGGGGCGGGGCCCTTGCCGCCGCGGTCGCGGGCCCAGCGGGCGAGCTGGGCGACGCGCTTGACGACGAACTGGGTGTCGAGGATGCCGAGCATGCCGGCGAGCTGCACGGCGACCTCGTGCTGGGCGCCGCTGTTCTTGATGCGGGCGACGACGGGGGCGGCCTCGTCCAGGGCCGCCGCACGCCCGCCCGGGGTGTCCAGGTCGTAGCGGGCGACGATCTGGCGCAGCGCGAACTCGAACAGCGGGGTGCGCGGCTCGACCAGGTCGGCCACCGCGTCGTCGCCCTTGGCGAGGCGCAGGTCGCAGGGGTCCATGCCGTCGGGCGCGATGGCGATGTACGTCTCGGCGGCGAACTTCTGGTCGTCCTCGAAGGCGCGCAGGGCCGCCTTCTGGCCGGCCGCGTCGCCGTCGAAGGTGAAGATCACACGGGCCGAGCCGTTGTCCATCAGCAGGCGCCGCAGGATCTTGATGTGGTCGCCGCCGAAGGCCGTGCCGCAGGTCGCGATGGCGGTCGTCACACCGGCGAGGTGGCAGGCCATGACGTCGGTGTAGCCCTCGACGACCACGGCCCGGGACACCTTCGCGATGTCCTTCTTCGCGAGGTCGATGCCGTAGAGGACCTGGGACTTCTTGTAGATCGCGGTGTCGGGGGTGTTCAGGTACTTCGGGCCGTTGTCGGCCTCGTAGAGCTTGCGGGCGCCGAAGCCGACGACGTCGCCGCCGATGTCGCGGATGGGCCACATCAGCCGGCCGCGGAAGCGGTCGATGGGGCCGCGCCGGCCCTCCTGGGCGAGCCCGGACAGCAGCAGTTCCTTGTCGCTGAAGCCCTTGCCGCGCAGGAAGCGGGTGAGGTGGTCCCAGCCCTGGGGGCTGTAGCCGACGCCGAAGTGCTGGGCGGCGGACTGGTCGAAGCCGCGCTCGGCGAGGAAGGAGCGGCCCGTGTCCGCCTCGGGGCTGGTGGCGAGCTGCTCCGCGTACCACTGGGCGGCGATCTTGTGGGCCTCGACCAGGCGGATGCGCTCCCCGCGCTGGTGGGAGGGGTTGTAGCCGCCCTCCTCGTAGCGCAGGGTGATGCCGGCCTGTCCGGCCAGGCGCTCGACCGCCTCGGAGAAGGTGAGGTGGTCGATCTTCATCACGAACGTGATGGTGTCGCCGCCCTCCTGGCAGCCGAAGCAGTGGAAGAGTCCCTTGCTCGGGCTGACCTGGAAGGACGGTGACTTCTCGTCGTGGAACGGGCACAGCCCCTTCAGGTTGCCGCCGCCCGCGTTGCGCAGCTGGAGGTACTCCGAGACGACGGCGTCGATCGGGACCGCGTCCCGTACCGCCTTCACGTCCTCGTCGTTGATCCGTCCTGCCACGCGTGAATTCTACGGGGGGGCGGCGGGTGCTCAGGGGACGAGGCTCTCCAGCGGGACGTGCGGGTCCGCCAGCGCCTCCGTGTCCACCGGGGCCTTCGAGCGGATCAGCGCCTGGACGGGCTCCGTGACGTCCCACACGTTCACGTTCATCCCGGCGAGGACGCGGCCCTCCTTCACCCAGAAGGCGACGAACTCGCGCTTCGCCGCGTCCCCGCGGATCACCACCTGGTCGTACGAGCCCGCCGGCGCCCAGCCGGAGTACTCCATGCCGAGGTCGTACTGGTCGGAGAAGAAGTAGGGCACGCGGTCGTAGACGACGTCCTTGCCGAGCATCGCGCGGGCCGCGGCGGGGCCGCCGTTGAGGGCGTTGGCCCAGTGCTCCACGCGCAGCCGGGTGTCGAAGAGGCCGTGCGGGAAGGAGGCGACGTCGCCGGCCGCGTGGATGTCGGGGTCGGAGGTGCGCAGCCGTTCGTCGACGAGGATGCCGCCGCCGTGCGCGCGGTCGGCGATCTCCAGACCGGCGGCCTGCGCGAGGGAGGTGCGGGGAGCGGCGCCGATCGCGGCGAGCACGTCGTGCGCGGGGTGCTCCTCGCCGTCGTCGGTGCGGGCGGCGAGCACCATGCCGTCCTGGCCGACGATCTCGGTGAGCTGCACGCCGAAGTGGAAGCGGACGCCGTGCGCCTCGTGCAGCTCGGTGAAGACGGAGCCCAGCTCGGGGCCGAGGACGCCGTGCAGCGGGGTGGGGGCCGGCTCGACGACGGTGACCTCCGCGCCGTACTCGCGGGCCGCCGCCGCGACCTCCAGGCCGATCCAGCCGGCGCCGGCGATCACGAGATGGCCGTTGTCCCGGCCGAGGGAGGCGAGGACGCCCTTGAGCCGCTCGGCGTGGGCCATGCGGCGCAGGTGGTGGACGCCCGCGAGACCGGTGCCGGGCACGTCGAGGCGGCGGGGCTCGGCGCCGGTGGCGAGGAGCAGCTTGTCGTACCGGGCGGAGGTGCCGTCGTCGCCGTAGTGGACGGTCTTCGCGGCACGGTCGACGGCGACGACGGTCTGGCCGAGGTGCAGCTCGATGTCGTGCTGCGCGTACCAGGCGGGCTCGTGCACGAAGACGCCGTCGCGCTCCTCCTTGCCGAGCAGATAGCCCTTGGACAGCGGCGGGCGCTCGTACGGGTGGTCGCGCTCGTCGCAGATGAGGATCACCCGGCCGGTGAACCCCTCCGTGCGGAGTGTCTCGGCCGCCTTGGCGCCGGCCAGGCCTCCTCCGACGATGACGAATGTCTGATCCGCGTCGACCACTTGTTGCCTCCTCGTCAGGGTGCCGCCACATGCGAGCGTCCCGCACACGGCCTGGCGCGGGAAGGGGGAGTGACCCGATCAGGCCATCGTCAGTCTCCCGGATGCCCCGTCAGACGGGCGTGAAGCGAGCGGGCCGAGGCGTCCGTGAGGGAGGCGATCTGGTCGACGATCACCCGTTTGCGGGCCTTGTCGTCGCCCGCCCGGTCGAACAGGGCGCGGAACTGGGGGTCGAGTCCGTCGGGGGCGCGGGCGGTGAGCGCCTCGGCCAGCCCGGCGACGACGATGCGCTGGTCGGCGCGGAGCCGCTCCTGCTCGGCGCGCTGCATGACGTACCGGTCGGCGACCGCCTTGAGGACGGCGCACTCCAGGCGGGTCTCGCGGGGGACGACCAGTTCGGCGGTGTACCGGGTGAGGCGGCCGTCCCCGTACGCGGCCCGGGTGGCGGCCTCGGCGGCGAGGCAGAAGCGGCCGATGAGCTGGCTGGTGGCGTCCTTCAGACGGGCCTGGGCGACGGCCGAGCCGTCGTAGCCGTGTGGCCACCAGTCCTGGGCGAGGAGGCGGTCGAGGGCGGCGGCCAGTTCGGCGTGGTCGGTGCCGGCGGGCACGTAGCGGCCGGCGGCGACGTCGAAGACGGCCTCGCGCTCGGGGTCGGCGAGCAGGCAGTTCGGGTCGATGTGACCGGCGTGCAGGCCGTCCTCGACGTCGTGCACGGAGTACGCCACGTCGTCGGCCCAGTCCATGACCTGCGCCTCGAAGCAGGTGCGGCCGGCGGGGGCGCCCTCGCGCAGCCAGGCGAAGACGGGGCGGTCGTCGTCGTACACGCCGAACTTGGGCGACGCCGGGTCGGTGGGGTGGGCGCCGCGGGGCCAGGGGTACTTGGTGGCGGCGTCGAGGGTGGCGCGGGTGAGGTTGAGGCCGACGGAGCCCTCGTCGGTGAAGCGCTTGGGCTCGATGCGGGTGAGGAGCCTGAGGGACTGGGCGTTCCCCTCGAAGCCGCCGCAGTCCTCGGCGAACTCGTTGAGCGCGGCCTCGCCGTTGTGGCCGAAGGGCGGGTGGCCGAGGTCGTGGGAGAGGCAGGCGGCCTCCACGAGGTCGGGGTCGCAGCCGAGGGCGGCGCCGAGTTCGCGGCCGACCTGGGCGCATTCCAGGGAGTGCGTGAGGCGGGTGCGGGGGCTGGCGTCCCACATCGGGTTTCCCTCGCCGGGCGTGACGACCTGGGTCTTGCCGGCGAGGCGGCGTAGGGCGGAGGAGTGCAGGACCCTGGCGCGGTCGCGCTGGAAGGCGGTGCGCCCGGGGCGTTTGTCGGGCTCGGGGGCCCAGCGGGCCACTGACGTGGGGTCGTATGGGGTGGGGGGTGCGGTGCCTTCCATGTCATGAACAGTAAGGGGGAGGTGTGACAGTTGGGGGCCTACGCGTCTGCCTGGTGCGGTTATCGGGCGAGTGCGGGTGGTGTTGTGGCTGGTCGCGCAGTTCCCCGCGCCCCTTCGGGCGCGGTCCCACCGCCGCCGACAAGTGCTTCGTCGTAGCGGTGGAGGAGGAGGTGGGCCATGGCTGGGTGGGTTGCTAGCGGGGACGAGGCGATCCAAGGGGCGTGGGCTCTGCACTCCGTGGCGAAGCGGCCCGGGGCTGTGAAGTTTGCGGCGATGGCGATGTGGCGGTAGCCCTGGGTGGTCAGGGTGTGGATCGCGTCCGGGATGGTCGGGGTCGCCGCCGAGGCGTAGGCGGGGAGGACCGGGACGCCTAGGCGGGTCGCGAGGAGGGCTGCCGTGCGGGTCGTGTCCGCGCGGGAGGCCGGGGCGCGCGAGCCCGCGGAGGCGAGGACGACGGCGGCGTCCCGGGGGGCGTGGAGGGGCCAGCCGGCTTCCAGGAGGTTGTCGTGCAGGGCGTCCACGAGCAGGGGGTGCGGGCCGAGCGGGGCGGCCACGCGGGTGCGGGCCGGGGAGGCCGCCGCCATGTCGGGGATGTCCCGTGCGACGTGGTGGCCGTGGCTGAGGAGGAGGGGGACGAGGACGGCGTCGCCGTCGCCGAGCGCGGCCAGCGTGTCTGGGAGCATGGGGGCGTTGAGCTCGATGTGCCCGAGGTGCACCGGCAGGGCGGGGCGCAGGGCGCGGACCCGGTCGAGGAGGGCCCGTACGGTGCTCAGGGCGCGCGGGTCGCGGCTGCCGTGGGCGACGACGACCAGGGCGGGGGTGCCGCCGGGGTGCGCCGTGCTCGTCCTGCCGCCCGTCAGTGTCGTTGCCGTCATGCACCGAGAGTGGCGGCAGGACGTTGCCTCCCCGTTGCGCGCCGGTGACGGGCGTTTTCCGGTGGCTCACGGGTCGGGCCGCGGGGGCGTGAGAAGCGGTTCCGCGTGAGAAGCGGCCGCCCCATGGCGCGCATACCGCAGTATGCTTGCCCCATGGCGGATACGACGCGCATCACGGTGACGCTCCCGACCGAGCAGGTCGCCGAGCTGAAGAAGCTCACGGACAACGTCTCCGGCTATGTCGCCGAGGCGGTGGCGCGTCAGCTGCGGCATGAGTTGCTCGGCGCCGATCTCCGCCGCCATCAGGAGGAGCACGGGGCCTTCACCGAGGAGGAGCTGGCCGAGGCCCGCTCCCGGATCTTCGGAACCGCGGAAGCCGACGGATCGTCGAGCGCCGCGTGAACGGGCGCGTGGAGACCCTCGTCCTGGACTCCGAGGGGCTCTCCGCCTGGATCGCGCAGGACCGCAAGATCCTCGCGATGTTCCAGGTGTTCCATGCCCTGGGCGCCGATGTCGTCGTCGGAGCCAACACCATCGTGGAAGTCAGCCACGCTCGGACGAACCTGCCCCGGCTGCGGTGGGCGCTGTCCCGGGTCAGGGTCGAGCCGGTGACCGAGGCAGCGGCGAAGGCGTCCGCGGAGCTGCTCAGGACCGCGGGTCTGCACGGGCACAAGTACGCGATCGACGCCACGGTCGCCGAGATGGCACTGCGCCAGCCGGGGCCGGTGGCCATGCTCACCTCCGACGTCGACGACATGTCCCGTCTGTGCGGTGACCGTGTCCGGCTCGTCGGCATCTGAGCGGTGAGGGCCGGGCGCGCCCGGCCCTCACCGTGCTCACAGCGCACCGGCCGCTCCGTGTGAGGGCGCGGCGAACCGGGCGGCGTGTCCGTACGTCCCTGGGGGCAGGAGACGAACGGGGAGGGGACCGACCGATGGGCCGCTGGAGACCTGGCAGACCGCGCCTTCCGCGCACCCGCGCGGGGCAGCGACGGCTGATCCAGGCGGTGATGGCCGGGTGCGTGCTGGCACTGCTGCCGGCGACCTGGATGTACGCGGTGACCGGCGACAGGCTGCGCACCACCGCCGACGTGCCGCGCACCGAGGTCGCCGTCGTGTTCGGTGCCGGGCTGTGGGACGGCGAGCCGTCGCCGTATCTCGCGCATCGGCTGGACGCGGCGGCCGGGCTGTACCGCGCGGGGCGGATCGAGGTGGTGCTCGTGACCGGGGACAACAGCCGGGAGGAGTACGACGAGCCGGACGCCATGCGCGCCTACCTCGTGCGGCACGGGGTGCCCGACGGGCGGATCGTCAGCGACTACGCGGGCTTCGACACCTGGGACTCCTGCGTCCGCGCGAAGAAGATCTTCGGCGTCGACCGGGCCGTGCTGATCAGCCAGGGCTTCCACATCCGGCGGGCGGTGGCGCTGTGCCAGGAGGCGGGGGTGGCGTCGTACGGCGTCGGGGTGGACGCGAAGCACGACGCGACCTGGTACTACGGGGGCGCGCGGGAGGTCTTCGCGGCGGGCAAGGCGGCGCTGGACGCGGTGTTCGAGCCGGATCCGCGGTTCCTCGGGCCGAGGGAGCCCGGGGTGGCGAGGGCGCTGGCCGGCGGGCGGTGACGCGCCCCCTCCCCACCGCACCTCACCGCGGCCGCAGGGCGGTGGGGAGGTCGCCGTCCCCGGCGCGTAACCCCCGGTCGCCCGGGGGCGTAACACGGGCGCCGCACGCTGGGCGGCATGCAGAGCACCTCGACGCCCACGCACTGCCCGTACTGCGCGCTTCAGTGCGGGATGAATCTGACGCCCGCCGCCGACGGGAGCGTCGAGGTGACCGAGCGCACCGGCTTCCCGGTGAACCGGGGCGCGCTGTGCGGCAAGGGCCGTACGGCGCCGGCGCTGCTCGCGGCGGGGCGCCGGCTGACCTCGCCGCTGGTCCGCGGCGGTGACGGCGCGCTGGTGCCGGCCTCGTGGGACGAGGCGCTGGACCGGATCGCCGGGAGGCTGGCGGGCACGCGGGACGAGTACGGCGCGGACGCGCTCGGGGTGTTCGGCGGGGGCGGGCTGACCAACGAGAAGGCGTACGCGCTGGGCAAGTTCGCCCGGGTGGTGCTGGGGACCTCGCAGATCGACTACAACGGGCGGTTCTGCATGTCGTCGGCGGCGGCGGCCGGCACGAGGGCGTTCGGGCTCGACCGGGGGCTGCCGTTCCCGCTGGAGGACATCCCGAGGACCGGCTGCGTGATCCTCGTCGGGTCGAACCCGGCGGAGACGATGCCGCCGTTCGTGCGGTACCTGACCGAACTGCGGGACAACGGCGGCACGCTGGTCGTCGTGGACCCGCGCCGCACGCGGACCGCCGAGCTGGCCGACCTGCACCTGGCGCCGAGGCCGGGCACCGACCTGGCGCTCGCGCTGGGCATGCTGCACCTGGTCGTCGCCGAGGGCCGCGTCGACGAGCGGTACGTCGAGGAGCGCACGGCGGGCTGGGAGGACGCGCGGGCGGCGGCGATGGCGCACTGGCCGGAGTACGTGGAGCGGATCACGGGGGTGTCCGTTCCCGAACTACGGGAGGCGGTACGGCTGTTCTGCGCGCCGGAGGCGGCGATGGTGCTCACCGCGCGCGGGCCCGAGCAGCAGGCCAAGGGCACGGACACGGTGGGCGCCTGGATCAACCTGTGCCTGGCGACCGGGCGGGCCGGGCGGCCCCTGTCGGGGTACGGCTGCCTGACCGGGCAGGGCAACGGGCAGGGCGGGCGCGAACACGGGCAGAAGGCCGACCAGTTGCCGGGCTACCGCAAGCTGACCGACCCGGCCGCGCGGCGGCACGTCGCCGAGGTGTGGGGCGTGGACCCCGACGCGCTGCCGGGGCCGGGGCGCAGCGCGTACGAGCTGCTGGACGCGCTGGGCACGGACATCAGGTCGCTGCTGGTGATGGGCTCCAACCCGGTGGTGTCGGCGCCCCGCGCGGCGCACGTCGAGGGGCGGCTGCGGTCGCTGGACTTCCTGGCCGTGTGCGACGTGGTGCTCTCGGAGACGGCGGCGCTGGCGGACGTCGTCCTGCCGGTGACGCAGTGGGCGGAGGAGACGGGCACCACGACCAGCCTGGAGGGCCGGGTGCTGCTGCGGCGGCGCGCGCTCACGCCGCCGGACGGGGTGCGCAGCGACCTGGAGGTGCTGCACGGGCTGGCCCGGCGGCTCGGGGCGGACAGGGGTTCGGAGAAGGGTTTGGAGAAGGGGCTGGAGGCGGGCTTCCCGACCGATCCCGAGGAGGTCTTCGAGGAGCTGCGCCGGGCCAGCGCGGGCGGGCCCGCGGACTACTCGGGGATCGGCTACCGGCGGCTCGCCGAGGAGAACGGTGTGTTCTGGCCGTGCCCGGCGACCGCGCCGGACGCGGAGCCCCACCCGGGCAGCCCCCGCCTCTTCCTGGACCGCTTCGCCACCGAGGACGGCCGGGCCCGCTTCGTCCCCGTCGCGCACCGGCCGAGCGCGGAGGAGCCCGACGACGCGTACCCGGTGCTGCTGACCACGGGGCGGGTGGTGGCGCAGTACCAGTCCGGCGCGCAGACCCGGCGCGTGGACGAGCTGAACGCCGCCGCGCCGGGCCCCTTCGTGGAGCTTCACCCGAGGCTCGCGGCGCGGCTGGGGGCGGCCGAGGGCGATCCGGTGGCCGTCGTCTCCCGGCGGGGCCGGGCGGTGGCACCGGCCCGCATCACCACCGGCATCCGTCCGGACACGGTGTTCATGCCCTTCCACTGGCCCGGCGAGGGCCGCGCCAACACCCTGACCAACCCGGCCCTTGACCCGACCTCGCGGATGCCGGAGTTCAAGGTGTGCGCGGTGCGGGTGGAGCCGGCGACGCCCTAGCGCCCGCCGGTCACAAGCCCCCCCCGTCACCGGGCCCACCAGTCCCCGCTCCCGATCACCACGCCGCGTGCCCGCAGCCGGGCGGCGACGGGCGGGGCGGCGACGTAGACCCAGGCGCGCACGGGCGTCCCGCCGGCATCCCGGACGACGTCCCTGGCCACGCGGTCGTACAGGTTGCGCGGGTCGCCCGGCGCGTACTCCTCCAGCCGGTCGAGGGCGGCCAGCAGGTCGTCGTACGCCTCCGGCAGGGGGGTGACGAGGTCGCCCCGCACCGTGCCGTGCGGGCCCTCGACGGCGTAGGGGTAGCCGGGGCCGGGATACAGCGCGGCGCCGGTGAGGCGGGCCGGCTCCTCGGCGCGGGTGCGGCCGGCGAGGAAGCGGGCGTGGTTGGGGCCGCCGGGGCGGAGCGTCCCGTAGACGAAGAACGGCAGGTGCTCGGCATCCACGAGGGTCATTCTCTCCCCTCACGATCTCCACGCGAGCGCTATGGACATGACATACGGCGGGCTCTTGAATCCGAGTCAGCACCAGCGTCCCCACGCGCACCGCGCCTGTTCCGAGGAGATCGATGAGCCGAATACGGCACGTCAGAGGTTCCCGCCCCACCACGGTCGGCATCGCCGCCACCGCCGTCTCCCTCCTGGTCGCCGCCCTCGCCCCCACCGCGGGCGCGGCCGACGGGCCGACCCCCGCCGCCGCCCTCGACAACGCCGCGGCGGCCCTCGCGGACCACGCCGCGGACCTGGGCCTGACCGGCGCCCAGGACACGAAGGTCCGTGACGTCATCGTCGACGCGGACGGCACCCAGCACGTCCGCTACGACCGCACCTACCGCGAACTCCCCGTGCTGGGCGGCGACTTCGTCGTCCACCTGACCCCCGGCGGCGACTTCGAGGGCGCCGACCGCGCGACGCGGGCGTCCGTCGCCCTGCCCACCGTCACCCCGGAGCTGTCGGCGCCCAAGGCCGCCGACCTGGCCGCGAACGCGCTGCGCGCCGCCAACCCGGGCGAGCTGCTGAAGCGGCTCACCGCCAAGCCCGAGCTGGTCGTCGACGCCCTGCACGGCGCCCCGAAGCTGGCCTGGCGCACGAACGCGGCGGCGCTGGACTCCCTGGGCAACCCGGTCGCGCGCACGGTGCTGACCGACGCGCGCACGGGCACCCGCATCGACGCCTGGGACACCATCGAGTCGGCGTCGGGCGACGGCAGGTCGCTGTACGGCGGCACGGTGCCGCTGGAGACTACGGGCTCGGGGTCGGCGTACCAGCTCAAGGACGCGACGCGCGGCGGCACGTACACGGGCGACGCGGCGAACAAGACCGACCTGTGCATCCTCACCATCTGCCTCAGCCGGGCGCCCTCGACGGTGTTCACGGACGCCGACAACCACTGGGGCACGGGCACGGACGCCGACCGGGCCTCGGCCGCGGTGGACGCGCAGTACGGCACCGACGTGACCTGGGACTACTACCGGAACGTCCACGGCCGGACCGGCATCGCGGGCGACGGCAAGGGCTCCTACAACCGGGTCCACTACGGCACCCGCTACAACAACGCCTTCTGGGACGACACCTGCTTCTGCATGACGTACGGCGACGGTGACGGCACGACCTTCGGGCCGCTGGTGTCGCTGGACGTCGCCGGGCACGAGATGTCGCACGGCGTGACGTCCTCGACGGCGGCGCTGGCGTACTCGGGCGAGTCCGGCGGCCTGAACGAGGCCACGTCCGACATCTTCGGCACGCTGGTGGAGTGGTACGCGGGCAACTCCGCCGACGCCGGGGACTATCTGATCGGCGAGAAGGTCGTCCGCTCCGGCTTCGGGCGCACCGCGCTGCGCTACCTGGACCGGCCGAGCCGGGACGGCGCCTCGGCGGACTGCTGGAGCACCTCGGTCGGCGATCTCGACGTGCACTACTCGTCCGGTGTCGCGAACCACTTCGCGTACCTGCTGGCCGAGGGCAGCGGCGCGCGGACCGTGGGCGGGGTCGCCTACGACTCCCCCACCTGCGACGGCTCCACGGTGACCGGCATCGGCCGGGACAAGCTGGGCGCCATCTGGTACCGGGCGCTGACGGTCCACATGACCTCGTCCACGGACTACGCGGGTGCGCGCGCCGCCACCCTGAGCGCGGCCGGGGACCTGTACGGCACCGGCAGCAAGGAGTACGCCGCGGTGGGTGCGGCGTGGAGCGCGGTGAACGTGGGCTGAGCCCCCACAGGTCCCCGTCGGCGGCGGCCGGCACCCTTCCCGGAGGGTGCCGGCCGCCGCTCACGCGTCGTACGGGCGCTTCTCCCTCGCCTCCCGCAACGCCTGCCCCCACCACACCAGTTGGTCCAGCAGCGTCTTGGCCGCCGCGTCCGGGCCCGACGGGTCCAGGAGCGTGCCCGCGTCGTCGAAGGCCGTGCCCGCGTTGTGGAAGGAGACCGTGTCGCGGACGGTGACCGCGTGCAGTTCGGCGAAGACCTGGCGCAGGTGTTCCACGGCGCGCAGGCCGCCGGAGACGCCCCCGTAGGAGACGAGGCCCACGGGCTTGGCCCGCCACTCGCCGTAGTGCCAGTCGACGAGGTTCTTCAGACCCGCCGGGAACGAGTGGTTGTACTCGGGGGTGAGGACGACGAACGCGTCGGCGCCCGCCAGTTTCGGTGTGACGTCCGCGAGCGCGGCGGCGGCCTCCGGGGTCCTGGCGAAGTCCATGGGCAGGGCGGTCCCGGCGACGTCCACGACCTCGGGGACCAGGTCGTCGCGGTCGCGGAGGTGGGCGAGCAGCCAGTCGGCGACGACCGGGCCGAAGCGGCCGTGGCGGTTGCTGCCGACGATCAGGGTCACGTGC
>NZ_WWHX01000318.1 GCF_009862125.1 Streptomyces sp. SID5910
TCCAGCGTCAGCCGGGTGTAGCCGAGTTCCTCCAGCGACCTGGGCGTCTCGACGACGACACGGCACTCGGTGGCGCCGCGGCGCGGGTCGGGGTGGTGCAGCAGCCGTACGGCGCCGTCGTGCTCGACGGCCTCCACACCGACGGCGCGGACCCAGTGCGGCAGGCCCTGCCGGTAGGCGGCCTCCATGATCGGGTCCTGGGCGATGTCCCGGCGGACGGCCTGGAGCCCGGCGTCGTGCCCGTACTTCTCCATGGCGGCGGCGAACTGCGCCAGCATGGGCAGGCACCAGCTCGCCTCGTGGTCCGCGAGCACCGCGGACGCGTCCGGGTGAAAGAGGACGAACCGGAGGAAGTTGTCGGCCGGCATGGCCGTCGGGTGCGGTCCCGCTCCCCGGAAGAGTGTCCGGAAGGCGCCGTTGGTGAGGACCACGTCCCAGCGGTGGTCGACGACGAGGGAGGGAAAGGGGACGGCCTCCAGGAGGGCGGCGTAGTCCTGGAGATACGCCTGGGCGTCGGGGGTCGCGGGGGCGGGCCGCGGTGCCGGCCGCTGCCCTCCTGCCTGAAATGCCATCGGGAGGTCACCCCTCTTGCCTATGCGGCCTTCTCGCGGCGTCCCGATCCTGGTGCCCCGACGCGAGGTGTGTCAACTATCGTGGCATTTCGTGCCTGTTGACGGCTGAAATAGGCCACAGTTGTGGCGAGACCTGGATGTGAGTTCGAGCGGCAGGCTACTCTCCGGGAAGTTCACGGCTACCGCTTGTGAGAAGCCTGTGAGGGCCCTGAGAGACGTAGGAGATCTGTCGGTGACCGGTGGCTTCGAGAGTCCGGGTGCCAAGCCGACGGCCGCGCTGCCGGCGGTGGTCGCCCGCGTCACCGCACTCGCGGACCGGCTCGGCGTGGCCCACGCCGAGGTCTTCGACGTCGGCGCCCTCTCCGTCGCCTCCGGCGTCCCCGAGCCCGTGGTGGGGGCCCTGCTGGGCGGCCGGCCCGCGGGCGAGCCCGATGTGCAGGCGCGGTTCGTGCAGCGGCTCGACCTGCTGCGCCGCACCCGTCTCAAGCCCAACGGCCGCAAGTACACCCAGCAGGAGATCGCCGACGGCGCCTGCATGTCCCGGCAGCAGGCGGGCGCCCTCATCAACGGCGACCGGCGGCCCACCATGGAGCACTGCGACGCCATCCAGCGCTTCTTCCGCGTGCACGCCGGTTTCCTCACCGCCGAGGACCCCGAGGCGCTCGCGGGCGCTCTCCAGCACACCGAGCAGGAGCTGTTGCAGCAGCTCGCCGACCGCGAGCGGGCGGCGGCCGGCCCCGAAGACGATCCGCTGGAGCGGCTGCTTCAGGACCACGGCGTGCGCGGGATCGCCTGGCGCGCGGCTCAACTGCCCACCGACCAGCACCGCGACAAGGTCGCCGAATGGCTGGACATGCTCCTGGAGAGCGTGAAGCGCCCCGAGCGGTGACGGGTCGTCCGGGCCGGCGCGGCGGCGGGGCACGGAGCGCGGTTCGGGGCAATTGTCAGTGGTGGGCGGCAAGCTGGTGGGAGTGCCACCGCGGTGCGGGGGCGCGTGACCGCCGACGTCGTTGTGGGGAGAGCCGACCGATGACCACCGCCGTGCTGACCGACCGCGAGCGCACCGCCGTTCAGGCCTATCTGCGTCTTCTGCACACCGTCCGGGCCGGCTTCGACACGGAGGCGGGCCCGCCCGCCGTCCCGCCCTCCGTACTCGCCGAGGCGGAGCAGGCCCTCGCGGACGCGGGCCTGGCGGGGAACGAGGACGCCTTCTTCCGGCTGGTGGGGAGCTGGTTCCCTCCCCACCGGTGACCGACCGGGCGCGCGGGAAGCGGGTTTCAGGCGTTCGGGACCGTGATCGCCGTGGCGACCAGGCCGTGGCGGGCGGCCCAGCGGCCCTCGAAGCGGGTCAGCCGGCGGCCGCCCACCACCGGCCCCGGCACCAGGAGCGCGGCGTGCAGCCGTCCGCGGCGGCCGTCGTCGGGGTCCACGGTGATCTCGATGTCGGCCTCCGTGAAGTCCAGCCACCGCCCGGTCAGGGGGAACCACGCCTTGTAGACGGACTCCTTGGCGCTGAACAGCAGCCGCTCCCAGTGGGTGCCGGGACGCTGCGCGGCCAGCCGGCGCAGCCGCTCGGCCTCGCCGGTCAGGGACACGGCGGACAGGACGCCCTCGGGCAGCGGCCCGTCGGGTTCGGCGTCGATGCCGAGCGAGGCCAGGTCGCCGGCGTGGGCCAGGGCGGCGGCGCAGTAGCCCTCGCAGTGGGTCATGCTGCCCACCAGTCCGTCGGGCCAGCGCGGTGCGCCGCGCTCGCCGGGCAGGACGGGCACCGGGGGCACGCCCAGCTTCTCCATGGCCCTGCGGGCGCAGGAGCGCACGACGGTGAACTCGCGGCGTCGCTTGGCCACCGCCTTGGCCACGAGCACCTCCTCCTCCGGGTAGAGGGGGGTGTGTCCGGCGTCGTCGCTGCCGTGGGCCTCCACGGCGACGACGGTGTCGGGCAGCAGTTCCTCGATCAACGGGCGTCGTCCTCTCCGGGCAGGATGCGGCGCAGCCGTCCGGGCGGCTGTTCTCGTCTGCGCCACTCGCGGGGGTAGCCCACGGACACCTCTTCGAAGCGGACGCCTTCGTGCCAGGTGGTCCGCGGGATGTGCAGATGGCCGTAGACCATGGTGTCGACCCGGAACCGGCGGTGCCAGTCGGCGGTCAGCCGGGTGCCGCACCACATGGCGAACTCGGGGTACCACGGGACGTCGGTGGGGTGCCGGTCCAGCGGATAGTGGTTGACCAGGACGGTCGGCAGGCCGTCGGGCAGCGCGTCGAGCCTGCGTGCGGTCTCCGCGACCCGTGCCCGGCACCACGCCTCCCGGCTCGGGTAGGGGTCGGGGTGCAGCAGATACTCGTCGCTGCACACGACGCCGGTGCCGTGGGCGTACGTCAGCCCCTCGTCCTTGGTGGCGCAGCCGGCCGGCAGGAACGAGTAGTCGTAGAGCAGGAACAGAGGGGCGACGACCGCCGGCCCGCCGGCGCCGTGCCAGACGGGGTAGGGGTCCTCGGGTGTCGTCACGCCGAGTTCGCGGCACATCTCGACGAGGTGCTCGTAGCGGGCGACGCCGCGCAGGGTGACGCTGTCCTTCGGATGGGTCCACAGTTCGTGGTTGCCGGGGACCCAGACGACCTTGGAGAAGCGGTCGGCGAGCGTGCGCAGGGCCCAGCGGATGTCCTCCACCGTCTCCGCCACGTCACCGGCGACCAGCAGCCAGTCGTCGTCCGATTCCGGGCGCATCTTCTCGACCAGGTCGCGGTTCTCCGCGTAGCCGATGTGCAGGTCGCTGATGGCCCACAACTGTCCGGAACCACCGGCCGCGGACGTCATCTCCCGCTCTCCCCCTCCGAGTCCGCCACCCGTGTCCGGGCCCGAGGGCCCGTCATACTCATGTTCGACACCAAGAGATCACATCCGGCGACGGCGGACAAGGCCGGTCCGGACCGCCCCGCCGGTGCGTCACGTCAGGTACGCCAGGCCCGGGTGGACGGCGGTGTAGCCGTCGACGAGGCGGCGGGCGACGTTCACCGAGTCGACGAGCGGGTGAAGGGCGAAGGCCTTGACGGCCGCCCCGCGCGAGCCGGTCGTGGCCGCCTCCAGCACCTCCCGCTCGACGGCCTTGACCGCGCAGACCAGCCCGGTGGCGTGCCCCGGCAGCGGGTCGACGGACACCGGGTGCGCGCCGCTCGCGTCCACGACGCAGGGGACCTCGATCACGGCCTCGGAGTCGAGGGCCGACAGGGTGCCGCGGTTGCGGACGTTGAGGATCAGCACCGTGCGTTCGTCGCGGGCGACGGCCCGCATCAGGGCCAGGGCCACCTTCTCGTAGCCGCCGGACAGGTCGTCGGCCTCGCGTTCCCCCGCGCCGGACGCCTCCCGGTTCTCGGCCATGTAGGTGGCCTCGCGTTCGGCGCGGGTGCGGTCCCAGGCGGCGAGGGCGGGGGTGCCGGGGCGGCGCATGTCCTCGTAGAAGCGGGCCTGCTGGTCGCGCAGGAACGCGCCGCGGGTCCGTTCCGCCTGCTGGTAGGCGCGTACGGCTTCCCGGTTGAAGTAGTAGTAGTGCAGGTACTCGTTGGGGATCGCGCCCAGGGAGCGCAGCCATTCGGTGCCGAAGAGCCGGCCCTCCTCGAAGGAGCCGAGCAGCGCGGGGTCGGCGAGCAGGCGCGGGAGCTGGTCGCGGCCGGCGACGCGCAGGCCGCGGACCCAGCCGAGGTGGTTGAGGCCGACGTAGTCGATCCAGGCCTCCTTCGGGTCGGCGCCGAGCACGCGGGCGATACGGCGGCCGAGGCCGACGGGGGAGTCGCAGATGCCGATGACGCGGTCGCCGAGGTGCCGGGACATGGCCTCGGTGACCAGGCCGGCCGGGTTGGTGAAGTTGATGACCCAGGCGTCGGGCGCCAGCCGGGCCACGCGGCGGGCGATGTCGACGGCGACGGGGACGGTGCGCAGGCCGTACGCGATGCCGCCCGCGCCGACCGTCTCCTGGCCGAGGACGTCCTCGGCGAGGGCGACCCGCTCGTCGTCCGCGCGGCCCTGGAGGCCGCCGACGCGGATCGCGGAGAACACGAAGTCGGCGCCGCGCAGGGCCTCGTCCAGGTCGGTCGTGGCGGTCACCTCGGGGGCGTCCGGCACGCCGGCGGCCTGCTCGGCCAGTACGCGGGTCACGGCGGAGAGGCGGTCGGGGTCCAGGTCGTGCAGGACGACGCGGGTGACGCGTCCCTCGGCGCGGTCGGTGAGGAGCGCGCCGTACACGAGCGGTACGCGGAATCCGCCGCCGCCCAGAATCGTCAGTCGCATGCGGGCGTTCCCTTCTGACGGGCCTGGTGTGTGGGGGCGATCATGGCACGGTCTGTTGCGTGGGGGTGGGGTTGGGCGCGTGGTCCGGCGCTGGTGGGGTGCCGGGCGTTGGGGCTGGGCGGGGGTGGGTCGC
>NZ_WWHX01000031.1 GCF_009862125.1 Streptomyces sp. SID5910
CGGGCGTGAGCAGTACCGCCGTCACCCCGGCCCCGCGCCGGGCGAGCCGTGCCCCGGCGTACAGGGCGTCGCCGCCGTTGTCGCCGCTGCCGACGAGCAGCACGACCCTGCTGCCGTAGACCCGCCCGGCGACACGGCCGAGCAGCTCCGCGCAGGCGGCCGCGAGCCCGGCCGCCGCCCGTTGCATCAAGGTCCCGTCGGGCAGCCTCGCCATCAACTCCCGCTCGGCCGTCCTGACCGTCTCCACGCTGTACGCAGTCCGCATGCCGTCGAGTCTTCCCGATACACGACGAACGTCACGGGCCGCACCGGCCGGGTTCACTCCCGTCCACGGCCGGCACGGGCTCGGTGGGGAGGCTCGCGCGGGCCTGTTCGGCGGCGCGGGCGGTGCTCGGCGGCCCCACCGCCTACCGCGCCGACCTGGCCCACCGCGCCACCGAGCGCCGCACCCACCGGCACCGACAGAGCGCGGCCAGGCGCTGCCGCAGGCCTGCGCATCGCCTCGCGCGTCACCACGGTCCGCGGCCGGCGCGGGCTCGTTGGGGAGGATCTGGCGGGCCTGTTCGGCGGCGCGCGGGCGGTACTCGGCGGCCCACCGCCTACCGCGCCGACCTGGCCCACCGCGCCACCGAGCGCCGCACCCACCGGCACCGACAGAGCACGCCCCGCACGGCCCAGGCGCTGCCGCAGACCTGCGCATCACCTCGCGCGCGTCACCCTGGACGTGGGCCGCTCCAGGCGCCCGGCGCCCGGCGGTCTCCGTGCAGGCGAGGCCAGCGGCCCTACCCTTCCGCGATCACCACCGCCGACGCCACCCCGGCGTCATGGCTGAGCGACACGTGCCACGACGTCACCCCCAGCTCCGCCGCCCGCGCCGCCACCGTCCCGGTGACCCGCAGCCGGGGCTGTCCGCTGTCCTCCACGTACACCTCGGCGTCCGTCCAGTGCAGCCCAGCCGGCGCGCCGAGCGCCTTGGCGAGGGCCTCCTTCGCCGCGAACCGGGCGGCGAGCGAGGCGACGCCGCGGCGCTCCCCGCTCGGCAGCAGCAGCTCGCTGTCCAGGAAGAGCCGCCGCGCCATGGCGGGCGTGCGCTCCAGCGACGCCCCGAAACGGTCGATCTCGGCCACGTCGATCCCGACCCCGATGATGCTCATGCCGAGCACCTTACGAGGCCCCCGGCCGCGGCCCTACGGGACGATCGGCGCCGCCGCCTTCTCGGCGCGGGCCGCGCGGGACTTCGGGGCGCGCTTGGACCACCACAGCTGGGCCGGCTCCTCGACCCACCGGTACAGGAGCCAGGCGAGGGCCTGGGAGACCACGAAGGTGCCCAGCAGGAAGACGATCGCCTCGTTGCTCTCCGCCATCCGGTGCGGCCAGTACTCGCGGATGAACTGGTTGACGGTCTGGTGCACCAGGTAGAAGGCGTACGAGCTGGCCCCGAGCATGATCAGCGAGCGGTTGGTCAGCAGGCGGGCGCGGCCCGCGGCCTCGTTCTGCACGCACGCGGCGATCAACAGCACCGACAGCACCGCGATGACGGGGCGCACGGTGCACTCCATCTGGTGGGCGGTGAAGCGGTTGCCCCAGTCGTCCGCGCGGGTGAAGGCGACGGCGTACACGAGGAGCAGCGCCACCACGGCGGTGGGCCGCAGGGGGACGCGGTGGCCGCGGCGCAGGGCGATGGCGAAGGTGACACCGACGAGGAACTGCGGCAGGTAGACCACCGGGTGGCGCATCACCCAGGAGGCGTCGTGCGCGTTCAGGTAGTGGTCGGCCGCCACGTGCACGGCCCACATCGCGACCAGGCCGGCGACCGTGACGATCGCGAGGGTCCTGGTCCGCCAGGCGCGCAGGCGGTTGATGAGCAGCGGGAAGAGCGCGTAGAAGAGCAGCTCGACGCTGAGCGTCCAGGTGACGGGGTTGCCCGGCAGGGTGGGCATCGCGTTCGGCAGCCACGCCTGCACCAGGAACAGGGACGAGATCAGGCTGACCGCGTCCGTGTGGTCGTTACCCATGCCGTAGAAGACGGCGATGGCGGCGACCGCGGCGACCAGGTGCGCCGGGTAGATGCGGCCGAAGCGCCGCCAGTAGAACGTCCCCTTGCCGTTGGTCGGCTTGTGGCTCCAGGTGAGCAGGAACCCGGAGAGGACGAAGAAGAACGTCACGCCGTGCGCGCCGATCTTCGAGTAGGGGAAGAGGTCGGGCACCCGCCACACTCCGCCGCCCGCGCTCACTCCGTTGAAGTGATGCACGAAGACCGCGAAGGCCGCGAAGAAGCGCAGGCTGGTCAGCGACGCCAGACGCGTGGGCAGGGTGCCTGCCCGCTCCGCGAGCCCTGGCCGCTCCGTGGCCGGAGTCGTGGGTGCCGGGGGGGCTGTGGTCATTACGGTCCACCAGTCGTATCCGCGTGCGGTCCAGGTCGGCGGGCATGGGTCGTCACTGCAGCACCAACCGCAAACCCCCGTACCTTAGCGATCAGCACCGCGCCCGCACAGGGGGGCGTCCGGTGACGTTCGTCCCATCGTCCGCGGGAACCGCGCGGAACGGCACAGAACCGCGTGGCACCCGGGGGAACCCGCCACCGCTACTCCACCGTCACCGACTTGGCGAGGTTGCGCGGCTGGTCCACCTCGTTGCCCCGGGCCGTGGCCAGCTCGCAGGCGAAGACCTGCAACGGCACCGTCGCCACCAGCGGCTGAAGCAGCGTCGGGGTGGCGGGGATCCGGACGAGATGGTCGGCGTAGGGGACGACCGCCTCGTCGCCCTCCTCGGCGATGACGACGGTGCGCGCGCCCCGGGCCCGGATCTCCTGGATGTTGGACACGATCTTGTCGTGGAGCACCGAACGGCCGCGCGGGGACGGCACGACCACGACGACCGGCAGGTCCTCCTCGATCAGCGCGATCGGCCCGTGCTTCAACTCGCCCGCCGCGAAGCCCTCGGCGTGCATGTACGCCAACTCCTTGAGTTTCAGGGCACCTTCCAGGGCGACCGGGTACCCCACATGCCGGCCCAGGAACAGCACCGTGTCCTTGTGGGCGAGCGAGCGCGCCAACTCCCGTACCGGCTGCATGGTCTCCAGGACCCGGTCGACGGCGCCGGAGATGCGGGAGAGGTCGCGGACGACGTCGCGGATCTCGTCGGCGTACTTGGTGCCGCGGACCTGGCCGAGGTAGAGGGCGACCAGGTAACACGCCACCAGCTGGGTCAGGAACGCCTTCGTCGAGGCGACGGCGACCTCGGGGCCGGCGTGCGTGTAGAGCACCGCGTCGGACTCGCGGGGGATGGTCGAGCCGTTGGTGTTGCAGATGGCCAGCACCTTCGAGCCCTGCTCGCGGGCGTGGCGCAGCGCCATGAGGGTGTCCATGGTCTCGCCGGACTGGGAGATGGCGACGACCAGGGTCTGCTGGTCGAGGATGGGGTCGCGGTAGCGGAACTCGCTGGCCAGCTCCACCTCGCAGGGGATGCGCGTCCAGTGCTCGATGGCGTACTTGGCGATCAGCCCGGCGTGGAAGGCGGTGCCGCAGGCGACGATGACGACCTTGTCGACCTCGCGGAGCACGCCCGCGGGGATCCGCAGCTCGTCCAGGGTGAGGGAGCCGGAGCCGTCGATGCGGCCGAGGAGCGTGTCGGCGACCGCCTTGGGCTGCTCGGCGATCTCCTTGAGCATGAAGTAGTCGTAGCCGCCCTTCTCGGCGGCCGAGGCGTCCCAGTCGACGTGGTACGAGCGCACCTGCGCGGGGCTGCCGTCGAAGCCGGTGACCGTCACGCCGTCCCGGCGCAGCTCCACCACCTGGTCCTGGCCCAGCTCCAGGGCGTCCCGGGTGTGGGCGATGAACGCGGCGACGTCGGAGGCGAGGAAGTACTCGCCCTCCCCCGTGCCCACCACGAGCGGCGAGTTGCGCCGTGCGCCGACGACCACGTCCGGCTCGTCCGCGTGCACCGCGACCAGCGTGAACGCGCCCTCCAGCCGGCGGCACACCAGCCGCATCGACTCGGCGAGGTCGGCGCAGGCGGAGTACTCCTCGGCGAGCAGGTGGGCGACGACCTCGGTGTCGGTCTCGGAGGCCAGCTCGTGGCCGCGCTCCTCCAGCTCGGCCCGCAGCTCGGCGAAGTTCTCGATGATGCCGTTGTGGACCACGGCCACCCGGCCGGAGTTGTCGAGGTGCGGGTGCGCGTTGACGTCGGTGGGGCCGCCGTGGGTGGCCCAGCGGGTGTGGCCGAGGCCGGCCGCGGCGGACGGCAGCGGGTGTTCGGACAGCTCCTTGTCCAGGTTGACGAGCTTGCCGGCGCGCTTGGCGGTGGCGAGCCCGCCGTCGGCGAGCACGGCGACGCCCGCCGAGTCGTAGCCCCGGTACTCCAGCCGCTTCAGTCCGGCCACCACGACGTCGAGCGCCGACTGCGGCCCCACATATCCCACGATTCCGCACATGCCCGGCAGCCTACGGTCAGGTTCCGGAACCAACCTGTCGTCGCGTGCCCGAAATCGGAAATTCCCACCGGGGTACGAACACTCCGGTGGGAATCGGCGGCCGGTCCGGTCAGCCCAGCTTGGCGAGCTGTGCGTCGCTGATCTCGGTGGGGAAGGGGAAGTCCTTGCCCGTGGCGGCGGCTCCCAGGTTCATCACGGTGAACGACGCCACGGTGGAGCCCTTACGGGTGACGGCGACCTTCAGGGGGAACGCGTCGCCCTCGTCGCCGGCCACCGTCAGCGTCACCGCGACGGCCTCGTCGGCACCGGCGGGCGCCTTGTCGGCGGTCACCTTGTCGACCTTCGTCGTGACACCGGCCACCGTGTAGGAGAAGCCGCCCGCGCACGCGCTCACGGCCGCGTTCACGTCCTTGAGGACCGTCCCGGCGCCGCCGCCCTCGTAGGAGGCCAGGGTCACCAGGAGCTTGTCCAGGTCGAACGCGCTGTTCAGCGCCTCCTCGGACAGATCGTCCCCGGACGGCTTCTTCGCCTCCTCCGTCCAGGACCGCTTCGCCGTGGCCGCCGGCTCGCCCGCGGCGACACCGGTCTGCGCGAGGACGAGCGGCCGGCACTCGGCCTTGTCCGTCTTCACCTGGTCCTGCCCGATGTCGTCCGTCGCGGCGGCCTTGGTGACCTTGCCGTTCTTGACGTCGGCCTGCGCCAGCACGGCCTTCTCCAGCTCGGCGGCGCTCAGCGCCTCGGCACCGGCCGGGGCGTTCTTGCCCGCGTCGGCCTTGCCGCCACCGGCCTTGTCGCCGTCGTCGGAGGACCCGCCGCAGGCGGTCACGAGAAGGGCCAGGGCGGCGGCCGAGGCCGCCAGGGCGGTACGGCGAACAGCGGTCGATCTCACGTGGGATGACTCTTTCTGCCAGGACTGCGGAGGAGCTCCGCATGCTTCGCGCGCACTGTACTCACAGCGCGGACACAGGCGATCACCCGACGACCGTTCCATGATCACCCGGTATCCGACCGTGACACCGACGTGATCTCGCCCGGCGGTGCGCGGCCCGGCGTGACGCACCCCACCCGCAGCCCCGTTCAAACTCCGTTAACAATGGACTGTGATCTCTCCGGTCCCCGCGATGCCCCGGAGCGCCCACCGGTCCCGGCCGGAGGCGACTCCCTACGTCGACCTCACCCGCTCCGAGTGGAGCGCGCTGCGCGAGAAGACGCCGCTGCCGCTGACCGCCGAGGAGGTGGAGAAGCTGCGCGGCCTCGGCGACGTCATCGACCTCGACGAGGTGCGGGACATCTACCTCCCGCTGTCCCGGCTGCTCAACCTCTACGTCGGCGCCACCGACGGACTGCGCGGCGCGCTCAACACCTTCCTCGGCGAGCAGGGCTCCCAGTCGGGCACGCCCTTCGTCATAGGGGTCGCCGGCTCGGTCGCGGTCGGCAAGTCCACCGTCGCCCGTCTGCTCCAGGCGCTGCTGTCCCGCTGGCCCGAGCATCCCCGCGTCGAGCTGGTCACCACCGACGGCTTCCTGCTGCCCACGAAGGAGCTGGAGGCCCGCGGCCTGATGTCGCGGAAAGGTTTCCCCGAGTCGTACGACCGCCGGGCGCTGACCCGCTTCGTCGCCGACATCAAGGCCGGCAAGGCCGAGGTGACCGCCCCCGTCTACTCCCACCTCATCTACGACATCGTCCCGGACGAGAAGCTCGTCGTGCGCCGCCCCGACATCCTGATCGTCGAGGGCCTGAACGTGCTCCAGCCCGCCCTGCCCGGCAAGGACGGCCGCACCAGGGTCGGCCTCGCCGACTACTTCGACTTCAGCGTGTACGTCGACGCGCGCACCGAGGACATCGAGCACTGGTACCTCAGCCGCTTCCGCAAGCTGCGCGCGACGGCCTTCCAGAACCCGTCCTCGTACTTCCGCAAGTACACCCAGGTCTCGGAGGAGGAGGCCCTCGACTACGCCCGCACGACCTGGCGCACCATCAACAAGCCGAACCTGGTGGAGAACGTGGCCCCCACCCGGGGCCGGGCCACCCTGATCCTGCGCAAGGGGCCGGACCACAAGGTGCAGCGCCTCAGCCTGCGCAAGCTGTGACGAAGGCGCCCGCCGGCTGTAGAAATACCGGATGCTGCATCTGCGCCTGATCTCCCCGGCCGACCGGACCGACGAGGTGGTCCGCCTGATCGACCGGACGGTCGGCACCACCCACCTCGTCGTCCTGCCCGGCGCCGCCCGCGACCCGGAGGGCGACGTCGTCATGTGCGACGTGGCCCGCGAGGCCGGCGACGAGATCATCAGCCGGCTGCGGGCGCTGGGCCTCGACGACTGCGGCGCCATCACCGCCGAGAACATCGACCTGTCGCTGTCCAAGCACGCCGACGAGGCGGAGCGGGACGCGCCCGGCGAGCCCGCGGACGCCGTGCTGTGGGAGCAGTTGGAGGAGGCGACCAGCGAGGAGTCGACCCTCTCCATCACCTACGTCGCCTTCATCACGCTGGCCACGATGATCGCGGCCTGCGGCGTCGTCCTCGACAACGCGATCCTGATCGTGGGCGCGATGGCGGTCGGCCCGGAGTTCGGCCCGCTCGCCGGCATCTGCACGGCGATCGTCCAGCGCGCCCCGCGCCTCGCCCTGCGCTCCCTGATCGCCCTGCTGGTGGGCTTCGCGGTGGCGATGGCGGTGACGGTGGGCTTCAGCTGGATCATGTCCGGCTTCGACCTGTTCACCGAGGGCAAACTGGAGGGCGACCGCCCCAACACCGGTTTCGTCTACGCCCCGGACGCCTTCTCGTTCGTGGTGGCGATCCTGGCGGGCATCGCGGGCACACTGTCCCTGACGAGCGCCAAGTCCGGCGCCCTGGTGGGCGTGGCCATCTCGGTCACCACGGTCCCGGCAGCGGCGAACGCGGCGGTAGCCCTGAGCTTCGACGACATGAAACAGACGGTGGGCTCGGCCGAGCAACTCGCACTCAACCTCTTCGGCATCGTCGTGGCAGGCACGCTGACCCTGCTGGCACAGAAGGCCCTGTGGTCAACACAACGGACCCGCATGCACAAACGCACCTAGGTGCCCCCCCCCAGGGGCGCGGGGCTGTGCCGATATGCGGCTCCGCCGCGCGGGCCCCTATCAACGCCGGACCGGGCCTACGCCCTCAGGGGCGCGGGGAACTGCGCGACAAGCCACGACGGCGCCGCAGCCCGCACCGCACAGCACCCCCCACCCCGTACCCGGCGCCGCAAACTACCCCAGCGCGGACTTCACCGAATCGGCCAGCCGCCCCGCCACAGACCGAGCCTGCTCGATGTCAGCCGCCTCCACCATCACCCGCACAAGAGGCTCCGTCCCGGAGGGACGCAACAGCACCCGCCCGGTGCTCCCCAGCTCCCGCTCCGCCTCCCCGACGGCAGTCGACAGCTCCGCGGAGGTCGTGACCCGCGCCTTGTCCACGTCCGGCACATTGATCAGCACCTGCGGCAGCCGCTCCATCACGGACGCGAGATCCCGCAGCGTACGCCCGGTCTCCGCGACCCGCGCCGCCAGCATCAGCCCGGTCAGCGTGCCGTCACCCGTGGTCGCGTGGTCGAGGATGATGACGTGCCCGGACTGCTCGCCGCCGAGGGCGTAGCCGTGCTGCTTCATCTCCTCCAGCACGTACCGGTCGCCGACCCCGGTCTGCACGAACTGGATGCCCTCGCGCTCCATGGCCAGCTTGAAGCCCAGGTTGGACATCACGGTGGCGACGACGGTGTCGGAGCGCAGCGCCTCCCGCTCCCGCATCGCGAGCGCGAGCACGGCGAGGATCTGGTCGCCGTCGACCTCCGCGCCGGTGTGGTCCACGGCCAGGCAGCGGTCGGCGTCGCCGTCGTGGGCGATGCCGAGGTCGGCGCCGTGCTCGACGACGGCGGCCTTGAGCAGGTCGAGGTGGGTCGAGCCGCAGCCGTCGTTGATGTTGAGGCCGTCGGGCACCGCGCCGATGGTGACGAGCTCGGCACCGGCCCGCGCGAACGCCTCCGGCGAGACCCGGGAGGCCGCGCCGTGCGCCTCGTCCAGGACGATCTTCAGTCCGTCGAGGCGGTTCGGGAGGACACCGACGAGGTGGGCGACGTACTGGTCGAGCCCCTCGTCGTAGTCGCGGACGCGGCCGACGCCGGCGCCGGTCGGACGGTCCCAGGGGGCGCCGGTGCGGTGATCCGCGTAGACGGACTCGATGCGGTCCTCCAGCTCGTCGGCGAGCTTGTGCCCGCCGCGGGCGAAGAACTTGATGCCGTTGTCGGGCATGGCGTTGTGGCTCGCGGAGAGCATCACGCCGAGGTCGGCGCCGAGCGCGCCGGTGAGGTGGGCCACCGCGGGCGTCGGCAGCACGCCGACCCGCAGCACGTCCACGCCGGCGCTGGCCAGGCCCGCGACCACGGCGGCCTCCAGGAACTCCCCGGAGGCCCGCGGGTCACGGCCGACCACGGCGGTCGGCCGGTGTCCGGCGAAGGTGCCCGCCTCGGCCAGTACGTGCGCCGCGGCGACGGAGAGACCGAGCGCCAGCTCGGCCGTCAGATCCGCGTTGGCGACACCGCGCACGCCGTCCGTGCCGAAGAGTCGTCCCACTTGTCCTCCTGAGAAAACGTCAGGTCCGAGCACATGAGCCCATGAACGCATGAACCCATGACCGGCTGAGCTTCTGAGCGTCTTGTGTCGTTATACGCCTGGCGGCCGGGATAAACGAACGCCCCGGCAGCACAGTGGCGTGCCGCCGGGGCGTTCGGAGTACAGGCAGCGAGGCTTAGCGCTTGCTGTACTGCGGGGCCTTGCGGGCCTTCTTGAGACCGGCCTTCTTGCGCTCGACCGCACGGTCGTCGCGCTTGAGGAAGCCGGCCTTCTTCAGCGGGCCGCGGTTGTTGTCGACGTCGGCCTCGTTCAGCGCACGGGCGACACCGAGACGGAGCGCACCGGCCTGACCGGAGACACCGCCACCCGCGATGCGGGCGATGACGTCGTAACGGCCTTCGAGCTCGAGCACCTTGAAGGGCTCGTTGACTTCCTGCTGGTGCACCTTGTTCGGGAAGTAGTCCTCGAGGGTGCGACCGTTGATCTTCCACTTGCCGGTGCCCGGGACGATCCGGACACGGGCGATGGCGTTCTTGCGACGGCCCAGGCCGGCGGCCGGCTGGGGCTCGCCGAAGCGGGACGCCATCGACTCCGAGGTGTACTCACCCTCGACGGGGACCTCGGACTCGGTGGTGTAGCTCTCGATGTCGATCTCTTCGATCGGCTGCTCGGCAGTGGTCTCGGCCACGATGCTCCTCAGATTCTTTTCGTCTTAGGGGGTGGCCGGACTTACTGCGCGACCTGGGTGATCTCGAACGGCTGCGGCTGCTGCGCGCCGTGCGGGTGCTGGTCACCCTTGTAGACCTTCAGCTTCGAGAGCATCTGACGGCCCAGCGTGTTCTTGGGGAGCATGCCCTTGACGGCCTTCTCGATGGCCTTCTCGGGGTTCTTGTCCAGCAGCTCGTCGTAGCGCACGGAGCGCAGACCGCCCGGGTACCCGGAGTGGCGGTACGCCATCTTCTGGGTCCGCTTGTTGCCGGAGAGGTGCACCTTGTCGGCGTTGATGATGATGACGAAGTCACCGGTGTCGACGTGGGGCGCGTAGATCGGCTTGTGCTTGCCACGCAGGATGGAGGCGGCGGTGGAGGCCAGACGACCCAGGACGACGTCCTGAGCGTCGATGACGTGCCACTGGCGCGTCACATCGCCGGGCTTGGGGCTGTACGTACGCACGGTTCGTAGCCTTCGCTTCTTCAGTGAATGGTCCTGACAAGGTCACCGAAGACGATCACGACAGCCCTGACCGCACAGCGGTGACGCATACCGCGTGCTGGTCGCTGGTCATCGGTCCCGGTGGACCGGTGTAAGGGCCCCTCACGTGAGAATGAGCAAGCCAATACACATACGACTGTGCAGAGTACCCGGGGTGCCGCAGCCGGGTCAAAACGGAGCCGACGACACCGCCGCGGGCTCCGGCGCGCGCCCGGCGCCGTCGTGATCGCCGGCGGGGGCCGCACCGCCCCGGGCCCGCCCCGCCACGGCCCACACCAGCACGCACAGCGTGAACGCGTCCTTGAAGGCCCGCTGCCGCGCCGTCTCCAGCCAGGGCCAGGTCAGCCCCGGTGCCTGGGGCACCAGGGCGAGCCAGAACCAGGGCCCCCGGGCCACCGCACCGGCGTACGGCAGCCCGGCGAGCAGCAGCGGCACCGCGACCAGGAGGTAGTGGTCGTAGGACGGCCGGGAGACCAGGAAGGCCGACAGCATCAGGCCGGCGCCGGTCTCCGCGTACCGCAGCGGCCCGGCGTCCGCGCGGCGCCAGCGCAGGTACGCGCACAGCACCCCGGCCCCCGCCGCCACCGCCGCGATCCCCTGCGCGAGCGGTTCCGCGACGCCGAGGCGGGGCAGGACGGCCGCCGGGGAGGCCTCGTAGAGCCGCAGGAAGCCGTCGTCGCCGTGGGCGAGGAAGGGCAGGGTGCGGGTGAGGAAGCCGGCCGGATCGGGCATCAGCAGCGCCGCCGCGCCGGAGGCCAGCGCGGGCACCAGGACGGCCGCCGCGAGGGCCCGCCACCGCCCGGCGAACAGGAACAGCAGGACCACGGGCGCCAGCAGCGGCTTGAGCGCCACGGCCGCCCCGATGACCGCTCCGGCCGCCGTCCAGCGGCCCCGGCTGGCCAGCAGCAGGCACAGCGGCAGGCCCACCGCCGCGGTCACCGTCCAGTTGCCGAGCCGCACCAGGTGCCCGAAGGGCGCGAAGCCCGCCGCGAGCCCGATCGCCCCGAGGACGCCGAGGCGGCTGCCGTACGGCACCCGGTGCAGGCGCAGCGCGCAGCCCCAGGCCAGCACCAGCAGCGCCGTCACCGCCAGGGGCGCCAGCACCCGCAGCACGGCCCCGGGCAGCAGCGCCTGCGGGACGGCGGCCAGCACGGCGCTCGGCAGATAGAGGAAGTGCGGATCGTCGTACGGGGAGCCGCCGGCCAGCCAGGTCCGGGCGGCCCGCACGACGATCGCGTTGTCCATCCCCCCGTCCGGGGACGCCCGGGCCGCACTCAGCGCCGACGCCCCCAGCACCGCCACGAGCGCCGCCCACGCGTGCCCGCCCACCGGCCGCACCAACCACCCGGAGATGTCGCTTTTGCCCGTCCACATGAAGGGAACGCTAGGCGCTGCACCCCGTCCACAGCCGCACCAGCACACCTCTCGGCCCGTCTAAGATGCCGCCCATGAGCTTTGGGCAGGGGGGACCTCAGTCGCAGTGGGATCCCTGGAAACCGCAATCGCAGCAGCAGCCCTGGAACAGCGGCGGCGGCGACTCCCCGGACTGGGCCGCGCTCGCCGAGGCCTCGGAGGCCCGTAACAAGCGGCGCCGGCTGCTGTTCATCGGCGGCGGTGCGCTGGCCACCGTGGCGATCGCCAGTGCCGTCGCCGTGGCCGTGGTCTCGGCGAACGGCTCCGACCAGGCGTCGGACACGCCCTCCTCCCAGCTGCCGTCGACCGCGGACATCCCCGGCCAGTCGGCCGCGCCCCCCTCGTTCGCGCCGACCAGCGCCCCGCCGCCGCTGGACCCGAAGGACTTCGTGTCCAGCAGCAAGAAGGACACGGCCCCGCTGAGCCCGGACATCCTCTTCCCGGGCACGCAGCTGACCATGGGCGACATCGTCTACAAGAAGGGGCCGACCGCGGACACCCGCACCTGCGCCTCCGCCGCCCAGGGCACCCTGCCGAAGGCCCTCACCAACAACGGCTGCACCCGGCTGCTGCGCGTCACCTACACCAAGGGCGACATCGCGGTGACGGTCGGCGTGGCCGTCTTCGACAACGAGGCGCAGGCGCTCAAGGCCAAGAGCCAGACCGACAAGAAGAGCATCGTGCGCTCGCTGTCGGGCGGCGGCGTGAAGTCGTTCTGCACGGGCGCGGTCTGCCGCTCCACCATCAACTCCTACGGCCGGTACGCCTACTTCACGATCGCCGGCTTCACGAACGGCCAGAACGTGACGCAGAAGGACACGGCCGTCTTCCGCACCGGTGACGACCTGGCCGAGTTCGCCGTCCGGCAGATCAGCCGGCGCGGCCAGGCCCAGGCGTCGGCGGCGGCGACGGCCGGCTAGCGGCTCAGCAGCAGCCGGTCCCCGGCAGGGTGCGCCGGTTGCGCGCCTCCTTGTTCCGCGCCGCCAGCAGCTCGTCCGCCGGGTAGCCGACCTCTTCCAGGGTCAGCCCGTGCGGCCGTACGACGTGCACGGCGGAGTCCCGGACACCGGCGGCGAGCACCTTCGCGGGCCAGTCCGGCGTGCGGTGCCCGTCGCCGACGAACAGCAGCGCGCCGATGAGCGAGCGCACCATGTTGTGGCAGAAGGCGTCGGCCCGCACGGTGGCGGTGACGATCCCGTCGTCCCCCCGCACGAGGCTCAGCTCCTGCAAGGTCCGGATGGTGGTCGCCCCCTCGCGCTTCTTGCAGTAGGCGGCGAAGTCGTGCTCCCCGAGCAGTCCCCGGGCGGCCTCGTTCATGGCGTCCACGTCGAGGGGCCAGTCGTGCCACAGCACGTGTCCGCGCAGCAGCGGGTCGACCCCGCCGGGGTTGTCGGTGACCCGGTAGGCGTAGCGCCGCCAGATCGCCGAGAACCGGGCGTTGAAGCCGCTGGGCGCCTCCCTGAGGGCCCACACCCGCACGTCCCGCGACAGCCGCCCGGCGAGCCGCTTGAGCAGCTTCCCGTGGTGCTCGGCCCACACCTCGCGCGGCAGGTCCACGTGCGCGACCTGGCCCCGGGCGTGCACCCCGGCGTCGGTCCGCCCCGCCACGGTCAGCTCGTACGTCCGCGCCGACCGCGTGACGGTCCGCAGCGCGTCCTCGATCTCCCCCTGCACGGTCCGCCGCCCGCCGGCCTGCTTGGCCCACCCGGAGAACTCGGCCCCGTCGTACGACAGATCCAGCCGCACCCGCACGAACCCGGGCTCCACTTCATCACTCACCCAGAAATCCTCTCACCCACACGAAAGCGGGCCCGCCCCTCGAAAGGAACGGACCCGCCAACGCCCAAAAGGGGCGCGGGGAACTGCGCGACCAGCCAC
>NZ_WWHX01000319.1 GCF_009862125.1 Streptomyces sp. SID5910
GGTGAACGCCGTTCCGGGGCCCGCGCCGAACGGGTCGTCGCGCAACTGCCCGGCCAGCTCGTCCCGCACCACGACCTGCGCCGGATCGACGTCCGGGAAGGCGCGCAGGGCGGCGGCCACCCCGGCCGCCTTCCCCGGCGCCGTCCGCAGCCACCACTCGGTGGGCGTCACGCTCTCCCCGTACCGCGCCTGCAAGACCCGGTTCACCGACCGCAGGTCGACCAGGAGCGCCCCGCCGTCCTTCTCCGTGCCGCGCAACGGGGCGTCCGTCGCGGTGGTCGTCGGCAGCGCGTGGACCGTGTGCGTGATCCGCACGGTGACGGTCCGGCCGTCCAGCGCGATGTCCACCGGCTGTCGGGCGCGGGCGCCCGTGGAGTCGAGGAAGCGGTCGGTCGCCACGGCCGTGAGCTGCGGCGGCGCGGGCTGCGCGGCGTCCAGCCGCACGGTCAGCGACGCGGTCTCCCAGGGCGTGTCGGCCGGGACGTACCCGGTGCCGTACTCGATCCGCGGCGGACCGGACGCCAGCAGCCGGGGCCGGGTGGGGCTGGTGGGCGCGTCCGGGGGCGAGACCTGGCCGGCGCCGCGTGCGGTGGCCGTCCACGAGCGGGGCAGCTCCAGCTTCCGCACGGTGCCGTCGGCCGACGTCGCGGTCAGCGCCTCCAGGGTGAAGCGGTGCTGCTGGGCGCGGCCGCTCGGCTGGGCCATGACCAGCTCCACGCCGGTCACGGTCAGCGGGCCGGAGGAGACGGGGAGTTCCAGGGTGTGGCCGCGGCCGTCGGCGTCCAGCGCGCCGGCCGGCAGCCGGTACGGCACGCCGTCGCGGTCCTGCGCCGTGACGGTCACGTCGGCCGTCATGCCCGTGGCCCCGCCGGCCCCCGCGCGGCCCAGGGTCGCCGTAAGGGCCAGTCGCGCGGTGCCCGCCGGCACCTTCGCGCCCGCCGCCTCGCCCTCCGGGGCGAGAGAGGAGAGCAGCGACCGGGCCGGTACGGGGGACAGGTCCGGGCGGAGCAGCATCGCGTCCGCGGCGCCCGCCGTGTCCAGCGCCAGCACCGTGGCCGTCCGGTCGCCGGACATCTGAAGGGACGTACGGACGGCGGGGGCCGCCTCCCGGACGCCCGGGACGGCCGCGTACGTCTCCGTGCGGCCCAGCTCCGCCGTCCCGGAGGCCAGCACCCGCACCGGAGCGCCGGCGCGGAAGTCCGCCTGGTCGTCCTGCGAACGGTCCCAGGAGGCGCCCTGACCGACCGCCAGCATGCCCAGCGCCGTCGCCAGGACCAGCAGCAGCACCGGACCGGCCCCGCGCATCGGGCGGCGGCTGAGCTGCCAGCCCGCCAGCGCCGAGGCCAGCCCGCGCCC
>NZ_WWHX01000320.1 GCF_009862125.1 Streptomyces sp. SID5910
TGCGGTGTGGTGCGGCGGGGACGCTAGTCCTCGTCCAGGAGGGGCCGGACCTGCTCGGCGGCGAAGCGGACGAAGCCCTCGGGGTCGGGCTCGTCGGCCGTCGGCTGGAGGACGACGGTGTCGGCGCCCGCCTCGGCCAGGCGCCGGACGGCCTTGGCGACGGCGCCGGCGTCCCCGGCGACGCCGAGGTCCGGCACCGCGGCGACGCCCTCGGCCCGCTGTTCGGCACGCAGCCGTTCGGCGGCGCCGGGTCCGGTGGCGGCGAGGAGATACACGACCACCTGGTGCGGGTCGGTCCGCCCGGCCGTCGTCCGTCCCTCGTCGATGAGCCGGCGGGCCTGCCGTACGGCGTCGGGCGGGTTGGACGCGTGGAGGATGGTCCCGTCGGCGGCCTCACCGGAGAGCCGCAGCGAACGGGGCCCGGTGACCCCGGCGAGCACCTCGGCCCGCTGGGCGGGCGGCCAGTCGAGGGCGACGCCGTCGAGCCGGACGTACCGTCCCTCGGTCGTCACCCGTTCGCCGCGCAGCAGGGCCCGCAGGGCGAGCAGGTACTCCCGCAGGAGGGTGACGGGCGACTCGGCGCGTGCGCCGACCTGGCCCATCCAGTCCTGCACTCCGTGCCCGACGCCGAGGGTCGCGCGGCCGGGGAACATGCGGTGCAGGGTGGCGGCCTCCATGGCGGTGACGGCCACGTTCCGCAGGGGTACCGGCAGCAGTCCGACGCCGACCTTCAGCCGCTCGGTCCAGGCGAGGGCGGCGGCGGCCGTGGAGATGCCTCCTTCGAGGAAGCAGTCCTCCCACAGCCACAGCTCGTCCAGCCCGGCCTCCTCCGCGACACGTGCCACGGCACGCAGCCGCTCGGGGGCGAGCTGGGGACGGAAGACGACACCGAGTGCGGTCATCCGGCCTTCCTACACTTGGCTCCGGGCACGGGACAACGACATTTCGCGGTGCGGTGCGGTCCGGTTGGTGTGGGGAGGGAGTCGGCATGGGGTGGCGGCGCTGGCGGGACGGGCGGGGGCGGCTGGTCGTGAACGGCGTCGTGGAAGGCGGACCGGACGGGCGGGCCGTGGTGCCGCTGGAGGTCGCCGCGTCCTACCGGGCCCGCACCAGGGGCCTGTTGGGCCGGGACGGGATCGACGGGGCGCTCCTGCTGACGCCGGCCGGCAGCGTGCACACGTTCGGGATGCGGTTCCCCATCGACGTGGCCTACCTGGACCGCCGGCTGACGGTCATCGCCGTCCGCACGATGCCCCCGGGCCGCCTGGGCCTACCCCGCCTGCGCGCCCGGCACGTACTGGAGGCGGAGGCGGGGGCGATGGCGGGGTGGG
>NZ_WWHX01000321.1 GCF_009862125.1 Streptomyces sp. SID5910
CACCGGCAAACCCCGGCCCACCGGACCCCGCTCAACCCCCCAGCATCCGACGCAACCCATCCCGCAGAGCGACCCGCTCCCCCTCCGACAACCCCGCCAACGGCTCCCGAGCAAAGCGCAGCGACTCCCGTAGCCCCCGGGCCACCCGCCGCCCCTCCTCCGTCGCCGCCGCCACCTTCACCCGCCGGTCGTCCGGGTCAGGCCGCCGCTCGACCAGCCCCCGCGCCTCCAGCCGGTCCACGATCCCGGTGACGTTCGACGGCTCGCACTTCAGCTTCTGCGCCAGCTTCCGCATCGGCAGCGGCTCCAGCGAGAGCAGGCTGAGCAGCTTGGCCTGCGCCCCGGTGAGGGCCCGCTCCGCCGCCGCCTCCTCGTAGTCCGCGTGGAAACGGGCCACGACCTCGCCGATCAGCTCGACGACTTCGAGGGTGAGCGCGTCGGGTCGGCGGGGAGTGTCGCGTGGTGTGGCCATGGAAACCAGGGTACCCAGTTGTTTGACAACCTGAAATGTTCAGCCGCATGGTTGTTTCAGCACCTGAAACACCTGCCACCCCGGCCCCACCCCCGAACATCCC
>NZ_WWHX01000322.1 GCF_009862125.1 Streptomyces sp. SID5910
GCTCTCCGGCGGCCAGCAGCAGCGCGTCGCCGTGGCCCGGGCGCTGGCCTCCCGGCCGGAGATCATCTTCGGTGACGAGCCGACCGGAAACCTCGACTCCCGCTCGGGCGCCGAGGTGCTGGGCTTCCTGCGCAACTCGGTGCGGGAGCTGGGCCAGACGGTGGTGATGGTGACCCACGACCCGGTGGCCGCCGCCTACGCGGACCGAGTCGTCTTCCTCGCGGACGGACGCATCGTCGACGAGGTGTACGGGCCGACGGCCGACAAGGTGCTCGATCGTATGAAGCAGTTCGACGCCAAGGGCCGCACCAGCTGACACCCCCGCCCGCCTCGCCTCCCCTCCCGTACGTCTGGACGAAGTAGACCCCATGTTCCGTACCGCCTTGCGCAACGTCTTCGCGCACAAGGCCAGGCTGTTGATGACCGTGCTCGCCGTGATGCTCGGCGTGGCGTTCGTGTCCGGCACCCTGGTCTTCGCCGACACCCTCTCCAACGCCTTCCGCAACCAGTCGGCGAAGAGCTACGACGACGTCGCCGTCGCCGTCACCTCGCACGCCGACCCGGACAACCCCAAGGAGGAGCCCGGCCTGTCCGGCAGGGTCCTCGACCGGATCTCCGCCGTGGACGGCGTCTCCGGGGTGTACGGCCGCGTCGAGGGCTTCGCCGGTGTCGCCGACCCCGACGGGAAGCTCATCGGCGTCGGCTGGTCCAACAAGGGCTCCAACTTCGCGCCCGGCAAGGACGGCAAGGACACCGCGTACACGTTCACCGACGGCTCCGGCCCGGTGCAGGACGACCAGATCGCCCTGGACGAGGAGTCCGCCGGCAAGGGCGAGTACAAGGTCGGCGACCGCGTGCGCGTCGCGACCAACGGCCCGGTGAAGGAGTACACCCTCAGCGGTGTGTTCACCACCGAGGACGGCGCCGTCAACGCGGGCGGCAGCCTCGTCCTCTTCGACACCGCCATCGCCCAGAAGCAGTACCTCCGGCCCGGCTACTTCGAGAGCGCCACCGTCGCCGCCGCCCCCGGCGCCGACGACGCGCGCATCCTGAAGGCGGTCGAGCCGCTGCTGCCCGACACCGCCGAGGCCCAGACCGGCCAGGCGCTCGCCGACGAGCAGGCCGACCAGATCGAGCAGGGCATGGGCAACCTCAAGCAGGTCCTGCTCGGCTTCGCGGGCATCGCGCTCTTCGTCGGCGTCTTCCTGATCTCCAACACGTTCACGATGCTGGTCGCCCAGCGCACCAAGGAGATCGCCCTGATGCGCGCCGTCGGCGCGTCCCGCCGGCAGGTCACCCGCTCGGTGCTCGCCGAGGCCGCGCTGGTCGGCCTGGTGGCCTCGGCCGTCGGCTTCGCCCTCGGCGTCGGCCTGGCCGTCGCGCTGCGCTCCGGCATGGCCGCGTTCGACATGAAGATGCCGGCCGGTCCGCTGGTCCTGTCCGCCACGCCGGTCGTCGCGGCGTTCGCGGTCGGCGTGCTGATCACGGTGTTCGCGGCCTGGCTGCCCGGCCGACGGGCCGCGAAGATCCCGCCGGTGGCGGCCATGAACAGCGTCCACGCGGTGGCCACCACCAAGTCGCTGGTGGTGCGCAACTCCATCGGCGCGGCCGTCACCGCCCTCGGTGCGGCGGGGATCGTGGCGGGTGCCTCGACCGGCGGCGACGACGGCCGGATGTACATCGGGGCGGGCGCGTTCCTCGCGCTGATCGGCGTGATCGTCCTGATCCCGCTGCTGTCCCGGCCCGTGATCGCGCTGATCCGTCCGCTGCTCGTCGGCCCCTTCGGGGTGGCGGGCAAGCTGGCCGGCCAGAACGCGGTCCGCAACCCGCGCCGCACCGGCGCCACCGCCTCGGCGCTGGCGATCGGACTGACGCTGGTGACCAGCCTGTCGGTGCTCGGCGTCACGGTCGGCGCGGCCGTCGACAAGATGACCACGGACAACATCAGGGCCGACTACATGGTCTCGATGGCCAACGGCGGCGACCTCGACCAGTCGGCGCTGGCGGCGCTGGAGAAGGCCGACGGCGTGTCCGCGGTCTCGCCGCAGCAGGACGCCTACTTCCGGGTCGACGGCGACTTCGTGTCCGCCTCTGCGGTCACCCCGGGCGACATCGAGAAGGTCCTGACCGTCGACGTCGTCAGCGGCAGCGCGGGCTCGCTCGCCCAGGGCCGGATCGCGGTCGCCGAGAAGACGGCCGAGAGCAGGGGCTGGAAGCCCGGCGACACCGTCTCCGTCACCTTCGACGACGACGAGAAGGCCACGCTGACGGTCGGCGCCGTCTACAAGGACAGCGAGTTCCTCTCCCCCGTCCTCGTCGACCGGAAGGTCGTGGACCGGCACGAGGCCAAGCCGTCCATCCGGCAGATCTTCGTGAAGACCGACGGCGGCCAGACCGCGGCGAACGAGAAGGTCCTCGTCGACGCGCTGGGCGACAACCCCGCGATCACCGTGATGGACCGGCAGGACATCCGCGACGAGTTCGGCGGCGCCATCAACACGCTGCTGAACGTCATGTACGGCCTGCTGGCGATGGCCCTGATCATCGCGGTGCTCGGCGTGGTCAACACCCTCGCGATGTCCGTCTTCGAACGGCAGCAGGAGATCGGCATGCTGCGGGCGATCGGTCTGGACCGGCGCCGGGTGAAGCGGATGGTCCGGCTGGAGGCGGTCGTGATCTCGGTGTTCGGCGCGGTGGTCGGCATCGGCCTCGGCACGTTCCTCGGCTGGGCGATCGGCGAGACCGTCGCGGACAGCATCCCGGGGTACGCGCTGGTCCTGCCCTGGGACCGGATCGGGATCTTCGTGGTGCTGGCCGGCCTCGTGGGCGTCCTGGCCGCGCTGTGGCCGGCCCGCAACGCAGCCCGGCTGAACATGCTGAACGCGATCAAGGCGGAGTAGCCGCCACGCGCGTGTGAGGGCCCCGTTCCCGGGTGGGAGCGGGGCCCTCACACGTACGTACGGAGGGCGCGCGGGCTCAGTTCCAGGTGCGGGCGCGCAGGGGCATCCCGGAAGCGCCCGACTCGGGGGTCCTCACGGCCAGGACCTGGTTGACGCCGATGCGGTTGCGTTCGAAGGACAGCGCGGAGGCGGCCATGTAGAGGCGCCAGACGCGGGCCCGGCCGGGGCTGACGAGCCGGGTGGCCGCGTCCCAGCCGGACTCCAGGTTGGCGACCCAGCGGCGCAGGGTGAGCGCGTAGTGCTCGCGGATCGGCTCCACGTCGCGCACCTCGAACCCGGCGCGCTCCAGCTGCGTGACGGTGGTGCCGACGGGGGCCAGCTCGCCGTCGGGGAAGACGTAGGCGTCGATGAACTCGTCCACGGAGTAGGCGGACTCGTCCTGCCGGGGGCGGCGGGCGATCTGGTGGTTCAGCAGCCGCCCGCCGGGCTTGAGCAGCTTGAACAGATCACCGGCGTACTCCAGGTACCGCTCGGCGCCGACGTGTTCGGCCATGCCGATGGACGAGATCGCGTCGTACGGCCCGTCGGTGACGTCCCGGTAGTCCTGGACGCGGATCTCCACCCGGTCGGTGAGGCCCTCGTCGGCGACCCGCTTGCGCGCGTAGGCGGCCTGCTCCTGCGACAGCGTGACCCCGACGACGCTCACGCCGTGCTCGCGGGCCGCGTGGATGGCCATGGAGCCCCAGCCGCAGCCGACGTCGAGGAGGCGCTGACCGGGCGTCAGGCCGAGCTTGCGGCTGACGAGTTCGAGCTTGTCGCGCTGGGCGGCCTCCAGGGTGCCGCCCTCGGCCTCGGGGGCGTCCCAGTAGGCGCAGGAGTACACCATGGAGGGGCCGAGGACGAGTTCGTAGAAGTCGTTGCCGACGTCGTAGTGGTGGCTGATGGCCCGCCGGTCGCTGCGCTTGGTGTGCAGATGGCGGCGGGATCTGCGGATCTCCTCCGGCGGCGGCGCGGGCGGCAGCGGCGGCCCGGCGAGCTTCACCAGCCCGCGTACGGCGGCCCGCACCTCGGGGTCACGGAGGGCCTCGCCGAGCCCCCGGGCGTCCTCGCCGCGCTCCCAGACGAGCCCGGCGAGCAGGTCCAGGGCCGCGTAGAGGTCGCCCTCGACGTCGAGGTCCCCGGCCACCCAGGCCCGGACCAGCCCCAGCTCACCGGGCTTGAACAGCAGCCGGCGCAGTGCCCTGCGATGCCGGACGACGAGCGTCGGCGCACCCGGCGGGCCCGCCTGCGAACCGTCCCAGGCGCGAACGCGTACCGGGAGCGGTGCCCCCAGCAACTGTTCGAAGAGGTTATGCAGCCGCAGCGCTGCATCAGCCATGGCGTACCTCCGTGACAAGCGATCCCGGAATGTCCTGACACCACGTAAACACCTGGACGACCGCATCGCAGTCCCGCCACGGAGTCATGACTGGGCAAAAGAAGGTGTACACAACACCTTCCGGCTTGCCGCCGTCGGGCCCGGACACGCCGAAGGGGCCGCCCGCACCACGGATGGCGGGTGGCCCCTTCGGGGGTGCCGGGTTGCGGCGGGAGGTGACCTGAGGTCAGGAGGCCTTGGCCTCGGTCTTCTCCGCCGGCTTCTCGCTGGCCTTCGGCGCGGCCGGGGCCGGCTTGGCGGCCTCGTAGAACTCCTCGCGCGGCGTCTCGATCGCGCCGAGGGAGACGACCTCGCGCTTGAGGAACATGCCGAGCGTCCAGTCCGCGAGGACACGGATCTTGCGGTTGAAGGTCGGCATCGCGAGGCCGTGGTATCCGCGGTGCATGTACCAGGCGAGACGTCCCTTGAGCTTGATCTTCATCTTGCCCATGACGATCATCGCGACGCCCTTGTGGAGGCCGAGGCCCGCCACCGCGCCCTTGTTGGCGTGGCTGTAGTCCTTCTGCGGGAAGCCCCGCATGCCGGAGACCACGTTGTCGCCGAGGACCTTGGCCTGGCGCAGCGCGTGCTGGGCGTTCGGCGGGCACCAGGCGTTCTCGTTGCCCGCCTTGCGGCCGACGAGGTCCGGGACCTGGGCGTTGTCGCCGGCGGCCCAGATGTAGTCGGTGCCCTTGACCTGGAGGGTCGGCTCGCAGTCGACGTGACCGCGGGGGCCGAGGGGGAGGCCGAAGCGGGACAGGGCCGGGTTCGGCTTGACGCCGGCCGTCCACACGATGGTGTTGGAGTCGACCTCAAGACCGTTCTTCAGCACCACGTGGCCGTCGACGCAGGAGTCCATCGAGGTGGAGAGGTAGATCTCCACGCCGCGGCTCTCCAGGTGCTCCTTGCCGTACTGGCCGAGCTTGGGGCCGACCTCGGGGAGGATCTTGTCGGCGGCGTCGACCAGGATGAAGCGCATGTCCTCGCGGGACACGTTCCGGTAGTACTTGGCCGCGTCGCGGGCCATGTCCTCGACCTCACCGATGGTCTCCGCCCCGGCGAAGCCGCCGCCGACGAAGACGAAGGTGAGCGCCTTGCGGCGGATCTCCTCGTCGGTGGTGGAGTCGGCCTTGTCCAGCTGCTCCAGGACGTGGTTGCGCAGGCCGATGGACTCCTCGATGCCCTTCATGCCGATGCCCTGCTCGGCGAGGCCGGGGATCGGGAAGGTGCGGGAGACCGCGCCCATGGCGATGACCAGGTAGTCGAAGGGCAGCTCGTACGCCTCGCCGACCAGCGGGGCGATCGTGGCGACCTTGCGCTCCTGATCGATGGTGGTGACCCGGCCGGTGAGGACCTCCGCCTTCGGAAGCACGCGCCTGAGGGGGACGACGACGTGCCGCGGGGAGATGTTGCCGGCGGCGGCTTCGGGGAGGAAGGGCTGGTAGGTCATGTACGACCGCGGGTCGACGACGGTGACGGTCGCCTCGCCGTAACGCATCTTCTTCTGGATGCGTCGAGCTGCGTACAGGCCTACGTACCCACCGCCTACTACGAGGATCCTGGGACGCTCCGTGGTGCTCATGGCATCGAGTATCCACCCGCCCCAGGGGGGTGGTTCGTGCGCCCCTTCACAAGCTTTGGTGGAGGCTGTGCTACTATCCGCCGCCCAAGTGACGGAGATCATGGCGCGGCAAGGAACCAGCGTGTAGTGCGTCCCGTTGTCAATGCCGCGTGAGCTGCCGATCCGCGCCGCGGAGGACGGTGGACCAGGCGCCGAGGGGCCCTCTCCGGGACCCCTCCCGGACACCGTCCTGAACACGTTCAAAGGGCAGTTGAACCCCCAAAAGGGTCAACCGGCGGCCTTTCCTCGCCCGACGGGGCCCAATTCCTTGTGAAGAACTTCACGAACTTCGCCGACAAGATGTCGCCGGGGGCCCCGCACGGGACCCCCGGAGGGCGCTCAAACGTTGTCCGGCCTGCTCAGAGAGCCACCGCGGACCGCCTACGCCACCGACCACGCGATGCCGTCGAGGATGTCGTGCTCGCTCACGACGACCTCCTCCGCACCCGTCCGCTCCATGATCGCCAGCAGCACCAGCGCCCCGGCCGCGATCACGTCCACCCGCCCCGGGTGCATCGAGGGCACCGCGGCGCGCTCGGCGTGGGTGGAGCGCAGCAGCCGGTCGGTGATCTCGCGGACCCGGTCCCGGGAGACCCGGGAGTGGTGGATGGCGGCCGAGTCGTACTCCGGCAGCTCCTGCGCGATCGCCGACACCGTCGTCACCGAGCCGGCCAGACCGACCAGCGTGCGCGCCTCGCGCAGCGGCACCGTCCGCTCGGCGAGGTCGAGGGCCGCCTCGACATCGGCCCGTATGGCCGCGATCTGCTCCTCGGACGGCGGGTCGCTCACCTCGCCGTCGCGGACCAGATGCCGCTCCGTCATCCGGACGCAGCCGACGTCCACGGAGCGGGCGGCCCGCACCTGGTCGTCGCCGACCACGAACTCGGTCGAGCCGCCGCCGATGTCCACGACCAGGTAGGGCCGGTCCAGGTCCGCGCGGCCGGTCAGCTCCTTCGTCGCGCCGGTGAAGGAGAACTCGGCCTCCTGGTCGCCCGAGATGACCTCCGGCTCCACGCCGAGGATCTCCAGCACCCCCTCCACGAACGCGTCCCGGTTCTCCGCGTCCCGGGAGGCGGAGGTCGCCACGAAGCGCAGCCGCTCGGCGCCGTGCTCCTTGATGACCGCGGCGTACTCGCGGCACGCGGCGAAGGTCCGCTCCAGCGCCTCGGGCGCCAGCCGCCCGGTGCGGTCCACGCCCTGCCCGAGCCGCACGATGGTCATGCGCCGGTCCAGGTCGGTCAGCTCACCCGTGGCCGGGTCCGCGTCGGCCACCAGCAGCCGGATCGAGTTCGTACCGCAGTCGATGGCGGCGACACGGGTCACTGGCCGTCCTCCCCACAGGTCTCCGAGACCGTCACGCACGGCCCCTTGCGCCACCACTCGGGCAGCATCGCGATCGCCTCGTCGCCCAGCGGGTTGACGCCCGGCCCGGCCGCCAGCGAGTGGGCGACCAGCACGTGCAGGCACTTCACCCGGTCCGGCATGCCGCCCGCGCTCGGGAAGCCGGTCAGCTCCTCGATCTCGTCGCGCCGCCGGACGTAGTCCTCGTGCGCGGCCCGGTAGGCGTCGGCCAGCTCCGGGTCGGCGGCCAGGCGCTCGGTCATCTCCTTCATCACGCCGTTCGCCTCCAGCGTGCCGATCGCGGAGGCCGCCTTCGGGCACGTCAGGTAGTACAGCGTGGGGAACGGCGTGCCGTCGGGCAGCCGCGGCGCCGTCTCCACGACGTCCGGCTGTCCGCAGGGGCAGCGGTGCGCGATGGCGCGCAGGCCGCGCGGGGGACGGCCGAGCTGCTGCTGGAAGGCCGCCACGTCCGCGTCGGTGGGCTCGGTGCGCTCGGTGGTCGGCGGGGGAGTCTGCATGACTGTCTTCTGCTGGTCTTCCTGTTGAGTCACTGCCGGTGGGCGGCGGCGTCGGCCTTGTCGACCCCGTCCCACACGTTCCGGTACCAGGGGCGGTCGGCCGCCCCGACGTCGGTGCGCGACTGCTCGGCCGCGTGCGGGTCGACGACGGTGAAGCCCGTCTCCCCCGGCATCACGTAGTGCAGCCGCAGGCGGATCTGCTGCTCGGCGTACGCGTCGTCCTGCCAGCGCGCCTTGAGGTCGCGCAGGTCCTCGACCCGCTGGCGGGTCCGCGCCTGCTCCTCGCGCAGGTCGGCGATCTCCGCGCGCTGGGCGACGTACTGCCGTATCGGGTAGGCGAGCGCCACGACGAGCGAGCACAGCACCATCGCGAGCAGCGCCGCCCGGCCGGTCAGCCGGGAGCGGCGGGCCTGGCGCCTGGTCTGCGAACGGTAGACCCGGGCCGCGGTCTGCTCCCCGATGATCCGGATCCTGGTCGCGGTGGAGAAACGGTCCCGGTCCTTCACGGCCATCTGGTCTCCGCCTCCCGTGCACGCGCGTACGTCCCCGCACACGGTACGGGACCGGGTACGGGGACGTACGTACGACGCTGCTTCCTGAAGGGTGTCAGCCCTTGTGGTGCCTACTGGTCCGCGGAGCGGAACCGCGGGAAGGCGCTGCGGCCGGCGTACACCGCGGCGTCGTCGAGGATCTCCTCGATGCGCAGCAGCTGGTTGTACTTGGCGACGCGCTCGGAGCGGGCCGGGGCGCCGGTCTTGATCTGGCCGCAGTTGGTGGCGACGGCCAGGTCGGCGATGGTGACGTCCTCGGTCTCGCCTGAGCGGTGGGACATCATGCACTTGAAGCCGTTGCGCTGGGCCAGCTCGACGGCGTCCAGGGTCTCGGTGAGCGAGCCGATCTGGTTGACCTTGACGAGCAGGGCGTTGGCCGAGTTCTCCTCGATGCCGCGGGCCAGGCGCTCCGGGTTGGTGACGAACAGGTCGTCGCCGACGAGCTGGACCTTGTCACCGAGCTTGGCGGTGATGGTGTTCCAGCCGTCCCAGTCGTCCTCGAACAGCGGGTCCTCGATGGAGACCAGCGGGTACGCCTCGACCAGCTCGGCGTAGTACTCGGTCATCTCGGCGGCGGAGCGGTCCTTGCCCTCGAAGGCGTAGGAGCCGTCCTTGTAGAACTCGGACGCGGCGACGTCGAGCGCGAGGGCGATCTGCTCGCCGGGGGTGTAGCCGGCCTCCTTGATCGCCTCGAGGATGAGGTCGAGGGCCTCGCGGTTGGAGCCCAGGTTCGGGGCGAAGCCGCCCTCGTCGCCGAGGCCGGTGGCCAGGCCCTTGTTCTTCAGGACCTTCTTGAGGGTGTGGTAGACCTCGGCGCCCCAGCGCAGCGCCTCGGAGAAGGACTCCGCGCCGATCGGGGCGATCATGAACTCCTGGATGTCCACGTTGGAGTCGGCGTGCGAGCCGCCGTTCAGGATGTTCATCATCGGCACCGGCAGCAGGTGCGCGTTCGGACCGCCCAGGTAGCGGAACAGCGGCAGGTCGCTGGCCTCGGAGGCGGCGTGGGCGACGGCGAGGGAGACGCCGAGGATGGCGTTGGCGCCGAGCGAGCCCTTGTTGTCGGTGGCGTCCAGGTCGAACATGGCCTGGTCGATCAGGCGCTGCTCGGTGGCGTCGTAGCCGACGAGCTCCGGGCCGATCTGCTCGATGACGGCGAGGACGGCCTTCTCGACACCCTTGCCCTGGTAGCGGCCCGGGTCGCCGTCACGGAGCTCGATGGCCTCGAAGGCACCGGTGGAGGCGCCGGACGGGACGGCGGCACGACCCGTGCTGCCGTCGTCGAGGCCGACCTCGACCTCGACCGTGGGGTTGCCTCGGGAGTCCAGGATTTCCCGGGCTACGACGACGTCGATGGACGGCACGAGCATCTCCTTCTTCGATGTGACGCTTCGGTGTGATCCTGCGGGATGAGCCTAACCGGCTCCGGACGATCGGCCAGCCGGTCACTCACCCTGTGGACAGCGTCGAGCATAGATTGTTTCCGAAGGGAACAAACGCGGGACGGCAAAACCCGCCCCGGTGCGTACGGGGGAACACGCACCGGGGCGGGAGTCGGGGCGGGCCGCGCTTACTTGAGGTGCAGCTGCTGGCCCGGGTAGATCAGGTCGGCGTCGTCGACGATGTCGTCGTTCAGCTTGAACAGCTTCGCCCAGCCGCCCTCGACGTGGTGGCCCGTGGCGATCGAGCTGAGGGTGTCGCCCTTGACGACCTTGTACTCGCCGTCGCCCTTCTCGACCTTCTTGCCGGTCGGGGTGGTGACGGTCTTCTTCTCGGCCTTGGTCTCGGCCTTGGCGGCCGGACGCTCGGAGGAGCGCGAGGCCTTCTGCTCGGTGGAGCGCTCGGCGGTGGAGCCGCTGCTCTGGCTCTGCGAGCTCTCGGAGCCGCCGGAGGACTGCGAGGAGCCGCTGCCCTCGGCGGAGCCGCCGGAGGGCGAGGCGCCCGACAGGCCGGTGCCGCAGACCGGCCAGGCACCCTTGCCCTGGCTCGCGAGCACCTTCTCGGCGACCGCGATCTGCTGCGTCTTGCTGGCCTGGTCGGCGGTCGAGGCGTACTGCGTACCGCCGTAGGCGGCCCAGGTGGAGGCCGAGAACTGGAGGCCGCCGTAGTAGCCGTTGCCGGTGTTGATGGACCAGTTGCCGCCGGACTCGCACTGGGCGACGGTGTCCCACTCGGAGGCGGAGGCGGCGGAGGCGTTGCCGGCCGCCATCAGCGGGGCGGCGACGGCGGCACCGGTGACGCCGGCGACGGCGATGACACGGGTGGCCTTGGACGGACGACGGTGCTTGCCCTTGCCGGAAAACAGCATGGTTGATCCCCTCACCGACGCCTGCGAGGTGAGCTGTCGGGTTCGGGCCGGTTGAGTTGCCCGGCCGGGTCCCTCACGGGACTCGGCTTCACCCCCAGCCGCTCCGGCTCGACTGCCCGGTGCGGCGCTTACCTTGGGTCCCCCGCTCCTGCCTGCGGCGCTTGACGCGACGACTGTTCCCGTACCGCCGCTGGCAGGATTCGGCGTTGCGGCGGTCGGGGCCCGCGGTGGCGAGCGGTCACGACCGTAGACACGCGCTCCGCGGATTTTCAAAGACGATCACGGCTTCTGAGACCTATCTCTCACGTGATCCAAAACGGACAAACAGCCTCTAACCGTGACGCGAACTAGCCCTGGTTTTCGCCCGGTTCGCCCGTGACCGTGAGCGTCTGACCGGGCAGGATGTGGTCCGGGTCGGCGCCGACCACGTCCTTGTTGCCGGCGTAGAGGGAGTGCCATCCGCCGGAGAGGTCAAGGGAGTCGGCGATGCCCCACAGGCTGTCGCCCGAACGGACGGTGTACGAGCCGTCCGTGAGGCCCCGGCCGCCGTCCTCGTCGCGCGAGGCGTGCCGTCCCGACGACTCCGCCGTACGGCCGTCCGCGGCGCCCTCCTCGGCGCTGCCGCCGCGATGCCGGCCGGTCGCGGGGTCCTCGGTGCCGGTGAGCCCCGAAGCGGCGTCGCTCTGCCCCGACTTGTCCGACTCGTCACCGCCCGGCGCGGTGGCACCCGGGGTGCCGGCCGGGGTGGACGTGTCGGACTTGGTCGTTTCGTCCCCACTGCCCGACGCGGCGTCAGGCGTGCCCGAGGCGGGCGCCGACGAGGACGGGGAAGAGGGCTGGGACGGCGACTGGGGCTGGGACGCCGACGGGGAGGGCGTCGCCGAGGGGGACGATTCGGGGACGGACTCGGTGGAATCGGTCAAGCCGGAGGACTCGGGCGTACCCGAGGTGCCCGTTCCGCCCTTCCCCGCCGACGCCCCGTCACCCGAGGCCCCGGTGCCGCCGGTCACGGTCCCCGAGTCGTTGCCCAGCCCCGCGAGCAGGCCGCAGGTCGGCCAGGCGGCGATGCCCTGGGCCGCGAGCACCTTCTCGGCGACGGCTATCTGCTGCGACCGGCTCGCCTGGTCGGCGCTGGACGCGTAGCCCAGACCGCCGTACCGCTCCCAGACGTCCTGGGACAGCTGAAGGCCGCCGTAGTAGCCGTTGCCGCTGTTCTGGCTCCAGGCGCCGCCCGTCTCGCACTCGGCGACCCGGTCCCAGTTCGTTCCGTCGGCCGCGTGGGCGCCGGTGGCCCCCAGCAGCGGGATCGCGATGGCGGAGCCGGTGACTCCGGCGGCGACGACCAGGGCGGGAGCCTGGCGGGGGCGACGGTGACGACCGTTCCCGGAGAGCATGCGACGACCTTTCACGAGACAGCGGGGACGGCGCGGCGAGTGATGCTCGGCGCCACGCTGATCCGTGAACGTATAGGCAGATGATCGCTTGTCACAAGTTCATGCCGCGCAGATCACGTGAAGATCACAGAGTTGAGCGCGTGTCACGTTTGCGTTGGCGACGGGTGCCCGCCGGGGGGCCGGCTCTCCGGGGTGAAGGACACGGGCAGGGTCCGCAGTCCGCGCATGATGAGCCCGCCCCGCCAGCGCAGTTCGGCCGGTTCGGCGGCCAGGGAGAGGTCCGGGAGCCGGGTGAGGAGCGTGGCGAGCGCCGTCTGCCCCTCCAGCCGCGCGAGCGGGGCGCCGAGGCAGTAGTGGATGCCGTGGCCGTAGCCCAGGTGCTGGTTGTCCCGGCGGGAGAGGTCCAGGGTGTCCGGCTCCGCGAACCGCTCGGGGTCCCGGTCGGCGGCGGCCAGGACGACGAGTACGGGGTCGCCGGCGGCGATCTCCTGCCCGCCGACGGTGAGGGCCTCGGTGGCGAAGCGCCAGGTGGCGAGCTCCACCGGGCCGTCGTAGCGCAGGAGTTCCTCGACGCCGGTCTCCAGCAGGCCGTGGTCGCCGGCGGCGAGGGACGACTGGAGCCGGGACCGCTCGGCGGGGTGGGTGAGCAGGGCGTAGGCGCCGTTGCCGATCAGGTTGACGGTGGTCTCGAAGCCGGCGAAGAGGAGGATGAAGGCCATCGCCGCGGCCTCGTTCTCGGTGAGGTGCTCGCCGTGGTCGGAGGCGCGGATCAGACCGGAGATGAGGTCCTCGCCGGGGCCCGGCTCGGGCGGCAGCGCGGCGCGTTTGCGATGGATGAGGTCGGCGAGGTAGCCCCGCATCTTCTTCACCGACCGCGCGACACCGCCCCGGGGGCCGCCGCCGTGCCGGATCATCATGCCCGCCCAGTCCCGGAAGTCGTCCTGGTCCTCGCGGGGGACGCCGAGCAGGTCGCAGATGGCGTAGATGGGCAGCGGGAAGGCGAACTCGTGGATGAGGTCGGCGGAGCCGGTCGCGGCGAACCGGCCGATCAGATCGTCGGCGAGCTCCTGCACCCGGGGTGCGAACTCGGCGACGCGCCGCGGTGTGAACGCCTTGCTCACCAGCCGGCGCAGCCTGGTGTGGTCCGGCGGGTCGATGTTGAGCAGATGCGTCATCAGCTCGGCCTTGCGCTCACCGGGGATGCCGGTCTTCCCCTTGGCGTGCGCGGGCTCGTCGTGGTGCGCCGGGTTCTTGGACAGCCGCTGGTCGGCGAGGGCCTGGCGGGCGTCGGCGTACCGGGTGACCAGCCAGGCCTCCACGCCGCTGGGCAGCGTCGTGCGGTGCACGGGGGCGTGCTCGCGCAGCCAGGCGTAGGCCGGGTAGGGGTCGCTCGCGAACTCCCACGTGAACAGCTCGGGGACCGGGCGGCCGGGGTCGAGCAGGCCGGTCACGCCTCGACCTCCCTGATCGCGTCCCGGTAGGCGCGGGCCGCCGCGCGCAGGGCCGCTTCCGGGTCCGTGCCCTCGGACTCGGCCCGGGCCGCGAGGGCCAGGAGTTCGTAGCCGACGCCCTCGCCCGCGGGGAGCGGCACGTCCAGGCCGGCCGTGCGGACCCGGGAGGCGAGCTTGGCGGCGAGGGCCAGGCCGGGCTGGCCGAGGGGGACGCCCTCGGTGACCGAGGTGCGCTGCTTCTCCTCCGCCTTGGTGCGCAGCCAGTGCTCCCGGACCTCGTCCGGCGTGGAGGCCGTCTCGTCGCCGAAGACGTGCGGGTGGCGGTGGACGAGCTTGGTGACGATGCCGGCGGCGACGTCGTCGACGGAGAACGGCGTCTCGGTGTCCTCCTCCGCGATGCGGGCGTGGAAGACGACCTGGAGGAGGACGTCGCCCAGTTCCTCGCGCAGTTCGTCGCGGTCGCCGTCCTCGATGGCCTCGACGAGCTCGTACGCCTCCTCGATGGCGTACTTGGCCAGGCCCTTGTGGGTCCGCTGCGAGGACCAGGGGCATTCGGCGCGGATGCGGTCCATGACCTGGACGAGGTCCAGGAGGCGGGCGCCGGGCAGGTCGTAGGAGGCGGGCAGCAGCTCCAGCTCGGGCATGGGGACGCGGCCGGAGCCGGCGAGGCGGGCCAGGCCGTCGGTGAGGGCCGGCTCGCCCTCGCCGGTCGCGACGACGACGACCGTGCGGCCCCCGGCGCAGGCGGCGACCAGTTCCTCCGCGGCCCAGGACGCCTCGTCGACCCGTATGCCCGCCTCGCGCAGGTAGGGCAGCTGCGGGTGCGCGGCGTCGGCGCACAGCACGTGGTCGGCGGCGCGCAGTGCCTGCCAGGCGGGCCAGGACAGCAGGCCGGGGGCGACGCGGTGGCTGGTGGTGAGCAGGACGATGCGGCCCGGGTCGGCGGTGGTTGCGTTCACGAACCGAACGTAACGCACGGCGCGGACCGGGCCGCGGGTCGTCCACCAGGGGCGCCGGCCCCCGCGGGCGCCGTCACGCCGGCTGCTGGGCTCCGGCCGCCGTGACGTCCCGCACCCACGGGGCCTGCGCGTCGACGCGGCTGCTCTTCTGGACGTCCCAGGTGCCGTAGCGCGGGTTGAGGTCGACGTCGAGCTGCTGGGACGCCTTGGACAGGGCCTGCCAGAACTGCGGGCTGCTGGTGTCGGTGCCGAGGTGCTCGGCGAGCTTCTGCGCCTCGATCTGGATGCGCAGGTTCTCTTCGAGGCGCTCGGGGGCGACGCCGTACTGCTGGAGCCAGACGGTCTCCAGCTCCTTGGCGCCTCCGGCCTGCTGCTCCAGGCCGGTCCGCATCTGCTGGACCTCCTTGCGGGTGACGCTCACGCCCGCGTCGTCGGCGGCGCGGTGCAGCACCCGGTCGAGGACCATGCCGTGCAGGGTGTCGCGGGTGAGGGTGCCGGTGCGGGCGACGACCTGCTGGTACTGGGTGTCGTCCGGGACGGCGGCCCGCTGCGCGTCGCGCACCTCGTCGACCCGGTTCTCCAGCTGGGCGACGGTGATCCGCTGGTCGCCGACGACGGCGGCCGCGCCCGGATGCGCGTCGTTCCCGCAGGCGGTGAGCAGGGGTGCCGCGGCGGCGATCGCCGCGGTGAGGAGGAGCGCGGTGCGACGGCGGCGGTGCAAGGAAACCTCCCGAGGAGATTGTGCGACGGTGCACAAAGTCTTGCGATGATCGATGGTAGGCAGTGGCCCGGCTTTGGCCAACCCATTCGACCAACGATTCACGGGGACTTCGGGCACCGCCGCGCCGCCGCCGGACGCGCCGGACCGGTCAGCCGGTGATGGCCACGGGGCCGTCCCAGGCGTCGCGGTCGACGGTGAGGGTGTGGCCGCCGCGGGTCTCCTTGCTGTTGACCAGGTACTGGTGGCCGCGGCTGTGGCCGGTGTAGTCCTTGGCGCCCCACGGCCAGTCGGCGGTGGTGGTGTCCTTGCCGTCCCACAGGGCGTACCAGAGGTTGCCGGGCAGGTCGGTGCGGTTCTTCGCGGTGGCGATCGCCTTGGCGCTGGAGCTGGTGAAGCCGTAGAAGCCGGCCCGGTACGTCTTGGCGCGCAGGCCCTTGTCGAAGGCGCGGACGTAGGTGAGGACGGCGTCGTCGCAGGCGGTGTTCTCGGTGTCGTACGGCTCCATGTCGAGGTAGAGCGCGCTGCCGGGCTTCATGCCGAGGGCGCCGGCCCTGGCCACGGCGTCGGCGGCGTCCTTGGCGCCGAGGGAGGCGGCGGTGGAGGCGGTGATCTTCTCGGGGTTGCGGCCGCTCTGGCAGGGCGGCTGGGCGCCGACGTAGATCGGGATGAGCTTCCAGCCGGTGGCGCTGACGGTCCTGACCCAGGAGGCGGTGAGGTTGGGCTGGGCGCAGCCGCGGTTCTTCCCGCCGATGTAGACGGCGGCGGCGCCGTAGTAGCCGGTGTGCCAGGCCTTCATGGTGGCCGCGGAGGGGGCGGTGCAGGTGTCGAAGGCGCGGCCGGTGTAGGTGCGCTGGGCGGGCCAGGCGGTGGTGGCCGCCATGGAGCTCTGGGCCGCGATGCCCGCGCCGGCGGCGACGGCGGCCCCGGCGACCGTCCAGATGACGTATCTGCGCTTCTTCGACTGACGATGGCTGGACATGGCCGATCCCACCCCTGGCTTGTGCTGGTCGTTGCGTTGCGTGAAACGTTGCGCAACGTATCCCGCGGCGCCCCCGCGTTCGGGAAACGCGGTCCCCAGGGGTGCACAAGATTGTCCCTGGGCGGGGCAAAGACTAGCCGCGCACCTGGCCGAGCCAGGCGAGCGTGCGCCGGATCTCGGCCGCGAGGGGGTGTCCGGGGCCGTGGACGCGCTCCAGGTCGTGCAGGAGCCGGGCCAGCGTCTCGTGGGCGGCGGCGCGGTCGCCGAGGGCGAGCAGGAGGTGCCCGATGCGGCGGCGCACGTCGTGGGCGAGGTCGGGGTCGCCGGCGACGTACTGGTTCTCGTAGTACGGCAGCAGCGCGCGGTACTCGGCGAGGGCGGCGGCCGGTTCGCCGAGCTGTTCGAGGCACTGGGCGGCGTCGTAGCGGTGGCGCAGGGACTGGGGGTCGGCGTGGCCGGCCTCGGCGGCGCGTTCGTCGGCGAGGCGGCGCAGCTCGGGCAGGGCGCGCCGGTACTGGCCGTCGTCCATGAGGGTGGCGGCGTACTGCTTGCGCAGGGTGCGGACGACCGGGGAGCGCTCGCCGTGCTGTTCGGCGGCGGCGGGGAGGATCGCGCCGAGGATGTCGACGGCCTGGGTGATGCGGCCCTCGCCGAGGAGGCGCTTGACGTCGTCGACGGCGCGGGCGACGTCCGGCTTGCCGGCCTCGGCGACGGGGGCCGCCGGGGCGGGCTGGGGCGCGGGGGTGCGGGCGCGGTCGGGC
>NZ_WWHX01000323.1 GCF_009862125.1 Streptomyces sp. SID5910
GACGCGGACCTCTACCGGCGGCGGTGTGCACGGCGAGCAGGGTCATGCGGCCGGTGGTGACGGTGCCGGTCTTGTCCAGGACGATGGTGTCGGCCCTGCGGGTGGACTCCAGGACCTCGGGGCCCTTGATGAGGATGCCGAGCTGGGCGCCGCGCCCGGTGCCGACCATCAGCGCGGTCGGCGTGGCGAGGCCCAGGGCGCAGGGGCAGGCGATGATCAGGACGGCGACGGCGGCGGTGAACGCGGCGGTCGGCCCGGCGCCGTTGCCGATCCAGAAGCCGAGCGTGGCCAGGGCCAGGGCGATGACGACAGGGACGAAGACCGCGGAGATGCGGTCGGCGAGCCGCTGGGCGGCGGCCTTGCCGTTCTGCGCGTCCTCGACCAGCTTCGCCATCCGCGCGAGCTGCGTGTC
>NZ_WWHX01000324.1 GCF_009862125.1 Streptomyces sp. SID5910
GCGGCCCGCTACCTCACCGGCGCACCGGACCGCCTCGACCAGGCCCTGACCGCCGTAAGCGACACCGGCCGGCGCGCTATCACGGATCTGCGGCACCTGCTGGACCTGCTCGACCCCGGCCACGGCACCGGTCCCGGCGGCGAGGACCGGACGCCGCCCGTCGGCAGACTGCTCACCCTCGTCGAGCAGACCCGCCGGGCCGGGCAGCCGGTCGAGTTCACCGAGGAGGGCACGCCGCCGGACTCGACGGGCGGCGCCGACCTCGTGGCCTACCGGGTCGTGCAGGAAGCCCTGACCAACGCCCTCAAGTACGACCACGGCAGCCCGACCTCGGTCCTGGTGCGCCACGGCGAAAGAGAGATCACCGTGGAGGTCGGCACGGACGGCTCCGGTTCGCGGGACGCCTCCCCGGGCGGCGGCGGGCGCGGCCTGGAGGGCCTGCGCGAACGGGTCGGCGTGCTGGGCGGCGACTTCAGCGCGGGCCGCCTCACGGGCGGCGGCTTCCTGGTGCGGGCGCGGATACCCGCGGGGGTCCCGGCATGAGCGCGCCGGTCCGGGTCCTGGTCTGCGACGACCAGGCGCTCATCCGCACCGGGCTGGCGACGATCATCGGCGCGCAGCCGGACCTGGAGGTGGCCGGCGAGTGCGGGGACGGGCGGACCGCGGTGGAGCTGGCCGCCCGGCTGCGCCCCGACGTCGTCGTGATGGACGTGCGCATGCCGGTGCTCGACGGCATCGAGGCCACCCGCCTGCTCGCCGGTGCCGGGGTGGAGCACCCCGTGAAGGTGCTCGTGGTGACGACGTTCAACCTGGACGAGTACGTCTACGAGGCGCTGCGGGCCGGAGCGAGCGGGTTCCTGCTCAAGGACGCGCCGCCCGACCGGCTGCTGCACGGCATCCGGACCGTGGCCATGGGCGCGGCCCTCCTGGATCCCGAGGTGACCCGCCGGCTCGTGGGCCGGTACGCCGCCCGGATCCGGCCCGCCGCGGGCCGTGCCGAGGACATCCCGCTGACACCCCGCGAACTGGAGGTCCTCCGCCTCATCGCGGACGGCCTGTCCAACAGCGAGATCGCCGCGGCCCTCGTGATCAGCCACGAGACCGTCAAGACCTTCGTGTCGCGCATCCTCACCAAGCTCGACCTGCGCGACCGCGTCCAGGCCGTCGTCTACGCCTACCGACACGGCCTGGTCACCTAGGGCCTGCCGTTTGGATCATGCCGGCGTCGCGGGGCGTGGCACGCACATCTGCGGCGTTGTCGTCGGTTGCCAGGGCTCCGCCCTGTCGCCCTCCTCCGCCTTGCAGCTGCACGCACCA
>NZ_WWHX01000325.1 GCF_009862125.1 Streptomyces sp. SID5910
GGTGGCGTGGGGTGGGGTGGGGCGCGGTGGTCAGGCGTCCGGCTGTGCGGATGCCTGGCGGGTGCCCTCCGCCCGGGCGAGGGCGGCGTCCACGGCCGCGTCCTCCTTGGTCTTGCTGGCTCCGCCCTGGGACTTCACGATCACCCTGACGACGCCGATGAAGAAGGCCGCCATGACGACCGGGGGGAGGAGCGCGGAGACGTAGTCCATGGATCCAGGGTAGCCAGGCCGGGTC
>NZ_WWHX01000326.1 GCF_009862125.1 Streptomyces sp. SID5910
GACTGGTTCAAGCGAGCCGTCTTCTACGAGGTCCTCGTCCGCTCCTTCCAGGACAGCAACGGCGACGGCGTCGGTGACCTCAAGGGCCTGACCGCCAAGCTGGACTACCTCCAGTGGCTGGGCGTCGACTGCCTCTGGCTGCCACCCTTCTTCAAGTCACCACTCAGGGACGGCGGTTACGACGTCTCCGACTACACCGCCGTGCTGCCCGAGTTCGGCGACCTCGCCGACTTCGTGGAGTTCGTCGACGCCGCCCACCAGCGCGGCATGCGCGTGATCATCGACTTCGTCATGAACCACACCAGCGACCAGCACCCGTGGTTCCAGGAGTCCCGCCGCAATCCCGACGGGCCCTACGGCGACTACTACGTGTGGGCCGACGACGACAAGCAGTTCCAGGACGCGCGGATCATCTTCGTGGACACGGAGGCGTCGAACTGGACGTACGACCCGGTCCGCAAGCAGTACTACTGGCACCGCTTCTTCTCCCACCAGCCGGACCTGAACTACGAGAACCCGGCCGTGCAGGAGGAGATGATCTCCGCCCTGAAGTTCTGGCTGGACCTCGGCATCGACGGCTTCCGGCTGGACGCCGTGCCGTACCTGTACCAGGAGGAGGGCACCAACTGCGAGAACCTCCCGGCCACCCACGACTTCCTGAAGCGGGTGCGCAAGGAGATCGACGCGCAGTATCCGGACACGGTGGTGCTGGCGGAGGCCAACCAGTGGCCCGAGGACGTGGTCGACTACTTCGGGGACTACGCGGCGGGCGGCGACGAGTGCCACATGGCCTTCCACTTCCCGGT
>NZ_WWHX01000032.1 GCF_009862125.1 Streptomyces sp. SID5910
CGGCCGACCCGGGACCGGCGAGCGCGGCCCGGGTCGCCCACGGCGAACGGCGCCTGGTCGTCCTGGTCCGCGAGGGCGCCTGGGGGGTGCGCGACTTCGACCCGGGCGCCGAGGCGCGGCGCGCGTTCCGCGGCATCGCCGCCACGCCCTACGACCCGCGATGGTCGGTGCCGGGGCGCTTCACGCCGTACGGCTCCGGGCCGCGCAGTGTGCGGGTGGCGAACGCGGACGGGCGGGAGCGCGGGCTCGGCCTCGGCGGGGAGCTGGCCTTCGGCCTGGGCGGGCGGGAGCACACGCTCCAGGTGACCGTGGAGGGCGACGGCTCACTGTGGGCCGTCTTCGCGGACACCACCAGCGGAAGCACCAGTTACCGCTTCCGGTTCCTGCGCCCGGCCGCGCCGGACGCCGAGGGGCGCACGACGGTCGACTTCAACCGCGCACTGCTGCCGCCGTGCGCCTTCGCCGACCACTTCATCTGCCCCTTCCCGCCGCCGGGCAACACGCTGGCGGCCGGCATCGAGGCGGGGGAGCGCGAACCGCACTGATCTTCACGGGGGTCGGCGGCGACGGCCGGGCGATGGTTGAAGGCCGAAAGGCACTCTTGCGCCGACCGGCCGTTCGGCCGAATACTCCAACCTCAGCGCTTGTCAGGGGCACGGCGTGTCCGGAACCCGGACGCCCGTCCGCTGGCTGCGCCTCACGGGCCCCAACCCCACGAAGGGGCCCCCGACTTCCCCCGTGGAGGAACGAAAAGTGAGGATCAAGCGCACCAACCCCCGCAGCGGCATCTCGAGACGGACCCGGCTGATCGCCGTATCCACCGGCCTCGTGGCCGCGGCCGCGATCGCGATCCCCAGCGCGACCGCGGCACCCGCCCCCACCCCCGCCACCTTCAGCGCCGCCGAGCTGAACAGCGCCGGCTCCGCGGTGCTCCAGGCCGACGTCCCCGGCACCGCCTGGGCCGTCGACAGCGCGACCGGCCGGGTCGTCGTCACCGCCGACAGCACGGTCACCCAGGCCGAGATCGCGAAGATCAAGGAGCAGGCCGGCGACAAGGCCGGCGCGCTCACGATCAAGCGCACCCCCGGCACGTTCAACAAGCTCATCCAGGGCGGCGACGCCATCTACGCGAGCAGCTGGCGCTGCTCCCTCGGCTTCAACGTCCGTGCGAGCAACGGCACCGAGTACTTCCTGACCGCCGGTCACTGCACCGACGGCGCCGGCACCTGGTGGTCCAACTCCGGGCACACCACGACCCTCGGCACCACCGCCGGCTCCAGCTTCCCGGGCAACGACTACGGCATCGTCCGGTACACCAACACGTCCGTCAGCAAGCCCGGCACCGCGAACGGCGTGGACATCACCCGCGCCGCCACGCCGAGCGTGGGCACCACCGTCATCCGCGACGGTTCCACCAGCGGCACCCACAGCGGCCGGGTCACCGCGCTGAACGCCACCGTCAACTACGGCGGCGGCGACATCGTCTCCGGGCTGATCCAGACCACGGTCTGCGCCGAGCCCGGCGACTCCGGCGGCCCGCTCTACGGCAGCAACGGCACCGCCTACGGTCTGACCTCCGGCGGCAGCGGCAACTGCTCCTCCGGCGGCACGACGTTCTTCCAGCCGGTCACGGAGGCCCTGAGCGCCTACGGCGTCAGCGTCTACTGAGACCGTCCCACCGCGTAGCCGGCAGCACGACGAGCCCCCGCACGCAGCCCGCGTGCGGGGGCTCCCTCATGCCCGCTGCCCGCCCCTGGTGTCCGCGGTGCGATTCCGCTCCGCGAATCCTCCTGGAAGGGACATGATTGGTGAAGGACCTGTGACCGCACTGGAGTTGTCGTGCGCACGTCCTTGAGTCGACCTTGTGTGCGGCCTGTGGAGTCGGAAGAGTGACCGCTCGTCAACCAGCCTTCCGGTCCGCGAGGTCCCCACAACCTCCGGGCCGACCCCCCACAGGAGGACGTGAGTTGAAGCACCGACGCATACCCAGGCGACGGGCGGCCGTGGTAGGTGCGGGCATCACCGCACTGGTAGCCGCGGGAGTCACCTTCCAGAGTGCGAACGCCAGCGAGTCCCCGAAGGCCTCCGCGCCCGAGACCCTGTCGGTCACGGCGGCCGGACAGCTCGCCTCCACGCTGCTCGGCGACCTCGGCGGCGACGCGGCGGGCACGTACTACGACGCACAGGCGAAGAGCCTGGTCGTCAACGTGCTCGACGAGAGCGCCGCGCAGACCGTCGAGGAGGCCGGCGCCAAGGCGAGAATCGTCGAGAACTCGCTCGCCGAGCTGAAGAGCGCCCGCACCACCCTCACCCAGGACGCCACCATCCCGGGCACCTCCTGGGCGACCGACCCGACCACCAACAAGGTCGTCGTCACCGCCGACCGCACGGTCTCCGAGGCCGAGTGGGCCAAGCTGACCAAGGTGGTCGACGGACTCGGCGCCAAGGCCGAACTCAAGCGGACCAAGGGCGAGTACAAGCCCTTCGTCGCGGGCGGCGACGCCATCACCGGAGGCGGCGGGCGCTGCTCGCTCGGCTTCAACGTGACCAAGGGCGGCGAGCCGTACTTCATCACCGCCGGCCACTGCACCGAGTCCATCTCGACCTGGTCGGACTCCTCCGGGAACGTCATCGGCCAGAACGAGGCCTCCAGCTTCCCGGACAACGACTACGGCCTGGTCAAGTACACCGCCGACGTGGCCCACCCGAGCGAGGTGAACCTCTACAACGGCTCCGCCCAGGCCATCTCGGGCGCCGCCGAGGCCACCGTCGGCATGAAGGTGACCCGCAGCGGCTCCACCACCCAGGTGCACGACGGCACGGTCACCGGCCTGGACGCCACCGTGAACTACGGCAACGGCGACATCGTCAACGGCCTGATCCAGACCGACGTCTGCGCCGAGCCCGGCGACAGCGGCGGCTCGCTCTTCTCGGGCGACAAGGCCATCGGCCTCACCTCCGGCGGCAGCGGCGACTGCACCTCCGGCGGGGAGACCTTCTTCCAGCCGGTGACGGAGGCCCTGTCGGCCACCGGTACGCAGATCGGCTGAGCAGCACCGCATCTGTGAAGTCCCGTCCCGCGCGCGAGGGGCGGGACTTCCGCGTGTCCGCGACTTCCGCGTGCCCGCGCGTACGGCGGTCAGCCGGCCTGCGTGGGCAGCTCCGGCTCCCGCCGTCGGCGGCGCAGCGCGGCCGCCACCAGCGTGATCACCGTCCCCGCGACCGCCCATGCCCACAGCACCAGCAGGGAGAGGGTCTGGTCGTTGCCCTTGAAGTACGCGACCGAGCGGGCCGCCCAGGTGCCCGCGCCCGGCGGCAGCGCGGGACCGATCGCCCTCCAGAACGGCGGCAGCATCGGCAGCGGGAAGGCACCGCCCGCGCTCGGGTTGCCCGCGATCACCACCAGCAGGATCGCCAGCCCGATGCCGACGATCCCGAAGAGGCCCTGGAGCGCGAGCGTGGCGGCGCCCACCGCGAAGGTGATCAGGGCGCCCAGCCCCCACAGGTCCACCACGCTGCCGGGCAGCGCGCCCAGGATCGGCCCGACGATCACCGCGCCGCCCAGACCGCCGGCGATCGCGACCAGCGCCATCACGATCAGCCGGATCGCCGCGCGGCGGAGGTTGGCGGGCCGGGCCCCGGTGCTGATCGCCAGGATCGAGGCGCACAGATAGCCGCCGACGCACCAGCCCACGACCAGGTAGAAGGACGACAACCCGTCGAAGTCGTGGCGTGAGGCCGGGGCCACGTCGACGACCCGCACCGCGCGCCCCTCGGCCTTGTCGACCCTGCCGAGGATGCCGTCCAGGGTGGTGGCGAGGACGGTGCCGCCGCCGGACGCGACCAGCAGGGTGTCCGTACGGCTCTCCGGGTCCACGATCAGGGCGCCGTCGATCTCCCGGTCCATGATCTGCTGCCGGGCGCTCGCCGCGTCGGCCACCGCCCGCGGGTCCAGCGGCGACCCGGGCAGCCGCTCCAGCCGGGCCACCGTCTGCCCGGCCGCGTTTTCGGGTGCGACGACCCCGAAGGGCACGTCCTTCGGCTTCGGATCGTGCAGCGCTCCCACGTAGGAGGCGATGAACAGCAGCTGGAGCGCGAGCACTCCGAGGACGAGCAGGGTGGCCCGCGGGGTGACGGCGTCCCTGACCTCCCCGAGGAAGGAGCCCTTCCGCGTGCTGGTGACCGGGGTGTGCGACATGCCCCCACGGTCCGGGGCGCCAGGTGTTTGCGCAGGTGGGAGGGGGCCGAATGGATGTCGCACACACATTCGAAATTTGGTCTATGGTGGGGGTGAGGTAGTTGGGAACAGACGTTCGATAAGGCGTCGGGTTCATGAGATCGGGAGGTGCGTGTGCCGGGTTTCACGCATCTGCACACCGTCTCCGGGTTCTCCCTGCGCTACGGCGCCTCCCACCCGGAGCGGCTGGCCGAGCAGGCCGCCGAACGGGGCATGGACGCCCTCGCCCTCACCGACCGCGACACCCTCGCGGGCACCGTCCGCTTCGCCAAGGCCTGCGCGAAGGCGGGCGTCCGCCCCCTGTTCGGCGCGGAGCTGGCGGTCGCCGCCCCCGAGCCCGAGGCGGACCGCACGGACACCTCCGTACGCCGGGACCGGCGCCGCACCCCGGTGCGCGGAGGCGCCTTCGTCGACGAGTCGGCCCCCCGGGTCACCTTCCTCGCCCGCGACGGCGCCCGCGGCTGGGCCGACCTGTGCCGCCTGGTCTCCGCCGCCCACACCGCCGGGACCTCCCCGCTGCTGTCCCGGCCCGACAACCACGCCGACGGCCTGACCGTCCTGCTCGGCCCCGACTCCGACGTCGGCCGCGCCCTCGCCGCCGGCCGCCCCGACCGCGCGGCGCGGCTCCTCGCCCCCTGGCGGGAGGTCTACGGCGACGCCCTGCGCCTGGAGGCCGTCTGGCACGGCCGCAAAGGCACCGGCCCCGGCTCCCTGCGCCTGGCCGCCCGCACCGTCGGCTTCGCCGCCGAACAGCGCGTCCGGCCGGTGCTCACCAACGCCGTCCGCTACGCCGACCCCGGCCAGGGCCCCGTCGCCGACGTCCTGGACGCCGCCCGCCGCCTCGTCCCGATCGACGCCGGCAAGGAACTCGACTCCGGCGAGGCCTGGCTCAAGGACGCCGGTGCCATGCGGCAGGCCGCCGAGCGGATCGTCGAGGCCGCGGGCTTCCGGCGCGAGGCCGCCCTCCGCCTGCTGGAGCAGACCCGGGCCACGGCCGCCGAGTGCCTGGTCGACCCCGAGGACGACCTCGGCATGGGCGCCGTCCACTTCCCCGAACCGCACCTCGTCGGCGCCGGCCGCCGCACCGCCCAGCGGGCGCTCGCCTCCCGGGCGGCGGCGGGCATGGTGCTGCGCGGCTACGACCGGCGCCCCGGCCACCGCGAGTACTGGGAGCGGATGCACCGCGAGCTGGACATCATCGCCCACCACGGCTTCGCCTCGTACTTCCTCACCGTCGCCCAGGTCGTGGACGACGTACGGCACATGGGCGTCCGGGTCGCCGCGCGCGGCTCCGGCGCGGGCTCGCTCGTCAATCACCTCCTCGGCATCGCCCACGCCGACCCGGTCGAGCACGGGCTGCTGATGGAGCGGTTCCTGTCCAAGGAGCGGGTGGTGCTGCCCGACATCGACATCGACGTGGAGTCCGCGCGCCGCCTGGAGGTCTACCGCGCGATCATCGGCCGCTTCGGCACCGAGCGGGTCGCCACCGTCGCCATGCCGGAGACGTACCGGGTGCGCCACGCCGTCCGCGACGTCGGCGCCGCCCTGTCCATGGACCCGGCCGAGATCGACCGCGTCGCCAAGTCCTTCCCGCACATCCGCGCCCGCGACGCCCGCGCGGCCCTGGAAGAACTGCCCGAACTGAGGGAACTGGCGGGGGAGAAGGAGCGGTACGGCAGGCTCTGGGAACTGGTCGAGGGCCTGGACGCCCTCCCGCGCGGCGTCGCCATGCACCCCTGCGGCGTCCTGCTGTCCGACGCCTCCCTGCTCTCCCGTACGCCGGTCATGCCGACCAGCGGCGAGGGCTTCCCCATGGCCCAGTTCGACAAGGACGACGTGGAGGACCTCGGGCTGCTCAAGCTGGACGTGCTCGGCGTGCGGATGCAGTCGGCGATGGCGCACGCGGTCGCCGAGGTGAAGCGGGCCTCGGGCACCGAGGTCGACCTGGACGCGATCCCGGAGGGCGACCCGGCGACGTACCGGCTGATCCGGTCCACCGAGACGCTGGGCTGCTTCCAGATCGAGTCGCCGGGGCAGCGGGACCTCGTCGGGCGGCTCCAGCCTGCCACCTTCCACGACCTCGTCGTGGACATCTCGCTCTTCCGGCCCGGCCCGGTCGCCGCTGACATGGTGCGGCCGTTCATCGAGGCCCGGCACGGACGGGCGCCGGTGCGCTATCCGCACGAGGACCTGTCGGAGCCGCTGGAGGGGACGTACGGGGTCGTCGTCTTCCACGAGCAGATCATCGACATCGTCGACATCATGACCGGCTGCGGACGCGGCGAGGCCGACCGGGTGCGGCGCGGGCTGTCCGACCCGGAGTCGCAGGGGCGGATCAAGGTGTGGTTCGCCCAGCACGCGACGGCGAACGGCTACGACGCGGAAACGATTCAGCGTACCTGGGAGATCGTCGAGGCCTTCGGGTCCTACGGCTTCTGCAAGGCGCACGCCGTCGCCTTCGCCGTGCCCACCTACCAGTCGGCGTGGCTGAAGGCGCACCACCCGGCCGCCTTCTACGCCGGGCTGCTCACCCACGACCCCGGCATGTACCCGAAGCGGCTGCTGCTGGCGGACGCGCGGCGGCGCGGGGTGCCGATCCTGCCGCTGGACGTGAACAAGTCGGGGGTCGCACACAGGATCGAACTGGTGTCTGAATCAGGACGGTCGAGGCGACCCGAGGAGTGGGGCCTGCGCCTCGCCCTCTCCGACGTGCACGGCATCAGCGAGGCCGAGGCGGAACGGATCGCCGAGGGACAGCCCTACGCCTCCCTGCTCGACTTCTGGGAACGGGCCCGCCCCAGCAGGCCGCTGGCCGGGCGCCTCGCCCAGGTCGGCGCGCTCGACGCGTTCGGCGCCAACCGCCGCGACCTGCAACTGCACCTGACCGAACTGCACCGCGGCGCCCGCGGCGGACGCGGCGGCCAACTCCCGCTGTCCGGCGGACGGAAGACCGCGCCGGCCGGCCTGCCCGACCTCACCTCGGAGGAGAGGCTCAGCGCCGAACTGGGCGTGCTGTCCATGGACGCCTCGCGCAACCTGATGGACGACCACCGCACCTTCCTGCGCGAGCTGGGCGTGGTGTCGGCCAAGCGGCTGCGCGAGGTACGGCACGGGGAGACGGTGCTGGTCGCGGGCGCCAAGGCGGCCACCCAGACCCCGCCGGTCCGCTCCGGGCGCCGGGTCATCTTCTCCACCCTGGACGACGGCTCCGGCCTGGTCGACCTCGCCTTCTTCGACGACTCCCACGACGCCTGCGCCCACACCGTCTTCCACTCCTGGCTGCTGCTGGTGCGCGGAATCGTGCAGCGGCGCGGCCCGCGCAGCCTCAGCGTGGTGGGCTCCGCCGCCTGGAACCTCGCCGACCTGCTGGAAGTGCGCCGGGAGGAGGGCCTTGAGGGCGTCGCCGCCCGGCTGGCCGGAGCGGGCGGCACCGGGACCGCGCCGGACGACGGGGACGGCCCGGCGCGCCGCCGCCTCGCCGGTTCGGACGGCCGGCCGGCACCGGCCGGCTCCGCGGCCCAGGACCCGATGGAGCAGCGGAGGATCCGCATGTCCACGGGGTACGAGATGCACCCCTGGGCCGATCTGCGCCCCGCGGGCGAAGGGCCCGCGGTCGGAAGGAAGTTGTGGCATCAGAGCCCGGGGAGTGCGGGATGACGATTCTCTGCGTACGTTTCCAGCTGCCGCCGATGTACGAGGCGGCCCTGCCCCGGCTGCTGGGGCTGTTGGAGGAGTTCACGCCGGTCGTCGAGGCGCTGCCGCCCGACGGCGCGCTGGCCGACCTGCGCGGCGCCGAACGGTACTTCGGGCGGACCGCCGTGGAACTGGCCTCGGTGATCCGGGTGCGCGCCCTCGCCCTGTACGGCGTCGACTGCGTGATCGGCGCCGGACCCGGCCCGATGCTGGCCCGCATGGCCCTGCGCGACGCCCGTCCGGGGCTGACCCGCGCGGTGCCCGGGGGTGAGGAGCGGGACTTCCTCGCCGGCAAGCCCGTCGCCGCGCTGCCCGGCGTCGGCACCGCGACCGCCCGCACCCTGTGCGAGTACGGCCTCGACACCCTCGGCCGGGTCGCCGCCGCACCCCTGTCCACGCTCCAGCGCCTGGTCGGTGCGAGGGCCGGGCGCGAGCTGCACGAGAAGGCCCGGGGCGTCGACCGCGGCCGGGTCGTCCCCAACGGCATCTCCCGGTCCCTGGCCGCCGAGCGCCCCTTCGACCGCGACGAACTCGACCCCGGCCGCCATCGCCGCGCCCTGCTCTCCGCCGCCGAGGAACTGGGCGCCCGGCTGCGCGCCGTGGACAAGGTGTGCCGCACCCTCACCCTCACCGTGCGCTACGCCGACCGGTCGGCCACCGTCCGCAGTCGCACCCTGAAGGAGCCGACCGCGCACTCGGCGGCGCTGACGCGGGCCGCGTACGGCATGTACGAGGCGCTGGGCCTCCAGCGCGCCCGGGTCCGCTCGGTCGCCCTGCGCGCCGAGGGCCTCGCCCCCGCCGAGCAGGCCTCCCACCAGCTCACCTTCGACCCCGTGGACGAGAAGGTCCGCCGGATCGAGGAGGTCGCGGACCGCGCGCGGGCGAAGTTCGGGCCGAGGGCGGTGATGCCGGGGTCGCTGGCGGCGTGAGGCCCCCGCGGGTCAGTTGGCCCACGGGGGAGTGAGCCGGGTGCCGTCCGCGAGCTCGGCCTCCAGGCCGACGGAGGTGGTGACCCAGGACGTCGCGGTGCGGTCGGTGGGGTTCTCGACGGCGAGGGTCGCGCCCGGGTTGACGATCACGGTGTCGCCCGCGGTGACGCGCTCGGTGCGGCCGTCGAGGGTGATCAGCAGCTCGCCGGTCAGCAGATGGAAGATCTCCTCCCGGCTGACGGTGTGCGCGGGCGCCTTCGTCCCCGCGGGGATCTCGCCCCGCCAGGCGCACAATTCCTCGCTGCCGCTGCGGGGAGCGGCGTACGAGACGAAGCGGGCGCCGTGGATCTCGTGGGTGACGCCTTCGGACGAACGGACTACGGGCATGACGGACTCCCCAGTGGTGATGGTCAAGCAGCTTGTCTAACTTCTCACGACCTATGGTCAAGCTGCTTGACCAATGCGTCAAGGGTGTTTCAATGCCCCCGTGGAGAACTCCGAAGCCATGGCCCTGTCCGCCGCCCTGCTCGCCGCCGCCGGCGGGCTCACGCAGCGCATCCACGAGGGCGTCGTCGCCCGCGGCTTCGAGGGGCTGCGGCCCGCCCACGGCTTCGCCTTCGCCCGGCTCGCACCGGACGGCGCCACGGCCACCGACCTCGCCGTGCACCTCGGGGTCACCAAGCAGGCCGCCGGCCAGCTCGTCGACGAGCTGGTCCGCAAGGGGTACGCCGAGCGCCGGCCGCACCCCGCCGACGCGCGGGCCCGGCTGGTCGTGCTGACCGAGCGGGGACGGGCGTGCACCCGGGCCGCCGAGGAGGCCGCCGCCGAGGCCGTGCGCGCGTGGGCCGGCGTGATCGGTGAGGGCGGGGTCCGGACACTGCACGGCCTCCTGGCGCACGTCGCCCCCAACGGGCCCCTGCGGCCCAGCTGGTGACCCACTATCACCTGCGGCACGGTCGGCGCCGGTTGACACTGGAAGTTTTTACTGACGCGTAACTTCCCCCGTGCGCTACTCGCCCGTAACTTGACGAGTGAACAGCATCCCGTGATCCGGATCACAGGGCGTCATGCCGTCGCACCTCCCTGAGCCGCAAGGAGATCACCCGATGCTGCCCTGGAAGCGAGTGCTCAGACCCCTGGCCGCGCTGCTGCTGACCGCCGCGGCCGCCCTGGTCCCCGCCACCACCGCCCACGCCGCCGACGCGCGTCCCAGCACCGGCTGGAACGACTACCGCTGCAAGCCGTCCGCCGCCCATCCCCGCCCCGTCGTCCTGGTCCACGGCACCCTCGGGAACTCCGTCGACAACTGGCTGGGCCTCGCGCCCTATCTGACGAACCGCGGCTACTGCGTCTTCTCCCTCGACTACGGGCAACTGCCCGGCGTCCCGCTCTTCCACGGCCTCGGACCGGTCGACAAGTCGGCCGAGCAGCTCTCCGCCCACGTCGACAAGGTGCTCGCCGCGACCGGCGCCGCCAAGGCCGACCTCGTCGGCCACTCGCAGGGCGGCATGATGCCCCGCTACTACCTCAAGTTCCTCGGCGGAGCCGGCAAGGTGAACGCCCTCGTCGGCATCGCGCCCAGCAACCACGGCACCACCCTGTCCGGCCTCACCCAGCTGCTGCCGTACTTCCCCGGGGCCGCCGACCTGCTGAACGCACACACCCCCGCCCTCGCCGACCAGGTCGCCGGCTCCGCCCTCCTCACCAAGCTCAACGAGGGCGGCGACACCGTGCCCGGCGTCCGCTACACCGTCCTCGCCACCCGCTACGACGAGGTGGTCACCCCGTACCGCGGCCAGTACCTGAGCGGTTCCGGCGTGCGCAACGTCCTGCTCCAGGACCTGTGCCCGCTCGACCTGTCCGAGCACCTGGCGATCGGGCTGGTCGACCGGATCGCCTTCCACGAGGTCGCCAACGCGCTCGACCCGGCGCACGCCACGCCCACCACCTGCGCCTCGGTCTTCGGCTGACCCGGCACCGGCGACACCACGCGGGGCTCGTCCGGCCTGAGCCGCCCGACGAGCCCCGCGTTCCCCCTGTGATCCCCGGTCAGCGACCGTGCCGGCCGCCGCCCAGCGCCCGCCGGCGCACCGACGCGAACAGCACCGCCGCGCCGAGCGCCAGGGTCGCGGCACCGCCGACGGCGAGGTACGAGGTGCTGCTGTCGCCGCCGGTCTCGGCGAGGTTCACGGCGCCGGCGGCCTTGACCTCGTTGGGCTCACCGGCCGCGGCGGCGGCAGGCTCGGCCGGGTCGGTCGGGTCCGTCGTCGTCGCGGCGTCCTGGTCGCCGTGCCCGTGGTGCTCGACCGTCGACTTGTCGGCCGCCGCCGCGAGCTGCTCCTCGGACGGCGCGGAGGCCGACGGAGCCGGGGCGGCACCGCCCTCCGCGTCACCGCTCGTACCGCTGTCGCTGTCGCTGTCACCGGTGGCACCGCCGAAGGACACGTCCGAGCAGGAGTAGAACGCCTCCGGGCTGTCCGAGCGCTGCCAGACCGCGTACAGCAGGTGCTTGCCGGTGCGCTCGGGCAGCGTGCCGGAGAACGTGTAGTAACCGCCCGACGCCACCGGGTCGGTGACCGTCGCCACCGGAGCGGACAGATCCAGGTCACCCCAGCCGAGCGGCTTCGCGGGGTCGTAGCCGGGCTTGGTGAGGTAGACCTTGAACGTGCCCTTGTGCGGCGCGGTCACCCGGTACTTGAAGGTGTACGAGCCGCTGCTCACCGAGGTCGCCGGCCAGTCGGCGCGGGCCAGGTCGAGGCCCTTGAACTCCTCGCTGTTCGCGCTGCACAGCCTGCCGTCCGGGATCAGCTCCTGGTGCCGGCCGCCGGCGTCGCCGATGCGGATGCCGTTCCAGTCGTAGAGCGCCTGGGTGCCGCCCGCCGCCACGGCCGCCTGGCACGCGGCCGACTTCGGGCTCTCGGCGCCCTCGGCGTAACACTGCGAGACCCGGCTCACCGGGTCGCCCATCGAGCCGTGCGCCGACGCGGGCGCGGCGGCCAGCGCGGTCAGGGCGAGCGGGGCGAGGCCGGCGGCGGCGACGGCGGCGGCCCTGCGGGGTGCGGGCATGGGGAACTCCTCAACGGTCACTGGGACTTGGGCCGAAACCCGTGGGGGTGATCAGCAAGCTAGTCCCTGGAAACCGCGAAATCCCCTGCTGGGAGCGGGTGCGGGCGATCCTTATGGTCGCGTTAAGGAAGGCATCGGACTGCGCTCAGGTAACTGCCGTCGGCGCTGTGACCCGTCTGACGCGTCTCATGGCCGGGTGTCCGGTCAGTTGTCCGGCCACCACGTGCGCGCGATGTCCTTGCGGACCTCCGGACGCCCCGCGGGGCGCTCGTCGGCCTCCTCGCGGACTCGGCGGGCGTCGGTCTTCTTCAGGGGCTTCTGCACGGTCAGACGGCGCATGGCTGCCTCCTCACGGATCCACCGGGTTCCGCATTCTCACGGAGGTAGACCCTTTCCCCGAGAGTTCCTCATCGATGCATCGCTGTCAGTGGTGGATGTCACTCTTGAGCCCATGACGAGCCACAGTGACAGGACGACTCCCGTGGGTATCGACTGGGACTCCGGGGCCGCCACCTTCGACGAGGAGCCCGACCACGGGCTGCGCGACCCCGGCGTGCGCCGGGCGTGGGCCGCGCGGCTGCGGTCCTGGCTGCCCGCCCGGCCCGGCGACGTCCTCGACCTGGGCTGCGGCACCGGCAGTCTGTCGCTCCTCGCGGCCGAGCAGGGACACCGGGTGACCGGCGTCGACCTCTCCCCGGCCATGCTGGAACTGGCCCGAACCAAACTCGCCGGTCGTGACGCACGGTTCCTGGCCGGTGACGCGGGGGCGCCCCCGGTGGGCGGGCGGCGCTTCGACACGGTCCTGGTCCGGCACGTGCTGTGGACGCTGCCCGACCCCGGCCGAGTCCTCGCGCACTGGCGGGAGCTGCTGCGGCCGGGCGGGCGGCTGGTCCTCGTCGAGGGCGTGTGGGGGAGCGTCACCCCGGTCGGCATACCCGCCGGCCGGCTCACCGCACACCTCGCCCCGCTCGGCGGGCACGTCCGGGTGGAACGGCTGTCGGACGACCCGTCGTTGTGGGGCAAGGAGGTCGACGACGAGCGGTACGCGGTGGTCGCGCTGCCCGCGCACCCCCCGGTGCCTACGCCAGCAGGTCCGTGAAGCCGTCCCCGCGGGCCAGTCGCTCCAGCTCGTCCAGGGCGGCGACGGCGGCAGCGGCGGCCTCCGGGTCCCGCTCGGCCAGGCCGCTCTCGGCGAACTCGTCCTCGTCCAGTCGCCGTACGTCCGTGCCGTCCGCGGAGCGCCACAGGTCCAGGTCGAGGTCCTCGACGACCAGCTCCGTCCCCGTCAGCACGGCGGGCCGGGTGATGTCGCAGTACCAGCCCTTCACCGCGCCCGCGGCGGTGCGGACCTCCTTCACGCTGTACCAGCGGTCGCGCCAGTAGTGCTCGGTGAAGACGTCCCCGGCCTCGAAGCGCACGAAGCCGAAGTCGCGGACGCCGGCACCGGCCCAGGGGGCGCGGACCGCGAGGCGCGTGCCGTCGTCGTGCAGCAGCTCGGCCGGGTAACGGATCTTCGTGCGGCCCGCCTTGACGAGGACCACGTCCACCGAGGCGCGCGCCTCAGCCGAGTTCACGGACATACCGCACCTCCGTCGCGCAGACCTCGTACCCGAGGCGCTTGTTGATGGCCAGCATCGGCCCGTTGCCGGCGTCGTTGCCCGTGAAGGCCTCCGTGCGGCCCGCCGCGCGGGCGCGGTGCAGGGAGTCGGTCTTCGCGAGCCCGGCCAGCCCCCTGCCGCGGTGGGCGCGGGCGGTGCCGGTCATGGCGGTGACGTAGCGCGTGCCGCCGTCGGTGTACGCCAGGCTGAAGGCGACGGGCCGGCCGCCGGAGACCGCGACCGTGGTCAGCTCCCGGTTCAGCAGCGGGTGCCGCCAGGTCTCCGCGAGCCACGCCTCGTAGTCCGTGAACTCGGTGTCGATGTCGCTCGGTTCGTCCGCCACGGTCTCCGCGTCCAGCTCGAACAGTGGACGCGGGTCGTCCGCGAAGTCGGCGGCGGTGCGCAGTTCGACACCCGGCGGAGCGGCCGGCAGCGGCGGGAGCGTGCCGTGCGCCAGGTCCAGCCGGAGGAAGTGGGCCGAGCGCCGCCGCGCGTAGCCGTGCCGCTCGGCGAAGGCCACGTTCGCGGGCTCGTCCAGCACCCACGCGAACAGCTTCGTCGCCCCCTCGCCGGCCAGGTACTCCTCGGCCGTGCGCGCCAGCAGCCCGCCGGCGCCGTGCCGGGTCCTGTCCGGGTGGACGTAGACGTTGAGGAACCCCTGCCCGGGCTCCGGACTGTCGTGGGCCAGCCCCACCTGGGCCGTGCCGACGACCTCGCCGTCCTCCTCCGCGACCAGGGAGCGGAATCGCGCGTCGGGATGCGACCGGGTGAGGGTGTGGACGATCGAGTCCGGGGTGAACAGGATGTACGGCAGTGCCGCGTGCCGGACCCGGGCGAAGCCCTCCAGGTCGGCCCGCACACCGGGGCGCAGATCGCGCACGATGACGGTCATGGGGCCGCACGCTACGCGGGGCCGGGGCGCGATGCCTCCGGATTTCCGGCGGGTGCGGGACAATCGCCGGGTGACCTTGACGATCCACATCGACGACGGCGCCCCGCCCTACGAGCAGGTGCGGGCACAGATCTCCGAACAGGCGCGGTCGGGCGTGCTGCCGGTCGGGTACCGGCTGCCGACGGTGCGAGGGCTCGCCGAGTCCCTGGGGCTCGCGGCCAACACCGTCGCCAAGGCGTACCGGGCGCTGGAGGCGGACGGGGTGATCGAGACGCGGGGGCGCAACGGAACGTATGTCGCTGCGGCGGGCTCTGCGGCGGAGCGGGAGGTGGCGGCGGCCGCGCGGGAATTTGCCTCGCGGGCACGGCGGCTCGGGGTGACGGAGGGGGAGGCGGTGGCGGCTGTGCGGGATGCGTTGCGGGTGGCTTATGGGGACTGAGCGCCGTTGTGGCGGGGCTGGTCTGGTGTCCGCGCGTGCGTCGTGGCTGGTCGCGCAGTTCCCCGCGCCCCT
>NZ_WWHX01000327.1 GCF_009862125.1 Streptomyces sp. SID5910
TGGCAGCAGGGTCAGGGGCAGCAGGGCCAGGGCCAGGGCGGTCAGGGCAACGGCACCGGCGGCTTCCCGGGCGGTGCGCCGGGCCAGAACCAGCAGGGCAACGGCTTCCCCGGCGGCGGCCAGAACGGCCAGAACGGCCAGAACGGCCAGACGGCCCCCAACGGCCGGAACGGTGCCACCGGCGAGGGCGGCCGTATGGGCGCCGGCGGCATGGGCGGCCTGCTCAACGGCGCCCAGGTCGACGCCGAGGCCAAGAAGCTGCTGGAGACCGACGCGGACCAGTACACCTGGGTCGCCGCGGCGATCGGCTCGCAGAACGCCGCGAGCTACCAGCTCGGCACCGGCGACCCGGTGATGGCGATCGGCGGCTTCAACGGCACCGACCCCTCACCCACGCTGGCCCAGTTCAAGAAGTACGTGGCGGACGGCCGGATCCACTACTTCGTCTCCGGCGGCGGCATGGGTGGCGGCATGGGCGGCGACTCCGGCAGCTCGTCACAGATCACCTCCTGGGTCGAGGCCAACTTCAAGGAGGTCACGGCAGGGTCGGCCACCTTCTACGACCTCACCCAGCCGACAAGCTGACCCGGGGGCGGACGAGGCAAGACGGGCGCTGTACAGCGTATAGGGGCGCCTATACGCTGTACAGCATGACGACGTCCTCCCAGGAACAGGAAGCCGCGCCCCCGGTCCAGGGGCACCCGCAGCGCTGGCTGATCCTCGGTGTCATCAGCCTCGCCCAGCTCACCGTGGTCCTCGACAACACCGTGCTGAACGTGGCCATCCCCTCGCTCACCGGCGAGCTCGGGGCGGCCACGTCCGACATCCAGTGGATGATCAACGCGTACTCGCTGGTCCAGTCCGGCCTGCTGCTCACCGCGGGCAGCGCGGCCGACCGATACGGCCGTAAGAAGATGCTGACCGCGGGCCTGGCCCTGTTCGGCCTCGGCTCGCTCGCGGCGGGCCTCGCGGACACCACCGGGCAGCTGATCGCCGCGCGGGCCGGCATGGGCGTCGGCGGCGCGCTGCTGCTGACCACCACGCTCGCCGTGGTCATGCAGATCTTCCCGCCCGGGGAGCACCCGAAGGCGATCGGCATCTGGAGCGCGGTCAGCGCACTCGGCTTCGCGAGCGGGCCCCTGATCGGCGGCTTCGTGCTCGACCACTTCTGGTGGGGCGCGATCTTCCTGATCAATCTGCCGGTCGTCGCGCTCGCCCTGGTCGCGGTCGTGGCCCTGGTCCCGGAGTCGAAGAACCGGCGGGGCGACCGCCCCGACCTGCTCGGCGCCGTCCTCTCCACGATCGGCATGGCCGCGCTGGTCTACGCGATCATCTCCGGCCCCGGGCACGGCTGGACGTCGGGCAGGGTGCTCGGCACGGCAGTCGTCGCCGTGGTGGTCCTCGCGCTCTTCGCGTACTGGGAGAGCCGCATCCCGTACCCCATGCTCGACCTGCACTTCTTCCGCGACCAGCGGTTCACCGGCGCGGTCGCCGGGCTGGTGCTGGTCACCTTCGGCATGGGCGGCGCGCTCTTCCTGCTCACCCAGCACCTCCAGTTCGTGCTCGGCTACGGGCCCCTGGAGGCGGGTCTGCGGACCGCCCCGCTGGCCCTGACGGTGGTGCTGCTGAACTTCACCGGGGTGAGTGCGAGGTGGCTCGCCCGGCTGGGCACGCCGAAGTCGGTGCTGCTGGGCATGGGGCTGATGTCGGCCGGCCTGGTCGCCATCGCCACGCTGACCGCCCAGGGCTACGCCGGCACGCTGCTCGGCCTGCTGCTGATCGGCGCGGGGTGCGCGGTGGCCAACCCGGCCATGGCGCACGCCATCATGAGCGCGATCCCGCCGGCCAAGGCGGGGATCGGCGCGGGCATCAACGGCACGCTGGCCGAGTTCGGCAACGGATTGGGCGTGGCCGTGCTGGGCGCGGTGCTGACCTCGCGGTTCGCGGCGCTGGCGCCGGTGGCGGCGGCGTCGCTGCCGGCCGCGCTGGCGTCGGCGGAGGGGGAGGGGGAGCGAGGGCTCGTGATCGACGCGTTCTCCTCCGGAGTGGAGAGCAGTCAGTTGGTGGGGGCGGTGGCTGTGGTGCTGGGTGGGGTGGTGGCGGCGGTCCTGTTGCACAGGGCGGGTAAAGGGGGAACGGAGAGGGGGGTCGCCTAGGAGCTCGGGTGGCTTGGATGGTCGTGCGGCCGCGGGCCGGGATGGGCTGATCGCGCAGTTCCCCGCGCCCCTGCGGGGCGCCCGGTGTGACCGGTGTGGGATGAGTCGAGGAGAGGTGCGTATGGCGAAGGCGGGGCAGGGGCCCAAGGCCAGTGTCTGGCTCGGGGAGCGGGCTCGCCGGGGTGGGCGGGGTGGGCGGCAGCCGTCCGGGCTCGATCGGGAGCGGATCACCGAGGTCACCGTGCGGCTGCTGGACGCCGAGGGCCTGGCCAAGTTCTCCATGCGCCGCCTGGCCGCGGAGCTGAACGTGACGGCGATGTCCGTCTACTGGTACGTCGACACCAAGGACGAGCTGCTGGAGCTGGCCCTGGACGCGGTCTTCGGCGAGGTGCGGATGCCCGACCCGGAGGCCGACGAGGACTGGCGCGACCAGCTGCGCATGCTGGCCGGGGAGAACCGGGCCCTGCTGGTGCGCCACCCCTGGCTGTCCCAGCTGATCGGCACCTACCTCAACATCGGCCCCCACTCGCTGGCCTTCGCCCGGTCCGTGCAGCGCGTCATCCGCCGCACCGGGCTGCCCGCGCACCGGGTGACCGGCGCCATCGCGGCCGTCTTCCAGTTCGTCTACGGCTACGGCACCATCGAGGGCCACTTCCTCGGCCGCGCCGCGAACACCGGCCTGAGCCCCGACGAGTACTTCCAGCACTCCATGAGCGCGGTGAACGAGTCGCCGGACACCGCGGGCGTCATCCAGGAGTCCCAGGACATCATGGCGGCCCGTGGCGGCGACACCGTCGGCGAGATGCTGGAGCGGGACTTCGACTTCGCCCTGGAGCTGCTCATCGCGGGCATCGAGGCGATGGTGGAGCGCGCCTAGGGCCGGAGCCCGGAAGAGGGGGCCCCGGGTTCAGTCGTCCTGCGCCAGCCGCGCCGGGAAGCCGCCCGTCGCCACCGGCCCCCACTTCTCGGGCGTCACCCGGATGATCGACTTGCCCTGCTCGACCATGGCCCGCCGGTACTCGTCCCAGTCGGGGTGCTCGCCGGCGATGTTGCGGTAGTACTCGACGAGCGGCTCCACGGAGTCGGGCGTGTCCACGACCTCCGCCGTGCCGTCGATCTGGACCCAGGGGCCGTTCCACTCGTCGCTGAGCACGACGAGGCTGACCCGCTCGTCCCTCCGGGCGTTGCGCGTCTTGGCCCGCTCCGGGTAGGTGGAGACCACGATCCGGCCCGAGTCGTCGACCCCGCAGGTCAGCGGCGAGCCCTGCGGGCTGCCGTCGGCCCGCCGGGTCAGCAGGATCGCGCGGTGCCGGGGGCGTACGAAGTCCAGCAACTCGTCCAGGGACACGCGGGTGTTGGTCGCGATGTTGGGTGCCATGCCGTCAGCCTAGGCCGAGCGCACCCCGCCGGAGCGCAGCGCCTCGGCGAGGTTGTCGTGGACCGGTACGTCGCGGCGCAGGCCGGTCAGCTCCAGGATGCGGCTCGGCGCGCTCGCCGGGTTCGCCACCACTCGCAGGCGGGTCCGGGCGGGCAGCAGGCGGTGCACCTCGTCGATGAGGCGGACGCCCTGGGAGTCCATGAAGTGGGTCGCGGTCAGATCCAGGACCAGGAGACGCAGTTCGCCGGGCTGGTGGTCCACCGCGGCCATGATCATCGGCAGCAGCCCCTCGGCGTTGCAGTAGTCGATCTCCGGGGGCAGAGGCAGTACGGCGCAGCCGGGCGGATCGCACGGCTCGCAGGGTGGGGATAGGAAGGTCACGTCACTCACCTGACAGATGTCCGTCCGGCTTCCGGCAAGGCCGCTTCCTGACCCGGGCCCCATTCCATCACGCGGAGGGCGGACCGTGAAAGGTGTCCGCCCGCTGCGTCGGCCGGGCGTCACCCGCACGCAACCGAGCAGCTAAAGTGCTGTTCGTCCTGTGCTCGCAGTCGGGAATGTGCTGCGGAGCTCTCCTGCGCACGGTCGAACGACCGTGCATGCCGAAGAGGTTCGTGGTGGCTGCGTCCGAATTTACTGATTTGCCGCGTTTCCCGGTGGGCGTCGAGCTGGCCGAGGCGCTGACCAAGGCGGCCCGCCGGCTACACGAAACGGGCACCGCGGACAACACGCTGCGCACCGCGGTCGAGCTGGCCGTGCATCTGATGCCCGGCGCCGAGCACGCCGGCATCTCGGAGATCGAGCGCGGCAGCGGGCGCCGCACGCTCGCCTGGACCGACGAGATCGTGCGCTCGGCCGAGGTCCGGACCGGTGGCCGTGAGCCGCATCCGGACTGGGAGCGGCTGTGGACCACGCCCGTGGTGCGGATAGAGGACACCGAGGCCGACGGCGCCGGCAACGCCCTGTCCGACCTCGGTCTCCGCTCGGCGCTCTCCCTGCGGCTGCGCGCCGACCGGCGCCGCCTGACCGTGCTGACGGCGTACGCGAGCAGGCCGCGCGCCTTCGACGAGGACGCCACCCGCGTCGGCCGCCTGTTCACCGCGCACGTCAGCATCGCCCTGGACTCGGCGACCGTGCGCGAGCAGCTCACCGAGGCGATGCGGACCCGGGACCTGATCGGCCAGGCCACCGGCATCCTCATGGAGCGCATGACCATCGACGCGGCCGGTGCCTTCGACTTCCTGGTCAAGGCCTCGCAGCGGGAGAACGTCAAGCTGCGCGACCTGGCCCGCCGCATCGTCGACGCGAACCACGCCTCCGGGTGACGAGGCGTCGAAGGGCGTTGACGGGATATCCGTAGGGGCATGACCGCACAGAGCCCCGAGAGCCCCGAGACCCTGGACCGGGCGCTGGCGCGCAGCCAGGGACTCGACACCCTGCTGCGCGATCTCACCGACCGCGCGGTGCGTGAGGTGCCCGGCGCGGTCGCCTGCTCGGTCACGGTGCGCCGGGCCGACCGCCTGATGACCCTGGCGGGCAGCTCCGGCCTCCCGAGCGGCCTGGACCTGCGCCAGTACGAGAACGGCTCGGGCCCCTGTGTGGACGCCGCCGAGACCGGCAGCCCCCATTACTCCCCCGACCTGGCCGAGGAGACCCGCTGGCCGGCGTACACGGAGTACGCGCTGGCCACCGGGGTGCGCTGTGTGCTGGCGCTGCCGCTCGCGGTGGAGGGCGAGACGGGCGCCGCGCTCAACCTCTACGGCACCGAACCCGGTTCGCTGGCCGACGGACGCGAAACGGCCCGCACCTTCGCGGTGCGGGCCGGTGAAGCGGTCGGTGAGGCCGTGCGCATCGAGCGGCAGCGTTCCTCGGCGGCCGACGTGCGCACCGCCCTGCTCTCCCGCAGCGTCATCGACCAGGCGGTGGGCATCCTCATGGCCCGGGAGCGCATCGACGCCCACCGGGCCCTGGAGCGGCTGCGCCGGGCCTCGCAGCACACCAACGTCAAGCTCCGGGACCTGTGCGACGAGCTGGTCGCCCGGGCCTCCGGCGGTACCTCACGCCGTGGGCAGTGACTCCCCCTGCACGGCCTGGATGTCCAGCTCGACCCTGAGGGTGGTGCCGATGGCGGCGATGCCCGCCTGGAGGACCTGGTTGTAGTTCATGGCGAAGTCCTCGCGCCGCAGCTCCGTGGTCGCGCGGAACGCCGCCCGGGTGCCGCCCCACGGGTCGGCGCCGGTGCCGAGATAGGCCAGGTCCAGGTCGACGGGGCGGACGACGCCGTGCAGGCCCAGCTCGCCGTGGACGGTCCAGCGGTCCGGGCCGGCCTGGGTCACCCCGGTGGACCGGAAGGTGATCTCCGGGTGGCGCTCGACGTCCAGGAAGTCCGCGGAGCGCAGGTGGGTGTCGCGCATGGTGTTGCCGGTGTCGATGGAGGCCGCCTCGATCACCGCCTCCACACGGGACTTGGTGACGTCGTCCGGCGCGATCTCGACGGTGCCGGCGAAGGCGGTGAAGCGGCCGTGCACGCTGGAGATGCCCAGGTGCTGGGCGACCGCGGCGACGCTGGAGTGGGCCGGGTCGATGGTCCACGGTCCGGGCGGCGGCAGCTCGGTGCCGCCCTGGCGGGCCAGCGTCACGGTGCCGGCCTCGGCGCGGCCGCTCGCGGTGACGATGGCGCTGGAGGCGGCGGGCGCGTAGCCGACGGCCGTGACGATGACGGTGTACGCCCCCGGCGCGAGCTGCGTGGTGTCCCGGACGGCGCCCTCGGCGTCCGCCTCGGCGCGCAGCACCTGCGTGCCGGTCATGTCGGTCACCGTGACGACCGCGTGCGACACGGCCCATCCGTCCCGCGTACGGATCCTCGCGGTCAGTCCCATCCCGTTTTCTCCCTGCAAAGGCTCAGAAAGTGGTCGTAAAGAGACCGGCCCGTGGGGGCGGGCGCACCTCCGCTCAGAGCGCGCACGCCACCACGGGCCGGGGTCCTGCTACTCGCCGGGGTGGGCGAGCTCGATGTCGTGGCCGTCGGCGCCCTGGCCGGCGACCGTGAGGGCCGTCGCCACCGGCGGGTAGCCGGTCGCGATGACGGTGTACTCACCGGCGTCCAGGTCGGTGAAGGCGTACGCCCCGTCCGACCCGGTGGTGGCCGAGCCGACCACGTTGCCGGCCGCGTCGACCAGGGTCACGCGGGCGTCGGCCAGCGGACCGTGCGGCGCCCGCACGACACCCTGGACCTCGGCCCCGGCCTGGAGGTCGACCTCGACGCGGGTGACACCGGCGCCGCCCACCTCGACGGGCAGGGCGCGCGGGCGGTACCCGGCGGCGTTCACCGCGACGGTCACCGTGCCCGGCACCAGCTCGGCGAAGGCGAACTCGCCCGCCTCCCCGGTGGCGACGGTGGCCAGCAGGTCACCGCGCACATCGGTCACGATCACCATCGCGTCCTTGACGGGCTGCCCGCTCTCCACGGACCGGACCAGGCCGGTGAGCCCGCTGGTGCCGCTGAGCAGGATGTCGTAGGCGACCGGCTCGTCGTTGACGACGATCGTGGACGCCTGCGGCTGGAAGCCGTCGGCGGAGGCGATCAGGACGTACGACCCCGCGCTCGGCGCGTCGACGGTGTAGGAGCCGTCGGCCTGTGCGACCGAGCGGCCCAGCTGCCGGCCCGCCAGCGAGATCAGCGTGACGGCGGCCTGCGCGACCGGCGCGGACTCGGCACCGCGGACGAAGCCGCGGACCGGGATGCCGCCGGAGACGGGGGCCTCGGCGTCCACCGCCGTGGCGACGGCGGCGAGCCGCTGCGTGGCCGCGGGCCGGCCGGCGGTGTCGTCCTGCGCGGTGGCGACCGCACCGGCCGGAACCGGCTCGGCGACCCGGGCGGCCTCGGCCGGCACCGGGGCCGCCGGGGAGGCGGTCTCGGCGGCGGACTCCGCGGCCTGGGCGAGGGCGCCGGTGGTGCGCAGCGGCACCTCCTTGATGAACAGCGTCACGATGAAGGCCAGGGCGGCGATCGGCGCGACGTACAGGAAGATGTCGGCGATGCCGTGCCCGTAGGCGCTCTCGAGCCAGTTGCGGATGCCCGGGGGCAGCAGGTCCATGTCGGGGATCGCGCCGCTGCCCGAGGACTTGGCGGCGGCCGCCTGCTCCTGCGGGCTGAGCGAGCCGATGGTGTCCGAGGCGTAGTGGCTGATCCGGGTGGACATCACGGAGCCGAGCACCGAGACGCCGACCGCACCGCCGAGGGACCGGAAGAAGGTCACCGTGGAGGACGCGGCACCCAGGTCGCTCGGGGCCACCTGGTTCTGCGTGCACAGCACGAGGTTCTGCATCATCATGCCGACGCCGAGGCCCATCAGCGCCATGAAGATCGCGATGTGCCAGTACGGGGTGTCGTACCGCATGGTGCCCAGCAGGCCGAGGCCCGCCGTCAGCAGCACGCCGCCGGCCAGCAGCCAGCCCTTCCACCTGCCGGTCTTGGTGATGACCTGACCGGAGACGGTCGACGACACGAACAGGCCGCCGATCATCGGGATCGTCATGACGCCCGACATTGTCGGGGACTTGTCCCGGGCCAGCTGGAAGTACTGGCTGAAGTAGACGGTGCCCGCGAACATCGCGATACCGACGAACAGCGAGGCGATCGACGCCAGGGTGATGGTGCGGTTCCTGAACAGGCGCAGCGGGATGATCGGCTCGCTGGCCTTGGTCTCGACGAAGCAGAAGATCAGCGTCAGGGCGATCGCGCCGCCGACCATGACACCCGTCTGCCAGGACATCCAGGAGTACTTGTCGTCGGCGAAGGTGACCCAGATCAGCAGGAGGCAGACGGCCGCGGTGACGAAGAAGGCACCGGCCCAGTCGACCTTGACCTTGCGCTTGAGCACCGGCAGGTGCAGCGTCTTCTGGAGCACGACCAGCGCGATGATCGCGAAGGGCACGCCGACGTACAGGCACCAGCGCCAGCCGAGCCAGCTGGTGTCGGTGATGACACCGCCGAGGAGGGGACCGCCGACGGTGGCGACGGCGAAGGTCGCGCCGAGGTAGCCGGAGTACCGGCCGCGCTCACGCGGCGAGATCATCGCGGCCATGATGATCTGGGCCAGGGCGGACAGACCGCCGGCGCCCAGACCCTGGATGACACGCGCGCCGATCAGCATCGAGGGGTTCTGCGCCAGACCGGCCACGACGGAGCCGAGGACGTAGACGCAGAGGGCTATCTGGACCAGGGCCTTCTTGCTGACCAGGTCCGCGAGCTTGCCCCACAGCGGGGTGGAGGCGGTCATCGCCAGCAGCGAGGCGGTGACGACCCATGTGTAGGCGCTCTGGCCGCCGCCGAGGTCGGCGATGATCTCGGGCAGGGCGTTGGTGACGATGGTGGAGGACAGGATGGCGGCGAACATGCCGAGCAGCAGCCCGGACAGCGCCTCCATGATCTGCCGGTGCGTCATCGGAGCGTCTCCCGAGGAGCCTCCCCCGTGCTTGGCATGAGCCCGCACACCGGCTGGTGTGGTCGTTGCCATGGACTTCCTTTGCTTACGTGGTGACTGCGGGTGTACGGGTGGTCTGTTCGACCGCGGGTGGTACGGCGGGCCGGCCCAGGGGGGACCGGCAGTCGTCGAAGCTCGCCCTGAGCCTGGTCATGAGCCGGGTGAGCTGGCCGACCTCCTCGTCGGACCAGTCGCTCAGGCGGTGGGCCAGCAGCTGGGTCGTCCGTTCGGACAGGTCGTCCAGCTGAGCCTGGCCCTCGGGCGTCAGGCGCAGGATGCGCGACCGCTTGTCCGCCGGGTCCGGGGAGCGTTCGATCCAGCCCCGCTCGGCGATGTGGGCGACATGTCGGCTGGTCACCGACATGTCCACGGCGAGCAGCTCCGCGAGCTTGCTCATGCGCATGTCCCCGTAGCGGCCCAGCAGCGTCAGTACGGCGGCCGATCCGCCGGGGCAGTCGGCCGGCAGGATGCGGCCCAGTTCCCGTTTCACGGCGCCGAAGGCGCTGAACTGGCGGATCAGCTCCTCGTACTGCGCCCTCTCGGCCATGCGCACCTCCCGCATTCGTTGCTTAGGGCAACCATAAGAGCGGTTGGTTGCTACAGGCAAATAAAAACGGGGTGAGGTCCATAAAAAGTTGGCAAAGGCAAGTATTGCAACAGTAAACATCCAGGTGGGCGGCGGTGACCTGGGGCAACGGGTCTTCGGAGCCCCGCACTTGGGCCGTACCCGCGGATTCGCTAGTGTCTCGGCCCATGGCTAACAACCCGGGCCCCCAGGGCAATCCCGACCCCGCAGGCAGCACCCAGATGTTCCGCGCGTTCGTCGACGAGGGCGCCCCCCAGGCCCGGCAGGCGGACCCCGTCGCCTCCTCGGGCCCCCGCATCGGCCTGATCGTCGGCATCGTGGCCGCCGTGATCGTCGTTGCGGCCGTGGCCTGGCTGGCGCTGAAGTAGCGCGGGGCACGCTCCCGCACACGACACCGCCGCGGCCCCTCAAGGGGTGCCGCGGCGGTCGCCTTGCTGTCCTGGGGCGCCGCCGACGGGCGGCGGCGGGCGGGCTCAGTCCGAGATCAGGCCCTCGCGCAGCTGCGACAGGGTCCGGGTGAGCAGCCGGGAGACGTGCATCTGCGAGATGCCGACCTCCTCGCCGATCTGCGACTGCGTCATGTTGGCGAAGAAGCGCAGCATGATGATCCGGCGCTCCCGCGGCGGCAGCTTGGCCAGCAGCGGCTTGAGGGACTCGCGGTACTCCACGCCCTCCAGCGCCGTGTCCTCGTAGCCGAGCCGGTCCGCGAGCGAGCCCTCGCCGCCGTCGTCCTCCGGGGCGGGGGAGTCCAGCGAGGACGCGGTGTACGCGTTGCCGACCGCGAGGCCGTCGACGACGTCCTCCTCGGACACGCCCAGCACGACGGCCAGCTCGCCGACGGTCGGGGAGCGGTCCAGCTTCTGGGAGAGCTCGTCGCTCGCCTTCGTCAGGGCCAGGCGCAGCTCCTGGAGCCGGCGCGGCACGCGCACGGACCACGAGGTGTCCCGGAAGAACCGCTTGATCTCGCCCACGACCGTCGGCATCGCGAAGGTCGGGAACTCCACGCCCCGCTCGCAGTCGAAGCGGTCGATCGCCTTGATCAGGCCGATCGTGCCGACCTGGACGATGTCCTCCATCGGCTCGTTGCGCGAGCGGAAGCGCGCGGCGGCGTAGCGCACCAGCGGGAGGTTGAGCTCGATCAGGGTGTCCCGGACGTACGCGCGCTCCGGGCTGTCCTCGTCGAGCGTGGCGAGCCGCAGGAACAGGGAGCGGGACAGGGTGCGGGTGTCGATGTTCGTCGAGGCCGCCACGACGGGGGCTTCGGCTGCCGGAAGGGCCTGAGCCGGCACGGCGTCGAGGGTCGGGACGTCATCGATGGAGCCGAGCGCCTGGAGCGCGTCGGGCGCGTGCTCGCTCTCCGCGAGCGCGAGCACCTTCGAGCTGCCCTGGTCTACGGACATGCCACCCCCTTTGGGTCGCGGGACGGTCGTGGCGGACGCTCCCACGGTGGGAACGCAGCCTTCACCTGAATACCGGAGCCGAAGCCCCGGCAAACGCGTCTCCGGCAGAATGTCACATGTCGGCAACGCGCTGTAGTGACATGTCGACATGCGAGACACGAAAACCCCCTGGAAAGAGGGGGTCTGACGGCCTGTCGGACGAAATCCGCCCCCAACGGCCCTGGTGAGCGATTCGCTCGCCACGGTGACCGCTCGGACGCGCTTTCGGTTGTGCGCCGGATTGCGCCCTCAGGTTACGCGTCGATCCGGTTGGCCGACCTCAACCGCTGGAAACTACGCGCCAGTAGCCGCGACACGTGCATCTGCGAGACGCCGAGTTCCGCGCTGATCTGGGACTGGGTGAGGTTGCTGTAGTAGCGCAGCAGCAGGATGCGCTGCTCCCGCTCCGGGAGCTGGACGAGCAGATGGCGGACGAGGTCGCGGTGCTCGACGCCGTCCAGCGCGGGGTCCTCGTAGCCGAGCCGGTCGAGCAGTCCGGGCAGCCCGTCGCCCTCCTGCGCGGCCTCCAGCGAAGTGGCGTGGTACGACCGGCCGGCCTCGATGCAGGAGAGCACCTCGTCCTCGCCGATGCGCAGCCGCTCGGCGATCTCGGCGGTGGTCGGGGAGCGTCCGAAGGCGGTCGTCAGGTCCTCGGTCGCGCTGTTGACCTGCACCCACAGCTCGTGCAGCCGGCGCGGTACGTGCACGGTGCGCACGTTGTCGCGGAAGTAGCGCTTGATCTCGCCGACCACCGTGGGCATGGCGAAGGTGGGGAACTGCACGCCGCGGTCCGGGTCGAAGCGGTCGATCGCGTTGATGAGCCCGATGGTGCCGACCTGGACCACGTCCTCCATCGGCTCGTTGCGCGAGCGGAAGCGC
>NZ_WWHX01000328.1 GCF_009862125.1 Streptomyces sp. SID5910
GCCGCCGAGCGCAGCCCGCTCGCCGAGGGCGTCGTCGAGCAGGACGGCGAGGTGGTGCTCGCCCGCACCGCACGCCCCGAACGCGACCCCGTGCTCCCGCTGCGCGCCGCGGCCGCCGCCGCACAGGCCGGACTGCCGCTCTCCCTGCACGCCGTACGGCGCCTGGCGGGAACCGCGGGCCCGCTGCCCTCGCCCTGGCCCGCGGAGGCCCGCGAACAGCTGGTGACCCTGCTCGGCTCGGGCCGCCCCACCGTGGAGGTCTGGGAGGCCCTGGAGGCCGAGGGCCTGGTCACCCGGCTGCTGCCCGACTGGGAGCGCGTCCGCTGCCGCCCGCAGCGCAACGCCGTCCACCTGTGGACCGTCGACCGGCACCTCATCGAGACCGCCGTCCGCGCCTCCGCGTTCACCCGCCGCGTCCACCGCCCCGACCTGCTCCTCGTCGCCGCGCTGCTGCACGACATCGGCAAGGGCTGGCCCGGCGACCACTCCGTGGCCGGCGAGACCATCGCCCGGGACGTGGCCGCCCGCATCGGCTTCGACCGCGCGGACGCCGCCGTCCTCGCCACCCTCGTACGCCACCACCTGCTCCTCGTCGAGACGGCCACCCGGCGCGACCTGGACGACCCGGCCACCGTCCGCGCGGTCGCCGAGGCGGTCGGCACCCAGGGCACCCTGGAGCTGCTGCACGCCCTGACCGAGGCGGACGCCCTGGCCACCGGGCCGGCCGCCTGGTCGGCCTGGCGCGCGTCGCTCGTCGCCGACCTGGTCAAACGCGTCTCGGCGGTCCTCGCCGGGGACCCCCTGGAGGAACCCGAGGCCCCCGCGCCCACCGCCCCGCAGGAACGGCTCGCCGTCGAGGCGTTCCGCACGGGCGGGCCGGTGCTGTCCCTGCGGGCCCAGACCGAGCCCACGGCCGCGGAGCAGGAGCCCCTCGGCGTGGAGCTGCTCATCGCCGTGCCCGACCAGCCCGGCGTGCTCCCCGCCGTCGCCGGTGTCCTGGCCATGCACCGCCTGACCGTCCGCACCGCCGAGCTGCGCTCCCTTCCGCTGCCGGACGGCGTCGAGGGCTCCGTCCTGCTGCTGGCCTGGCGGGTCGCCGCCGAGTACGGCTCCCTGCCGCAGGCCGCCCGTCTGCGCGCCGACCTGGTCCGCGCCCTCGACGGCACGCTGGACATCGCGGGCCGCCTCGCCGAGCGGGACGCCGCCTACCCGCGCCGCCGGGGCGTGGTCCCGCCGCCGCCCCGGGTGACCGTCGAGCCCGCCGCGTCCCGCCACGCCACGGTGATCGAGGTCCGCGCCCAGGACGCGCCCGGCCTGCTGTTCCGCATCGGACGGGCACTGGAGGGCGCGGGGGTGCGGGTGCGCAGCGCGCACGCCTCGACGCTGGGCTCGAACGCGGTCGACGCGTTCTACGTCACGGGCGCGGAGGGGGCGCGGCTGCCCGCGGAGGAGGCGGCGGAGGTGGCCCGGGTGCTGGAGGACGCGCTGCGGGGGTGACCTGGCGGCCGGACCGCGCTTCGGTCCGGTGTGCTGGGATCGTGTCCCTGTCCGCTCTCTGTAGCGGGCAGGGACGATTTGCTTGCCGGGCCCGATACCCTTGAGGGCGACCCACACCACCGCCGACGCGAGGACCTACGCCGCCGTGTTCGATACTCTCTCCGACCGCCTGTCAGCCACCTTCAAGTCCCTCCGGGGCAAAGGACGGCTGTCCGAGGCGGACATCGACGCCACGGCACGCGAGATCCGCATCGCGCTCCTCGAGGCCGACGTGGCCCTGCCCGTCGTGCGCGCGTTCATCAAGCGCGTCAAGGAGCGCTCGCTGGGCTCCGAGGTCTCCAAGGCGCTCAATCCGGCGCAGCAGGTCCTCAAGATCGTCAACGAGGAACTGGTCACCATCCTCGGCGGCGAGACCCGCCGTCTGCGCTTCGCCAAGCAGCCGCCGACCGTGATCATGCTCGCGGGTCTCCAGGGTGCCGGTAAGACCACCCTCGCGGGCAAGCTGGGCCGCTGGCTCAAGGAGCAGGGCCACTCCCCGCTGCTGGTCGCCTGTGACCTCCAGCGCCCCAACGCCGTCAACCAGCTGAGCGTCGTCGCCGAGCGCGCCGGCGTCGCGGTGTACGCGCCCGAGCCGGGCAACGGCGTGGGCGACCCGGTCAAGGTCGCCCAGGACTCCATCGAGTTCGCCAAGGCCAAGGTCCACGACATCGTCATCGTCGACACCGCCGGCCGCCTCGGCATCGACCAGGAGCTGATGCGGCAGGCCGCGGACATCCGCGACGCCGTGCGCCCCGACGAGATCCTGTTCGTCGTCGACGCGATGATCGGCCAGGACGCCGTCAACACCGCGGAGGCCTTCCGCGACGGCGTCGGCTTCGACGGCGTGGTGCTGTCCAAGCTCGACGGCGACGCCCGCGGTGGTGCGGCCCTGTCGATCGCCTCGGTGACCGGCAAGCCGATCATGTTCGCCTCCAACGGCGAGAAGCTGGACGACTTCGACGCCTTCCACCCGGACCGGATGGCCTCCCGCATCCTCGACATGGGTGACCTGCTCACCCTGATCGAGCAGGCGGAGAAGACGTTCAGTCAGGAAGAGGCCGAGAAGATGGCCTCCAAGCTGGCGTCCAAGAAGGGCCAGGACTTCACCCTGGACGACTTCCTGGCCCAGATGGAGCAGGTCAGGAAGATGGGCTCCCTCTCCAAGCTCCTGGGGATGCTGCCCGGCATGGGCCAGATCAAGGACCAGATCAACAACCTGGACGAGCGCGAGGTCGACCGCATCGGCGCGATCATCAAGTCGATGACCCCGGCCGAGCGCCAGGAGCCGACCATCATCAACGGCTCGCGCCGCGCCCGTATCGCCAAGGGTTCCGGCGTCGAGGTCAGCGCGGTGAAGGGCCTGGTCGAGCGGTTCTTCGAGGCCCGCAAGATGATGTCCCGCATGGCCCAGGGCGGCGGCATGCCCGGTATGCCGGGGATGCCGGGCATGGGTGGCGGTCCGGGCCGGCAGAAGAAGCAGCAGAAGAAGGCCAAGGGCAAGCAGCGCTCCGGCAACCCGATGAAGCGCAAGCAGCAGGAGCAGGAGGAGGCCGCCCGCCGCGCCGCCGCGGCCGAGGGCGGCAACGCCTTCGGGCTGCCGCAGCAGGGCGGCAACGACTTCGAGCTGCCGGACGAGTTCAAGAAGTTCATGGGCTGACACCGTCGTCCCTACGGCACCGGGGGCGTCCCGCGCGCGACAGCGTGGGGCGCCCCCGGCGCCGTACACGCACATGCCCAGGCGGCTTTCCTGTCGTAACGTCCCGGTATGACCAACCCGTCCCCGCCGCGCAAGGCCCCCGAGCCGCCCTGGCGCACCGAGGGCACGCCCGACGAGCCGCCGAAGCCGCCGTCCGGTGGACGCAGGATGCGCGGCGGCTGGTGGAACCTGGTCCTCGCGGCGCTGGTCGTCTACCTCATCGCCAACCTGGTGCTGTCGTTCTTCAACGAGGGCGACGAGCCGACGATCTCGTACACCGAGTTCAGCAAGCAGGTCGACGCGGGCAACGTCAGCAAGATCTACGCCAAGGGCGACGCGATCCAGGGCCAGCTGAAGAAGGCCCGCGACAATCCCGAGGGCGACGGGACGTACACCAAGTTCACGACCGAGCGGCCCACGTTCGCCGACGACAAGCTCTGGGCCGACCTGACCGGGCACGATGTCACCGTCACCGCCGAGCCGGTCGTCCAGCACCGCAGCTTCCTGGCCAATCTGCTGATCGCGCTCGCCCCGATGCTGATCCTGGTCGTGCTGTGGGTCTTCATCGCGCGGCGGATGCGCGGGGCGATGGGCGGTGCGGGCGGCATGCTCGGCCGCAAGGCGCCGCCCAAGCCGGTCGAGCTGGAGGCGGGCAAGCCGCGCACCACCTTCGCGGACGTGGCCGGCATCGACGAGGTCGAGGGCGAGCTGAGCGACGTCGTCGACTTCCTGAAGAATCCCGGCGCCTACCGGCGGATGGGCGCCAAGATGCCCCGGGGCGTCCTGCTGACCGGCCCGCCCGGCACCGGCAAGACACTGCTCGCGCGCGCGGTGGCCGGTGAGGCAGGGGTGCCGTTCTTCTCGGCGTCCGCGTCCGAGTTCATCGAGATGATCGTCGGCGTGGGCGCCTCCCGGGTGCGGGAGCTGTTCGCCGAGGCCCGCAAGGTGGCGCCGTCGATCATCTTCATCGACGAGATCGACACCATCGGCCGGGCCCGCGGCGGCGGCTCCGGCATGGGCGGCCACGACGAGCGCGAGCAGACCCTCAACCAGATCCTCACCGAGATGGACGGCTTCTCGGGCGCCGAGGGCGTCGTCGTCATCGCCGCCACCAACCGCGCCGACATCCTCGACCCGGCCCTGACCCGGCCGGGCCGCTTCGACCGGGTGGTGAGCGTCTCGCCGCCCGACCGGGACGGCAGGGAGGCCATCCTGGACATCCACACCCGCGAGATCCCGCTCGCCCCGGACGTCGACCTCGCCCAGGTCGCCCGTACGACACCGGGCATGACCGGCGCCGAGCTGGCCAACCTCGCCAACGAGGCCGCCCTCCTCGCGGTCAAGCGCAAGCAGGACCGGGTGACGCAGGCGAACCTCTCCGAGGCCCTGGAGAAGGTCCAGCTCGGCGCCGAACGGCCGCTGGTGATGCCCGAGGAGGAACGCCGGCGCACCGCCTACCACGAGAGCGGGCACGCCCTGCTGGGCATGCTCCAGCCGGGCGCCGATCCCGTCCGCAAGATCACCATCGTGCCGCGCGGCCGGGCGCTCGGCGTGACGCTGTCCACGCCGGACGCGGACAAGTACGCGTACACGGAGGAGTACCTGCGCGGGCGGATCATCGGTGCGCTCGGCGGGATGGCGGCCGAGCAGGTGGTGTACGACGTGATCACCACCGGCTCGGAGAGCGACCTCGAACAGGTCACCCGCATCGCGCGCGGCATGGTCGGCCGCTGGGGCATGAGCGAACAGGTCGGCCGGCTGTCCGCGCTGCCCGGCGACGCCCAGCAGGCCTACGGACTGGCCGCCGCCCCGGGCACCCTGAACGCCATCGACGACGAGATGCGGCGCGTCGTCGACGAGTGCTACGACGAGGCCGTCCGCAAGCTGCGCGACCACCGCCTCCAGCTCGACGCGCTGGCCGAGGCGCTGCTGGCCAACGAGACGCTGGACGAGGCGGACGCCTACCGGATCGCGGGGATCACCCGGCTGACGAAGGACGGCCCCGAGGCGTGAGCGTCACCCCCCGCGCAGCCCGCCTCCGCCCCGGCGCACGGAGCACCGGGGCGGTGCGCGCGGTGCGGTGTCAGCGGGTGCGGGCGACGAGGTACCGGAACACGTTCGGCATCCACACCGTGCCGTCCGGACGCCGGTGGGGATGCAGGGCCTCGGCCAGTTCCTTGTCCACCTGCTCCTGGTCGGTCGCGGCGATCGCCGCGTCGAACAGTCCCGTCGACAGCAGCCCGCGCACCGCGCTGTCGACGCTCGCGTATCCGAACGGGCACGCGACGCGGCCGGAACCGTCCGGTGCGAGGCCGGCCCGGTGGGCGACCTCCTCCAGGTCGTCGCGCAGGGCCGGGCGCCAGCTTCCCGGGCTGCGCAGCGGATCCGCCAGCTTGGTGGCCACCCGCAGCACGGACGTCGTGGCGCACCGCTCCGGCGGGCCCCAGCCGACCAGCACCACGGCCGCTCCGCGCGCGGCGAGCGGTGTCGCCTCGGCGAGCAGTTCACCGAGGCCCTCCGAGTCGCCCGCGAGGCAGCCGATCGGCTCGAAGGCGGTCACGAGGGTGAACGCGGGCGCCGTCAGGTCCCGCGCGTCACCGGGGACGCCCTCGACGACCCGGGCGTCCGCACGCGCGCGTGCGTCCCGTGCGTCGGGCGCCTCGGGCAGCAGCCGCTGCCGTGCGAGGGCCAGACGCTCCGGGGTGCCGGAGTCGACGCCGGTCACGGCCGCGCCCCGTGCGGCGGCCATCAGCAGGGCCAGCCCGGAGCCGCAGCCCAGGCCCAGCATCCGCGTGCCGCCGCCGACGTCCAGTCGCTCGTAGACGGCCTCGTAGAGCGGCACGAGCATCCGCTCCTGTATCTCGGACCAGTCACGCGCGCGTGCATCCAGGTCCACGCCGGGCGTCGCCCTCGCGTGGGGTGAGTGCTGCCGCACGAGCGTAGGTGTCATAGGAAAGTGCCCCAATCGCCGACCGTTGCGGATGTGCCCGATTCCATGGCCCCCGTGCAGTGCGCTCGCACTCCCCCCGTATGCCAGGTAACTCCGGGCTCGCCGTGTCGTCCAGTGGTAGAGAGGGCCGGTTTGCCCGATCCCCGCCCGAGTGGCGAGATTTCACTTCCCGGCAACGTGCGCCTGGCTTGCGCCTGGCCGCGCGGTACGCCGGGCGGCCTCCGCCGGGACTCCGCGACGGATGGCCTGATCGTGACGGTCGGCGATGACAGCGGGTGGCGGCGGCGCCAGGGGGACCGATCCGGCCAAGGTCGGCGGGCCACGCGAACGGCCCGCGGTGCCCGGAAGGCCCCCGGGGCGGGGCGGTGCCGCACGCCGGCGGCCGACCCGGTAACGTCACGCCCGTCGACGTGCCCGTCCGGGTGGCGGTCCTCCGTTTCGACGGCGGCCGAAACGCCCCTTGCGCGTCCGCGAACCCCACGCACCCCGGCGTGTGGACGGGGGCTACGCGCCGGCGCGTACGCCGGACTACGCACCAGCTTGGTACGAGCTGTGAGGCTTCTCCGCAGATCAGCGCACCCGCCCTCGTCGGGACGCATCAGCGGCAACTGACGGGTACGTGCAAATTATTTGGGATGGCCCGGAATAGGAACACAGCGGCACCCCGGCTCGTTGTCATTACGTGAGCACGACACCACCTGTTCTCGCCGCAGAGCTGGCGCAGGCGTGGGCCGACATTCAGCGGCACCACCCCGAGCTGCCCGATCTTGCCGCGCCCGAGTCCCTGATCGGAGAGTCGTCGTCCGCCTGCGGGCACGAACTCTCCTTCGAACGACTGCTTCACGAGGCAGTCCACGGCATCGCCGCCGCGCGCGGAGTGCGCGACACCTCCCGCGCCGGCCGCTACCACAACCGACGATTCCTCGCGATCGCCGAGGAGCTGGGCCTGGACCACCCCGAGGAGCCGCATCCCAGCAGCGGCTTCTCCCTGGTCACGCTCACCCCCGAGGCGAAGCGCCGCTACCGTCCGACGATCGAGCGCCTCCAGCGCGCGCTGAAGGCCCACACCGCCGCGACCGCGACGGACTCGGCCCGCAGCTTCCGCGGTCCGGCCGCCCGGCACGGCTCCTCCGGGGGCGGGGTGCGCGTGAAGGCGGTCTGCGACTGCGGCCGCAACGTGCGCGTCGTCCCCTCGGTCCTGGCGCAGGCCCCGATCATGTGCGGCGGCTGCGGCAAGCCGTTCCGCATCCCGGAGGTGGTCGGCGCCGCGGCGGGCTGACGGTCCGGCTGCTCGTGGCGGCCGGACCAGGCGTGGGGCCCTCGGTCAGAGGGCCCTGCCCGCGTGTGGCACAATGGCTAGCTGCACTCGACAGTCGCACAGGACCCCTCTCTCCTCCGGCTGACGCGTCCATCGGGCACTCGGGTACCGCAACCCCACGCGGCTCTCTCGCCGTGCCCACCCACGTCAAAACCAGGAGAACCCACTCCCGTGGCAGTCAAGATCAAGCTGAAGCGTCTGGGCAAGATCCGTTCGCCTCACTACCGCATCGTCGTCGCCGACTCCCGTACCCGCCGTGACGGCCGGGCCATCGAGGAGATCGGCAAGTACCACCCGACGTACAACCCGTCGGTGATGGAGGTCGACGCCGAGCGCGTGGCGTACTGGCTCGGTGTCGGCGCCCAGCCGACCGAGCCCGTGCTCGCCATCCTGAAGAAGACCGGCGACTGGCAGAAGTTCAAGGGCGAGCCCGCCCCGGCGCCGCTGCTCCAGCCGGCCGAGAAGTCGGCCCGTCCGTCCTTCGAGGCGCTCGGTGGCGACGACGAGGGCAAGGGTGAGGCCATCACCCAGAAGAAGAAGGCCGACAAGAAGGACGAGGCCGCCGCCGAGTCCGAGTCGACCGAGGCCTGAGCATGCTCGAGGAGGCTCTCGAGCACCTCGTGAAGGGCATCGTCGACAACCCTGACGATGTGCAGGTCGCCTCGCGCAACCTGCGCCGCGGGCGTGTGCTCGAGGTCCGGGTCCACCCGGACGACCTCGGCAAGGTGATCGGCCGCAACGGCCGCACCGCACGCGCCCTGCGCACCGTCGTGGGCGCCATCGGCGGCCGCGGTGTCCGTGTCGACCTCGTCGACGTGGACCACGTCCGCTGACGCTTCGCAACGCAGCACCGGCTCGGGCCGGGGAAGGCCACTGGGCCGTCCCCGGCCCGCAGTCGTATGACAGGAGATCAAGCACAGTGCAGCTGGTAGTCGCGCGCATCGGCCGCGCCCACGGGATCAAGGGCGAGGTCACCGTCGAGGTCCGCACCGACGAGCCGGAGCTGCGGCTCGGGCCCGGTGCCGTACTGACCACCGACCCCGCCTCCGTAGGACCGCTCACCATCGAGACCGGCCGGGTCCACAGCGGCCGCCTCCTGCTGCGCTTCGCCGGTGTGGGCGACCGCACCGCCGCCGAGGCGCTGCGCAACACCCTCCTCATCGCCGACGTCGACCCCGACGAGCTGCCCGAGGAGGAGGACGAGTACTACGACCACCAGCTGATCGACCTCGACGTGGTGACCGTGGACGGCCAGGAGGTCGGCCGCATCACCGAGATCTCCCACCTGCCCACCCAGGACCTGTTCGTGGTGGAGCGACCCGACGGCAGCGAGGTCTACGTGCCGTTCGTGTCCGAGATCGTCACCGAGGTCGACTTGGAGGAGCAGCGCGCGGTCATCGACCCGCCGCCGGGACTGATCGACGACCGTGCGGAGATCGCCTCGTCGCGAGACGCGTCCTCGCCCGACGCCTCCGGAGATGACGACTGATGCGGCTCGACGTCGTCACGATCTTCCCCGAGTACCTGGAACCGCTGAACGTCTCCCTCGTCGGCAAGGCACGCGCGCGCGGACAGCTCGACGTCCAGGTGCACGACCTGCGCGACTGGACCTACGACCGGCACAACACCGTCGACGACACCCCCTACGGCGGCGGTCCCGGCATGGTGATGAAGACCGGGCCGTGGGGCGACGCGCTGGACTCCGTGCTGGCCGACGGCTACGAGACGGGCTCCGGCGAGCCCGCCCTCATCGTGCCGACGCCCAGCGGCCGGCCCTTCACCCAGGAACTCGCCGTCCACCTCTCCGAGCGCCCCTGGCTGATCTTCACGCCCGCCCGCTACGAGGGCATCGACCGCCGCGTCATCGACGAGTACGCGACCCGGATGCCCGTGTACGAGGTCTCCATCGGCGACTACGTCCTCGCCGGCGGCGAGGCGGCCGTCCTGGTCGTCACCGAGGCCGTGGCCCGGCTGCTGCCCGGCGTCCTCGGCAACGCCGAGTCCCACCGGGACGACTCCTTCGCCCCCGGCGCGATGGCCAACCTGCTGGAGGGCCCCGTGCACACCAAGCCGCCCCTGTGGCGCGGGCGCGGCATCCCGGACGTGCTGCTCAGCGGCCACCACGGCAAGATCGCCCGCTGGCGCCGCGACGAGGCCCTGCGGCGCACGACGGCCAACCGGCCCGACCTGATCGAGCGGTGCGACCCCGAGGCCTTCGACAAGAAGGACCGCGAGATGCTCTCCATCCTGGGCTGGCAGCCCGACCCGGACGGGGAGCCGTACGGCCGATTTTGGCGCAGGACGCCCGGCGTGGAACAATAGGCCGCTGTTGTGCGTCCGTCCGGAGCGCGCCCCTGCCACAGGGGGACACGACGCCCGTCCCGACCCGCACGGCCCTGATTCCGAAACACCTAGTTTCCGTTGATGACCTGTGGCATCAGCGAGGAAAGCAGACGAAATGTCTCACCTGCTCGACACCGTCGACTCCGCGTCGCTGCGCAGCGACGTCCCGGCCTTCCGCCCCGGCGACACCGTCAACGTGCACGTCCGCGTCATCGAGGGCAACCGCTCCCGTGTGCAGCAGTTCAAGGGCGTCGTCATCCGCCGCCAGGGTGCCGGCGTGCGCGAGACCTTCACGGTCCGCAAGGTCTCCTTCTCCGTCGGCGTCGAGCGCACCTTCCCGGTGCACACCCCGATCGTGGAGAAGATCGAGCTCGTCACCCGCGGTGACGTCCGTCGCGCCAAGCTCTACTACCTGCGCGAGCTGCGCGGCAAGGCCGCGAAGATCAAGGAGAAGCGCGAGAACTGAGCGCACTCCGAGGTCCATGGCGGAGCCGGATAACATCTGGCTCCGATGGACACCGAAGCACAGCCCACGGAGCGCGACCGCTCCTCCCGCCCTTCCGGCACCGAGCAGCCCTCGGATGCGGAAGGACCGGAGGGACGGTCGCGTTCCGCGTTCTCGGCGTGGCTCGCCGACTGGGTGCCGGGCGGGCGGATCACCGTGACCCTGCTCGCCCTCCTCGCCTGTCTGCTGCTGGTCAGCACCTTCGTGCTGCGCCCCTTCCAGATCCCCAGCGGATCCATGGAGCGCGGATTGAGGATCGGGGACCGGGTTCTCGTAAACAAGTTGGCGTACCGTTTCGGAGGCCGGCCGCAGCGGGGCGACATCGTCGTGTTCGACGGCACCGGGTTCTTCGGGCACGGCGACTACATCAAACGCGTTGTCGGTGTGGGCGGGGATCACGTGGTGTGCTGCGACAAGGAGGGGAGGGTCCGGGTGAACGAGCGTTCGGTCGACGAGTCGGCCTTCCTGTACCCCGGGGACCGTCCGTCCACCGTGTCCTTCGACGTCGTCGTGCCCGACGGCACCCTGTTCGTCCTCGGTGACCACCGAGGAGACTCCAGCGACTCCCGCGACCACCTCGGCTCGCCGGGCGGCGGCATGGTCCCGGTGGACGAGGTGATCGGCCGCGCCGACTGGATCGTCTGGCCCTTCGGCCACGCCACCCGCCTCGACCGCCCGGACGCCTACGCGCGCGTGCCCGCACCGGCGCCGGCCGCCAAGGGCGCCGATGGGTAGCCGGGGCAAGCCGCGCGGGGCGCCCAGCAGCCCCGCGGAGGACCTCCTGCCCACCGGGTCCCGGCGCGCCGCGGCCCCGTCCGGCGGCCGGTCCAGGGCCGAGCGGCGCAAGCTCCAGCGCAAGGTCAAGCGGCGCCGCAGGCGCGGTGCCGTCAAGGAGATTCCGCTCCTGATCGGTGTCGCCGTCCTCATCGCGCTGGTCCTGAAGACCTTCCTCGTCCAGGCCTTCGTCATCCCGTCGGGCTCGATGGAGCAGACGATCCGGATCGGCGACCGCGTCCTGGTCGACAAGTTCACCCCCTGGTTCGGCTCCGAGCCGCAGCGCGGGGACGTCGTCGTCTTCCGCGACCCCGGCGGCTGGCTCCAGGGCGAGCAGACCACCAAGAAGGACGACCCCGTCGTCGTCAAGCAGGTCAAGGAGGGCCTGGCCTTCATCGGGCTGCTGCCGTCCGACGACGAGAAGGACCTCATCAAGCGAGTCGTCGGCGTCGGCGGGGACCACGTCAAGTGCTGCGACGTCCAGGGGCGGATCACCGTCAACGGCGTTCCGCTGAACGAGGACTACCTGTACCCCGGTGACGTCCCCTCCACGTCGCCGTTCGACGTCACCGTCCCCGAGGGGCGGCTGTGGGTGATGGGCGACCACCGGTCCAACTCCGCCGACTCCCGCGCCCACCAGGACACCGACCGCGGCACGGTCTCCGAGGACGAGGTGGTGGGGCGGGCCATGGTGATCGCCTGGCCGTTCGGGCACTGGACCGGCCTGGACGAACCGGCGACGTACGCGTCGGTGTCCGACTCGGCCTCCGGTTCGGCCGCTGCCCCCGTCCCGTCGCATAGGGTTGCCCCCGACGATCCGAACGCGATGATTCAACTCCCGATCCCTGCGGAACTCCCGCTCGTTATGGGAGTGGTGGGCCTGCGCCGTGTACGGGGCAGGCGGTGGCAGAGAGTAAGGAGTTGGCGTGGGGGATGTGGCGGTAGGCGCACGGTCCGGTCACGACGGCGAGGAACACCCGGGACGCCCCACGGAAGCGGCCGGCCCGTCCACGGACGGCGCCCAGGCCTTCGCGAGCGACTCCGGGACGGCCGAGGACGGCAGGGTGACGGACGAACAGAACGGGACCGAGGACGAAGGAGTGGGCGGGACCCCGCCCACGAGGCGTTCCGCGGCCAAGAAGCAGCGTTCCTTCTGGAAGGAACTGCCGATCCTCATCGGCATCGCGCTGGTGCTGGCGCTGCTGATCAAGACCTTCCTGGTGCAGGCGTTCTCGATCCCGTCCGCATCGATGCAGAACACCCTCACGGAGGGTGACCGTGTCCTGGTCGACAAGCTCACGCCGTGGTTCGGCTCGGAGCCCGAGCGCGGCGAGGTCGTCGTCTTCCACGACCCCGACCAGTGGCTGGCGGGCGAGCCGACGCCCGAGCCGAACGCGCTGCAAACGGTCCTCAGCTGGATCGGCCTGATGCCGTCCGCGGACGAGAAGGACCTGATCAAGCGCGTCATCGGAGTCGGCGGCGACACGGTCGAGTGCAACGGCACGGGCCCGCTCAAGGTCAACGGCATGGCGCTGAACGAGCCGTACGTCTACCCCGGCAACACGCCGTGCAGCGACGACGACCAGGGCGGCCGGTTCAAGGTGAAGGTCCCCGAGGGCTCCATCTGGGTCATGGGCGACCACCGGCAGAACTCCGCGGACTCCCGCTACAACCAGGGGGACAAGCACGGCGGCATGGTCCCCGTGAAGGAGGTCGTCGGCCGCGCCGTCGTGGTCGCCTGGCCGATCGGCCACTGGGACACCCTGCCGGTCCCCGACACCTTCGACCAGGACGGTCTGAAGAACCAGGCGACGGCCGCCGCGGCGCTCACCGTCGCGCCGCAGGGCCTCGCCCTGGCCGGTGTGGCCCCGGTCGTCTGGTGGCGGCGCAGGCGGACCGCCCCGGCCGAGACCCGCTGACGCATCGCGGAGCACGCCCTTCCGGTCCGGTCGGTCCCGGAGCCGGGAGGGGCTGCCCCGTTCGGGTACCGCCCGGTAGGGTGCGCTTCCATGGGTGGCGAGAGCACGACACGTACGGCCCCGCACGGCGGCGGCGCGACCAAGGCCCCGACGGCCGGCCGGACCGGGCAGCGGCTGTCCAACATCGCTGTGGCGCTCGGCCTGGTGCTGTTCCTCGGCGGCTTCGCCTGGGGAGCGGTGATCTACCGGCCCTACACGGTGCCGACCAGCTCCATGACGCCGACGATCGACGCCGGTGACCGGGTGCTGGCGCAGCGCATCGACGGCACGGACGTCCACCGTGGCGACGTCGTCGTCTTTAAGGACGCCACCTGGGCCAACGCCCCCATGGTCAAGCGCGTGGTGGCCGTCGGCGGGGACACCGTCTCCTGCTGCCAGAAGGGCAAGCTCAAGGTCAACGGCAAGGTGATCGACGAGTCCTACCTGCCCGCCGGCACACCTGCCGAGATCACCAACTTCCCGACCGTGACCGTCCCCGAGGGCCGCCTGTTCCTGCTCGGCGACGAGCGCGACAACTCCGTCGACTCCACCGCCCACCTCACCGACGCCGCCGGCGGCACCGTGTCGCGCGGCGCCGTGGACGCCCGCGTGGACGCCGTCGTATGGCCCATGAACGGCATGCTCGAACGGCCCACGGGCTTCGAGACGCTGGGCGGCCTCTCCTCACCGGGCCCGCTGCGCACGGTCGTCGCCCTGGTGATCGCCGGTGCCGTGCTGATCCTCGGCGGGGCCGCGTACGGCCCGTTCGCCAAACGTGCCGCCGCCTCCCGTGCCCGGGCCGGGACGGAGCACACCGGTGGCCGCTGAGCCGACGGCGGGCCGGGACACCTACGAGGGCGGCCTGCGCAAGGTCGCCCGCGTGGTGCTGCTGGACCCCGACGACCGCATCCTGCTGCTGCACGGCCACGAACCGGACGACCCGGCCGACGACTGGTGGTTCACGCCCGGCGGCGGCGTGGAGGGCGACGAGACCCGGGAGCAGGCCGCCCGGCGCGAGCTCCTGGAGGAGACCGGCATCACCGACGTCGAACTCGGCCCCGTGCTGTGGCGGCGCAGATGCTCCTTCCCGTTCGCGGGCCGCCGCTGGGACCAGGACGAGTGGTACTACCTCGCCCGCACCACCCAGACCGCCACCGAGGCCGCCGGCCTGACCGAACTGGAGCGGCGCAGCGTCGCCGGAGCGCGCTGGTGGACGTGCCGGGAACTGACCCGCGCACATGAGACGGTGTATCCGACCAGACTCGCCGAGCTGCTGCGCACGCTGCTCGACGAAGGTCCCCCCGCCGGACCGGTCACCCTGGACACCGAAATCGTCTAGGGGCGCACGGGACTGGCGCACAATGGGGGGATCGCACGGCTGAAGGGGAACATGCCATGAGCGCCGAGGACCTCGAGAAGTACGAGACCGAGATGGAGCTCAAGCTCTACCGGGAGTACCGCGATGTCGTCGGTCTGTTCAAATACGTGATCGAGACCGAGCGGCGTTTCTACCTCACCAACGACTACGAGATGCAGGTGCACTCGGTCCAGGGCGAGGTGTTCTTCGAGGTCTCGATGGCCGACGCCTGGGTGTGGGACATGTACCGGCCGGCCCGCTTCGTGAAGCAGGTGCGGGTGTTGACGTTCAAGGACGTGAACATCGAGGAGCTGAACAAGAGCGATTTGGAGCTTCCCGGCGGGTGACGGGTGGCGGGTGGCGGCGGCTGGTCCTGGTCTCCGTGTGGGTGACGGAGTTTTCCACAACCGGTGAGTAGTTCACCGTGAGCGACGGGCTCGGCCCGTCTGCGTGATCGTTGGCGCCGGAGGTGGTGCCGACATGAACGCACGAGGTGCGCTGGGAAAGTACGGCGAGACGCTCGCCGCCCGCCGGCTGGGTGAGGCCGGCCTGACCGTCCTGGAACGCAACTGGCGCTGCGGCAGGTCGGGTGAGATCGACATCGTCGCCCGGGACGGGGACGTCCTGGTCGTCTGCGAGGTCAAGACCCGCAGGGGCGGGGCGTTCGAACACCCGATGGCCGCCGTGACCCCCGACAAGGCGGAGCGGCTGCGCCGGCTCGCCGAGCGCTGGATCCAGACCCACGGGGGAGCCCCGCCCGGAGGCGTCCGCATCGATCTGGTGGGCGTGCTCCTGCCGCGACGCGGCGCACCCGTCGTCGAGCACGCGCGGGGGGTGGCGTGATGGGGTTCGCGCGTACGTGCTCCGTGGCGCTGGTCGGCGTCGAGGGCGTGGTGGTCGAGGTGCAGGCCGACCTCGAACCGGGCGTGGCGGCGTTCACGCTGGTGGGGCTGCCGGACAAGAGCCTGACCGAGAGCCGGGACCGGGTCAGGGCGGCGGTGGTGAACTCGGGCGCCGAGTGGCCGCAGAAGAAGCTGACGGTGGGTCTCAGCCCGGCGTCGGTGCCA
>NZ_WWHX01000329.1 GCF_009862125.1 Streptomyces sp. SID5910
CCGTGGCCTGTGCGTACTGGGGGGACTGCTCCAGCATCGCGATGAGGTCGACGACCTCTTCCAGCGGCCGGTCGGCGACGGCGGCGCGCACCAGGTCGCCGACCGGGTCGCCGTACGACCGCGAGGGGTCGCCGTGGGCGCCGGGCTCACGGCCGAAGGCTTCGCGGACGGCGGTCTCGTGAACCGCGGTCTCGTGAACGGCGGTCTCGTGAACGGCGGTCTCGTGGACGGCGCCTTCCCGGCCTGCGGGTTCACGGCCGACGGATTCGCGCCCGATGGGTTCACGGCCGGCGGGTTCACGGCCGACGGGCTCGTCGGCGAACAGCTCCTCGTCGGTGAAGAGGTCCTCGTCCGTGAAGAAGTGCTCGTCATCCGGTTCGGGGACCGGCTCGTGGTCCGGTTCGTGGTCCGGTTCGTGCGGAGCCGGCCGGGAGGCGTCGCCCACCCGGAACGTCCGCTCCCGCAGGGTGGGTTCCCTCGGGACGGGTCCGCGTGGGACGCGCGAGCGGGCGGCCGGGTGCCGGACGTCCGCGTCCTCGGCGGCGGCCTGCGCGATGCCGGGCCGGACCGCGTGGACGCCGGTGCCCGTGGTCGTCTCCCCGGCCGGCAGGTCCACGGCGGATATGGCGTATTCGGTCGTACGGGATGATGAGGAGCCGGTGGTCATGATCTCTCCGTGGGATGGGGGGTGCGGCCGCCCTGCGTCCCCGACATGCGACACGCGATGTGGTGCCCATTACTAGGCGCGACCACCGCACGGTGCCACTCGGGCGGGCCACGGGGATGAGAGACCCGGCACACAGCCTTATCGCCGCGGCGAACGGGAATCCGTCAGACAAGGCATGTGCCGCGCACCAGGAGGAGGGGCGGGGTGGATACGACCACAGCGGTGATCGTCGCGGCGGTGTCGCTCGCGGCGGTGGCCCTCTGCGTGGCCGTCGGCGTCCTGGTACGGCTGGTCCGTACCCGACGCGACCTCAGAAGGGCCGGGCTGCCCAGCGGGCCCAAGTGGGTCTTCTGGGGCGCCGTCCTCTACTTCGTGCTGCCCACGGACCTCGTGCCCGATCCGGTGTACCTGGACGACATCGGCGTACTGCTTCTCGCCCTGCGCTCCGTGCGCGGATCCCTCGGCGAGCGGGGACGGGGCACGCGCCCGCCCCGTGACTACGCTGCGTAAGGAAACCATTCACCCGTTCGATTCGTATAAGTCTCTGGAAGCCGAAGGAAGTCGGCGGACCAGGCGACGGCGCACAGGGACCATCGCTTGATCGGCGCAGCACCGACTAGGGAGAGACGATGCAACCGTTCGCGCTCAACTACGCACGGCCCGCGGTGGAGTTGGAAGCGACGACTCCGTACGTCTACGACTCCGGGCTTCAGTTGAACGTGCTCCTCGACGGGCGTGTGGCCGCCGGCGACCACGCGCTGCTGAGAGAGCTGGGGACCACGACCTCCACCGCGGGGTCGAAGACTCACTTCGACGACTGAACACGGGCCGCCGAGAATGACCGTGCTGATCCTGACCTGTGAAGAGGACGTCACCGCGGACATGGTGGTCGTCCACCTGAACGCGTCGGGAGTGCCGGTGGTCCGTCTGGACCCCGCCGATCTGACCCATTCCGTCGCGCTCTCCGGCGAGTTCGTGCACGGCTCCTTCCGCGGCCATCTGTCGTCGGGGGGCCGTCTGGTGAGCATCGGGGGCCTGCGGTCCGTGTGGGTGCGCAGGCCGGGCGGTGCGGCCGCGCGGGCCGCCGAGCCCTCGGCGTGGCTGACCGAGGAGTCCGCGCAGGCGCTCTACGGCATGCTCCGGGGGTGCGGGGCGCGGTGGATGAACCAGCCCGACGCGGCCCACCGGGCCCGGTACAAGCCCTGGCAGCTGCGGCACGCCCAGGAGTGCGGGCTGCCCGTGCCGGCCACGCTGATCACGACGTTCCCGCGGGCGGCGCGCGAGTTCGCCGAGCGCTACCCGGACCTCGTGGTCAAGCCGGTCTCCGGTGCCCACCCGCAGGATCCGCCGCTGGCGGTGCCGACCAGCAGGGTCCCGCCCGAGGCGGACTTCTCCGCCGTCGCCCACGGCCCGACGCTGCTGCAACGCCGGGTCGCCAAGCGCGCCGACGTCCGTCTCACCGTCGTCGGCGACCGGCTGCTGGCCGCCCGCCGGACGACCCTCGGCGGCCGGGACCCGGAGGTGGACGTCCGCTTCTCCTCGTCCGGTGAGCCGTGGCGGCCGGCCGAGGTGCCGCAGCGCCTCGCCGAGGCCGTCCTCGCGTACATGCGGGGGGCGCACCTGGCGTACGGGGCCTTCGACTTCGCCGAGGACGGGGACGGCACCTGGTGGTTCCTGGAGTGCAACCAGTCGGGGCAGTTCGGCTTCGTCGAGGTGGACACGGGACAGCCGATCGCCCGCACCATCGCCGAGTGGCTGGCCCGTCCCGGAGGTGCGGAGCCGGCGGCGGCGGACGGCACGGATCCGGCGGTCGTCGGGTGAGCCCCCTCAGTGCTGGCGCGGGCCGGGCAGCAGGGCGGTGCGCTGCCAGCCGGCGCCGGGGGACGGGGAGCGCTCGGGGCCGGGCAGGTGACCGGGCTGGTGGAGGGGCCGCATGACGACCTCCAGTTCCCTGCTCACTCGCTCGGCCTCCCGGCGCACCTGCGTGGGGACGTCACCGCATTCGGCGACGAGTCGGTCGTAGATGGGGGAATCCTGGAACACCCGTCAACGTGCCTTTCGTGTCGTCCGCCCCCGCACGGAGGCGCGACTGAGCAGTCTAGGCGCCCGGCCGTCCGGCGGTGCGCTTTCCCCCGAGTAGGTGACAAGGGCTCAGGTTCCGGCCGGTCGTGCGCTGGGCCCGCCCCGCGGATCCGGCCGGGGGTCGCCCGTGCCGGTCCGCGGGGCGGGCCCCGGGGTACCGCGGTGTCACACGGCCAGCGACAGGCCGCTCTCCCCGTCCGGGTCCGCCGTCCGGACGGTGTCCGGCGTCCGCGCCTTGGCCAGCAGCAGCGCGTCCGCCTTGGCCACCGCGTCGTGGATGCTCGTCGTCGCCGTCATCACGCACAGCGTGTAGCTGACGTCCGCCAGCTCGCGCGCCGCCGCGGGCCGCTCCCTCTCCGCCTGAGCGATCCGCAGTGACGCGTACCGGGTCAGCAACTCCCTGACGACCTTCGGGTCCGGTTCGAGCACGAAGCGCCCCTCTCTCGATTTTCGCTGCGCATGCCCGATCCCTGACGAAACATTCACCCCATGAGCGCACTCGCTCGCGATTGACGAATTTCCTTCGCTTTGTGTCCGGTCGGCGCCTCGAAGGGGCGAGGCGCAGGCGTACGCCGGGGAGAGACCCGCGCCTTCTCCCCCGTGGAGGGCGCGGGTCTCAGTCTCCGAGTGTGCGGGCCAGTTCGGTGGTGGCGCGCGTGATCTCGCTGTCGCCCTCGGCCATCAGCCGCTCCAGCTCGTCCCGCCGGGCGCGGACGGCCTGCCGGGCGGCCCGCTCCCACGCCACCGGGTTCTCCCGGTGGTTGAGGAGCTTGGGGTAGGCGGTGGCGGTGGTCTCCCACTGCCGTGCGTCGGCGATGTTCTTGAGCAACTGGATGATCTGCGCCCGGCAGTTGACCTGGGGCCGCTGGGCCAGCTCCCAGAGGAAGGGCACGGTCGCGGCGGTGGCCTGCTCCACGACGAAGCCGAACTGGCAGATCCGTTTCCGCAGATCGCCGAGGGCGGCCCGGGCGGTGTCGGCGTCACCCCGGGCGACCTTGTCGAGCAGCCGCGGGATGGCCGCGGCGGAGCCGCTGGAGTCCTGGATCTCGTCCCAGGGCACCCGGTCGAGGCCGACGAGGGGCGCGGTACGGAGCGAACCGGCCGGCGAGGTGTGGCGGTCGGTGCGCCGGGTGCTCGGCTTGGGTGTCGGAGCGCTGCGCATGGTGTGGGGCCCTTCCGCGGCAGTCGGGTCAGGTCAGGGGGCGGGTCGACAACGTGGCCCAGACGGTCTTGCCCGCCGGAGGTCTCGGGGTCCAGCCCCACTCCTCGGCCAGTGCGTCGACGATGGACAGACCGCGTCCGTGCTCGCGCAGGTCGCAGTCGTCGGACGAGGTGCGTACGGGTGCGTCGTCCCCGGGGTCGGAGACGCTCAGCATCAGACGGCCGGGATGCAGGCTGAGTGCCAGCCGGATCTCCGGCCGGTCCGTCGCGGCCGTCGGCACGGCGTGCGCCACGGCGTTGGCGGCGAGTTCGGTGATCACGAGGACCGCGTCGTCACCGTGGTCGTCGAGGGACCACCGGCGCAGCGTGTCCCGGGTGAACCTCCGCGCCCGGGCGAAGCCCTCGCCGCTGCAGACGATGCTCAGCACCGCGGGCGCGGGAGGGACGGGTGGGGCGCACGGTGTCGCGTGGGTGCCGGGGGACGGCCAATCGGCGGCGCGGCCGGCCGTTCGTGCCGTGCGCGGGTGCCCCTCGAACCGGCTCA
>NZ_WWHX01000330.1 GCF_009862125.1 Streptomyces sp. SID5910
GCCGCCGGCGGGCCCGGCACGGCGTGGCGGCGGTGGGGCGGCAGTGGGGCCGGCGGTCCGGGCTCAGTGCGAGCCGCGGCGCAGCGCCTGCCGCTCCTTCTCCGACAGTCCGCCCCAGACGCCGAAGCGCTCGTCGTGGGTCAGCGCGTACTCCAGGCAGGCCGAGCGGATCGGGCACAGGGCGCAGATCCGCTTCGCGTCCCGCACGGAGCTTCCGGGCTCGGGGAAGAAGAAGTCCGCCCCGGTCTGCGCGCACAACGCCTCCTGCTGCCAGGTGAGGTCGGGCGTCGCGATGGTGTCGATGTGCATGCGCAGGATCGTGCCCGCCGGCGAAAAACGTTCGATCAACGCGGGATCAACGCCGCCCGGCCGGGCCCGCCCATGGTCCCCCCGGGGAGGGCGGGCGCGCACGGCGGCGCGCGGGAGCGGACGTCCGTGGTCGGTGGAAGACTCGGCAGAGCAGGCAACGGGACCCTTCCGAGGAGGGCGATGATGCTCACCACCCGCTTTGTCACCGGCGCACCGAACTGGATCGACGTCGGCACGTCCGACATCGACGGCGCCTCGTCGTTCTACGGCGGCCTCTTCGGCTGGCGGTTCCGGTCGGCGGGGCCCGAGGCCGGGGGCTACGGCTTCTTCGAGCTGGACGGCCGGATCGTGGCCGGGGGCATGCAGACCACGCCGGAGCAGGGGCCGCCGTCCTGGACGGTGTACTTCCAGACCCCCGACGCGGAGGCCACCGCCGAGGCCTCGGAGCAGGCCCACGGCGGTGTGCTGATGCGGCCGATGGACGTGATGGGCCAGGGCACCATGGCGATCCTCGCCGACCGGGCCGGCGTGTCGTTCGGCGTCTGGCAGCCGGGGCGACTGAGCGGCCTGGGCGTGGCCGGCGAGACCGGCGCGCTGTGCTGGGCCGAGCTGTACACGCCGGACATCGCGGCCGCCGCCGCGTACTACCGTGCGGTGCTGGGGCTGGAGACCTCCGCGGTGCCGTTCCCCGGCGCCGGGACCTACACGTGCGTGAACCCGGCAGGGGAGGGCGAGGAGAGCACGTTCGGCGGCGTCGTGCCGCTCGCCGACGACCCGCTGGAGACGGACGCCCACTGGCTGCCGTACTTCGCGGTCGCCGACGCGGACGCCGCGGTCGCGCGGGCCGGGGAGCTGGGCGGCACGGTGCGGATGCCCGCGACGGACATCGAGGGTGTCGGACGCCTCGCCCGGCTCGCCGACCCGTACGGCGCCCGGTTCGCCGTGCTCAGGCCGGCGCCGCGGGAGAGCTGAGCGGCGCACCCGGTCCGGCGTGCTCAGGCGGAGGCGCGGCGGACCAGCGTGGTCGGCAGGATCAGTCCGGAGGTGGCGCCCGGCACGGCTCCCGCGCCGTGGCCCGGGTCGTCGTGGGCCGGATCGCCGGAGCTCGCGTCGCCGGCCACGAAGTCCCCGTCGCCGTCCTCCGCCGTCCCGCGGTCGAGGCCGCGCAGCAGCAGGCGGGCCATCAGGCGGCCCATGCCCTCGATGTCCTGACGGACCGTGGTCAGCGGCGGGTCGGTCTGCTCCGCGACCGGCAGCATGTCGTCGAAGCCGGCCACGGCCACGTCGTCCGGCACCCGCCGCCCCCGCTCGCGCAGCACCCGCAGGGCGCCCGCCGCGGTGAGGTCGTTGGCCGCGAACACGGCGTCCAGGTCCGGGCACCGGTCCAGCAGCTCGCGCATCGCCCGCTCTCCGCCGCCCGGCGTGAAATCCCCGTGCGCGACCAGGTCAGGGCCGGCGTCCGCCCGGACGTCCCGGAAGCCCGCGAGCCGGTCGGCGGCGGAGGTCTGGTCGAGGGGCCCGGCGATGTGCGCGATACGGGTGCGGCCGAGGGCGGCCAGGTGACGCACGGCCGCGCGGGCACCGCCGCGGTTGTCGCTGTCGACGTAGACCACGTCGTCGTCGCCGTCGTCCCAGCCGGGCCGGCCGCCGAACACCGTCGGCACCCCGGCGCGGCGGACCAGACCGGGCAGCGGGTCGTCGAGGTGGAGGGAGAAGACGAGGGCACCGTCGACATGCCCGCCGGCCAGGTAGCGGCCGACGCGGGCGTGGTCCTCGCGGCCCTCGGTGAGCAGCAGGACGAGCTGGCTGTCGTGGGCGGTCAGCTCCTTGCTGATGCCGCGCAGCTGCTGGGCGAAGTACGGGTCGGTGAAGACCCGGGTCTCCGGTTCGGCGGCGACGACGGCGACGGCGTCGTGGCGCCTCGTCACGAGGCTGCGGGCGGCCTGGTTGGGGACGTAGCCGAGCTCGTCCACCGCGTGCCGGACGCGCTCGGCCAGTTCTTCCCGGACGCCGTGCGCCCCGTTGACCACGCGGGAGACGGTGGCCCGGGAGACCCCGGCCCGCGCGGCCACGGCCTCCAGCGTAGGACGCGGCGCGGTCTCGGTCACGGGTTCCTCCTCGGCGGCTGCCGCTCAGGATAGCGGCAGGTCCCGGGGCGGGAACCGTCGTCAGTGGTGGTGCTCCGGGACCTCCTCGGCCGTCGCGCCGTGCTCGTGCGGTTCGTACCCGGGAATGGTGCCGTCCGTCTTCTTCACCAGGAACAGCCCCACCATGCCCATGTCGGAGTGGCTCTGGACGTGGCAGTGGTACATCCACGCGCCCGCGCCGACCCCCTCCCCCGCGATGATCTGGAAGCCGAAGGAGTCCGCCGGTCCGGTGATCTTGTTGTCGATGACCTGGGTCGGGTCGTCGGGGCCGGTGAGCATGCCGGTGCGGTTGTCGGCCCAGCGGTGACCGTGCATGTGGAAGGTGTGGTAGTACTCGCCGTGCGTGATCATGACGATCTCGACGCGGTCGCCCACCGTGGCCTCGAAGTTCGGACCGGTGTGCGGGGCCTGGTTGTTGATGGTCATGTCGTTGAAGACGATCGTGTGCGTGGCGTCCGGCAGGATGTCGCCCTTGCGGCGCACGATCACCGGGCCGTAGAGGCCCTTGCGGATGCCGCCGGTGCCGTGCTCGGTGCCGACGACGTGGTCGTGGTAGTGCCAGTAACCGGCGCTGCCCGCCCGCCAGGTGCCGTCCGCGCGGCGCCCCGGGGCGTGGGTGCGCCAGGTGTAGGTGCGGGTGCCGCCGGGTTCGACGTCGCTCTTGTTCATGGCCGTGCCGTCGCTGGAGATCTCGTAGTCCAGGCCGTGGACGTGCAGACTGGCCCGCACGTCCGTCGAGTTGGTGAACTCGATGTGCAGCGTGTCGCCCTCGTTCAGCTCGATCAGCGGGCCCGGGATCGACGCCTTGCCCTTCTCGAAGCCGTAGCCCAGCTGCCCGTCGGGCAGTTTCTCGGCGTACATTCTGATGTGCTTGACCACGCCCCCGGCCGGTGCCGTTCTCGCCGTGACGGCATTGGCCTCGGCGGCCGCGCCGGCGGTCTCCGGCGCGATGGACAACGATGTCGCCACGGCCGCGCCGCCCAGCAGCACCCGTCGGTTGAAGCCTCGCCTGTCCATGCCGAACTCCCCACGCTGATACGGAAGATGCGAAGACGCAGACCTGATTGGCTGTGATGAACCTGTGGGACCGTACCGGCTACCGCAGCGTTTATCCACACTCAGGACAAAGTTCGTTGGATCCCGGTCATACCTATTGGCGAACCACGCAAAGAGGTCTAGCTTCCTTGGCGCTGCTGCCGTGACCGAGGAGGTGCCCATGCCCTTGAGAGGGTCGAGCGCGAGAAGAAGAGGGTGGGCGGCGTGTGCCACCGCCGCCTTCGTCGCCGCGGGACTGCTGGCCGGCCCCACCGCCAGCGCCCGTCCGGTGCCGGAACCGTCCCTGACAACGATGTCGATCAAGTCGCCGCCGGGCGGCGCGAACGTACGGGTGCTGGTCTTCTACGGCTCCGCCGCGGCCGGCGACGAGTCCCCGGTGGTCAACGCCGGGATCGCGGCCATCGAGCGGATCGGCCGGAGCGGACCGGAGAACCAGCGCTTCACGATCGAGGCCACGGACAACGCCTCGGTCTTCACCAACGAGAAGAAACTCGGCCGCTTCAACGCGATCGTGTTCCTGACCGGGGGCGGCGACGTCCTCGATCCGGACCAGGAAGCGGGCCTGGAGGCGTACATGGAGGCCGGCGGCGGGTTCGTCGGCGTCCACGACGCGGCCCGCGCGGAGCCGTACTCGGACTGGTTCACCGGTCTGGTCGGCGCCCGCCCCGCGGCCGGCACCCCGGCCAAGGTCCAGCGCGCCACCGTGGAGGTCGGTGACCGGAGTCATCCGGCCACCAAGAACCTGCCGTTGGAGTGGAAGCGCCCCGACGAGTGGCTGAACTGGCAGAAGAACCCGTCCGGTGACGTCCACACCGTGGCCCGGGTGCGCGAGTCGACGTACGCGCCCGGCGCGGGCGCCAACGGTGCCGACCATCCGGTCAGCTGGTGCCGTGACTACGACGGCGGACGGTCCTTCTACACCGGCATGGGCGGCACGGTGTCGTCGTACGACGAGACCGACTTCCGAGACCATCTGCGCGGCGCCCTGCTGTGGACGACGCGCCTGGTGCAGGCCGACTGCAAGGCGACCATCACCGGCAACTACAAGGCCGAGCGCCTCACCCAGGCGAACCAGCCCGGCCAGAACGACCAGATCGGCGAGCCGCACGGCCTGGTCACGGCGCCCGACGGCCGGGTGTTCTACATCGGCCGGGGCGGCGCGGACTCGTCCCAGCCCGTGATCACGGACTGGAACAACCCCGACATCGGCAAGGGCACGGGCCAGATCCACGTCTGGGACCCGAAGACCAAGAAGGTCACCCTCGCCGGCGCGCTGACCGTCTTCGGCAACAAGGGCGGCGGCGACGAGCTGGTCAAGGTCGAGGAGGGCCTGCTCGGCATCGAGCTGGACCCGAAGTTCTCGGAGAACGGGTGGGTGTATCTGCACTACACCCCGCACTCGGGGATCAACCGCGACACGCACATGGCCGAGCGGCGCGTCTCCCGCTTCACGCTCGACCTGGCCACCAACAAGCTGGACATGGGCAGCGAGAAGGTGCTGCTGAAGTGGCCGGTGCAGATCCACAGCTGCTGCCACGCGGGCGGCGGGATGGCCTGGGACTCCAAGGGCAACCTGTACATCGCGACCGGTGACAACAACTCCAGCCAGTTCAGCGACGGTTACTCGGGCAACAACCCGCAGCCCAACTTCAAGGGCGTGTCCTTCGCGGACGCGCGCCGCACCGCCGGCAACACCAACAACCTCAACGGCAAGATCCTGCGCGTCCACCCGGAGCCGGACGGGACGTACACGCTCCCCGAGGGCAACCTCTTCACCGGCAAGGAGACCGCCGAGGGCGGCGGCAAGACGCGCGGCGAGATCTATGTGATGGGCGTCCGCAACCCGGCGCGCATCTCCGTCGACAAGGCCACCGACACCCTGTACGCGGGCTGGGTCGGCCCGGACGCGGGCGCCCCGTCGACGACGTGGGGTCCGGCCAAGTACGACACGTTCGCCGTGATCACCAAGGCGAGCAACCGGGGCTGGCCGTACTGCATGGGCAACAAGCAGCCGTACCGGGACCGCAACCTGCCGGACCCGACCAAGCCGCTGGGCTGGTACGACTGCGACCACCCGAAGAACGAGTCGCCGAACAACGACGGCCTGGTCAACCTGCCGCCGGTGACCGGCAACAACATCTGGTACTCGCCGCAGGGCGGCGGACCCGACTTCCCGCGCGACGCGAACGGCGTCCCGTCGTACAAGGAGAGCGAGTCCGTGTACCGGCTGCCCTGGCTCAAGGGCGGCGGCCAGGCCGCGATGGACGGCCCGGTGTACCGCTACGACGCCGCCAACCCCAGCGCCGCCAAGTGGCCGGCGTACTGGGACGGCAAGTGGTTCGTCGGTGACTTCTACGACGCCGACCAGCCGCGCAACGCGGTGCTGATGGACCCGAAGACGCAGGGCGACGGCGGTCTGCCGGTGCACGCGGAGTCGCTGAAGAAGATCGTGCCGGTCGGCAACGACGGCATCAAGAACCTGATGGGCTGGCAGTTCGGCCCGGACGGCGCGCTGTACGTCCTCGACTACGGCCGCGGCTTCTTCACCTCGGACTCCAAGTCGGCCCTGTGGCGGGTCACCTACACGGGCGGCGGGCCGACGCCGGCCGCCGGACAGCTGGCGAGGGGGAGCGAGTGATACGCCGACGAAGAATGTGGGCCGCGCTGCTGGCGGGCCTGCTGATGATGCTCGGCCTCCAGGCGACGTCCGCCTCCGGACAGCCCAGGGCCGCGGCCGGGGCCGCCGAGCAGCAGGTCCTCACCTGGACCGCGGGTGACGACATCACCAAGTACACGTCCGCGCCGGAGACGGCGGTGGCCGGTCCGGCGACGATCGTCTTCGAGAACAGCGAGGCGACCGGCAACACCACCGGCATGCCGCACACGCTGACGTTCATGACCGGCGACCCCGAGTACAACAGCGACGTACAACTGAACATCCTGGCCAACCCGTTCGACGCCGAGGGCGGCAAGCACACCGCCGAGGTCACCCTCACCCCGGGCCGCTACATGTACCACTGCACGATCCCGGGCCACGGCCAGATGACGGGTGTGCTCACGGTCACCGAGGGCGGGGGCGGCGACGACACCACCGCGCCCACGACCTCGGCGAAGGTGGAGGGCACGCAGAACGCCGACGGCGCGTACGTCGGTTCCGCGGCCGTCACGATCGCCGCCACCGACGAGGGCGGTTCCGGTGTGGACCGCGTCGAGTACGCGCTCGGCGCGGACGGTGCCTGGCAGCCGTACACCGCTCCGGTCGTCGTCGACCAGGTCGGTGAACACACCGTGCGCTACCGGGCGTTCGACAAGGCGGGCAACGCCGCCGAGGAGAAGAGCGTCACGTTCGCCGTGGCCGCCCCGGACACCGACGACACGACCGCGCCGGAGACCTCGGCGACGGTCGCCGGCGAGAAGGACGCGGACGGCGCGTACATCGACATGGCGACGGTGACGGTCACCGCGTCCGACACCGGCTCCGGCGTCAACACCATCGAGTACGCGGTCGGTGACGGCGCCTGGCAGGCGTACACCGCGCCGGTGATGGTCCACGAGGCCGGTGAGCACACGGTGCGCTACCGGGCCACCGACAAGGCGGGCAACGTCGCGGCGGAGAAGAGCGTCGCGTTCACCGTCGTCGCCGCTCCCCCCGAGGACACCACCCCGCCGGTGACCGGCGCGACCGTGGAGGGCTCGAAGAACTCCGCGGGCGCCTACGTCGGCAGCGCCATGGTGACGGTCAACGCCACCGACGAGGGCGGCTCGGGGGTGGCCGGGGTCGAGTACTCGCTCGACGCGGGTCCCTACCTGGCGTACACCGCGCCCGTGGTCGTCGACCGGGCCGGCACGCACACCGTGGCGTACCGGGCGAGCGACCGGGCGGGCAACACGTCGGAGCCGCTGAGCGTGAGCTTCACGGTGGTCGCGGGCGGGGGCGTGCCGGCGCCGCCGTGCCCGGAGTACGACGAGCGGCTGACGGTGATCGTCGGCACGGTCGACTCGGGGGTGCCGAACCGGGTGACGAACAACCGGTGCCGGATCAACGAGCTGATCGAGGACGAGAAGGAGTGGACGTCCCAGGCGCTCTTCCTCAAGCACGTCGGGGAGGTCCTGGACGCGCTGCGGACCGAGGGCGTCGTCGACAAGCGGGAGGTCAAGGCGATCAACAAGGCCGCCAAGCAGTCGAAGATCGGGCTGCCCGGCCAGACCGACGGCTACCGCAAGATCATGGACGGCACCCAGGAGACCTTCGCCAAGTGGGAGCAGGTGGGCGGCGGTTCGTTCGCGCTGAACGGCGACGGGTCGATCACGTCGAGCACCAGCACGCCGGGCATGGGCATGCTGTGGTTCCCGGAGCGCACGTACGGCGACTTCTCGCTGAAGCTCCAGTGGCGTGACGACGCGCCGGGCACCGGCAACGCCAACGGCGGTGTGTTCGTGCGCTTCCCGTGGGTCCACGGCCACCCGGAGGAGTCCCGGCCGGAGTGGGTCGCCATCAAGTACGGGCACGAGGTGCAGGTGTTCGACAGCCCGAGCGGCGACATGTACAAGACCGGGTCGGTCTACGGCTTCGACCGGGTCGGGCTCGCCGGGGCCGGCGTCACCGGGAAGGGCACCTGGAACGACTACGAGGTCCGGGTGGTGGACCAGCACTACTCGGTCTTCCGCAACGGTGTGCTGATCAACGAGTTCGACAACATCGGCGGTCAGGACTTCTACCCGGCGCGCTCGGACGACCCGGGCACGGACGGGCGGCGGTTCGCCTCCGGCTACGTCGGTCTCCAGGTGCACAGCACGACGGACGTCGTCTCGTACCGGGACGTCCGGATCAAGGAGCTGTAGCTCACTCCGCGCCGGGAGCGGGCTTCTTCGCGCGGCTCGGCTGTACCCGCCTGGGTTCTCCCGGCATCTTCGGATACTCGGGCGGGTACGGCAGATCGCCGAGTCCGTGGTCGTGCTCGTCCTTCGTCGCCAGTTCCAGCAGGGCGTCGAGGGAGTAGGCGTGATCGTCCATGTCCGCGTGCACGTCGCCGAGTTCGGCGAAGCGCGCGGGCATGGTCGTGATGTCGAAGTCCTGCGGGTGCGCGACGCCCACCTCGTCCCAGGTCAGCGGCGCGGAGACGGGCGCGTTCGGGCGGGGGCGCACGGAGTAGGCGGAGGCGATGGTGCGGTCGCGGGCAGTCTGGTTGTAGTCCACGAAGATGCGCTCGCCGCGTTCCTCCTTCCACCACTTGGTGGTGACCCGCTCGGGCATCCGCCGCTCCAGTTCCCGGCCGGCGGCGATGGCGGCGCGGCGCACCTGGGTGAAGGTCCAGCGCGGTTCGATCGGCACGAAGACGTGGATGCCGCGCCCGCCGGACGTCTTGGGCCAGCCGCGCAGGCCCCCGAACTCCGCCAGCACCGCCCGCAGTTCGTGGGCGGCCCGGACCGCGTCGTCGTAGTCGGTGCCGGGCTGCGGGTCGAGGTCGATGCGCAGTTCGTCGGGGTGGTCGACGTCGTCGCGGCGCACGGGCCAGGGGTGGAAGGTGAGGGTGCCGTACTGCGCGGCCCACACGACCGCGGCCTCTTCGGTGGGGCACATCTCGTCGGCGCTGCGTCCGCTGGGGAAGGTGATGTGCGCGGTGGGGATCCAGTCGGGCATGCCCTTGGGGGCGCGTTTCTGGTAGAACCACTCACCCGTGATGCCGTCCGGGTAGCGCTCCAGGGTGGTGGGCCGGTCCCGCAGCGCGCGCAGGATGCCGGGGGCGACCGCCTGGTAGTAGCGGGCGACGTCCAGCTTGGTGTAGCCGGGCTCCGGGAAGAAGACCTTGCCCGGGCTGGACAGCCGCACGGTCCGTCCGTCCGTCTCCAGTTCCACCGCTTCCGCCATGCGAGCCACGGTAGGCGCACCTCGCACACTTCGCATGTCGCGCATTCGGTGCGACGGGCGCGCAGAATCGGCGCATGGAGCTGCGGGTGGGACTCAGGAAGGGGTGCACGCCTCGGCGATCGATACGCTGTTCTCGTAGAGGTGATGCCGGGTGATCCGGCCCTCCTCGACGGTGAGGCGCAGCGCGAAGGGGCCCTCGAAGGACTTCCCCGTCGCGCGCACGGTCCCCGAGAGGTACCCCGTCAGGACGGCGTCGGTGCCGTCGACGAGGAACGCGTCGACGGAGGCCCGTGCATCCTCGGCCACCGTGTGCTCGGCCAGCTCCGTGAACTGGGCGGCGCATTCGGCTCCGGTGGAGCGCGGCCGGATCCACGGGACGGCGGGGTTCTCGGCGAGCAGCCAGTCGACGTCGTCCGCGAAGAGCGCGACGAGCCGCTCGACGTCCCCGGCCATCCGGGCGGCGAGGAACTCCTGGACGACGTGGCGGGTGGTGTCGGTGACGGAACTCGCGGTGACGTCAGCGGACTTGATGGGCATGGTTGCTCCTTGCGCCTTGGGTGCCGGAACCCCCGTCGGGATCTCGTCGACATGCACCACGCTGCCGCAGCAGGGGAGCGTGGTCGATTACGTCAGAGGTAACGGCCGGGTGGAGGGCTTCCACGTCCGTCGTCAGGCCCGAGCTGGTCATGCGACGGCAGGCAGACACCATCTACGGCTCATAGAGTCGGTGCATGGATCTTCCCGTGATGCCGCCCGTCAAGCCGATGCTCGCCAAGTCCGTGGCGAAGATCCCGCCGGGCATGCAGTACGAGGCGAAGTGGGACGGCTTCCGGGTGATCGTGTTCCGCGACGGGGACGAGGTGGAGTTCGGCAGCCGCACGGGCAAGCCGTTGACCAGGTACTTCCCCGAGCTGGTGGAGGCCGTGCGGGAGCGGCTGCCCCGGCGGTGCGTGCTGGACGGGGAGATCGTGATCGCGCGGGAGGGGCATCTCGACTTCGACGCGCTGACCGAGCGGATCCACCCGGCGGACTCCCGGGTACGGACGCTGGCCGAGCGGACGCCGTCCTCGCTGGTCGCCTTCGACCTGCTGGCGCTGGACGACGAGTCCCTGCTCGACGTGCCGCTCACCGACCGGCGGGCGCTGCTGGTCCGGGCGCTGTCGGGGGTCACGCCGCCCGTGCACGTGGCGCCGGCGACGGACGACATCGAGGTGGCGCGGCAGTGGTTCGAGCAGTACGAGGGCGCCGGACTGGACGGTGTCGTCGCCAAGCCGCTCGACCTGCGCTACCGCCAGGACGAGCGGGCCATGTTCAAGATCAAGCACGAGCGGACGGCGGACGTCGTCGTCGCCGGGTACCGCCTCCACAAGAGCGGGCCCGTGGTCGGCTCGCTGCTGCTCGGCCTCTACGACGACCGGGGCCGGCTCCAGCACGTGGGGGTGAGCGCGGCCTTCACCATGAAGCGCCGCGCCGAGCTGGTGGAGGAGCTGGAGCCGCTGCGCATGGACGACGTCCGGGGCCATCCGTGGGCGGCGTGGGCCGAGGAGGCGGCGCACGAGTCGGCGCGGCTGCCGGGCGCGCCGAGCCGCTGGTCGGGCAAGAAGGACCTGTCCTGGGTGCCGCTGCGGCCCGAGCGGGTCGTCGAGGTGGCGTACGACCACATGGAGAACGGGGCGCGCTTCCGGCACACGGCCCGGTTCCGCCGCTGGCGCCCGGACCGCACGCCGGAGAGCTGCACCTACGCCCAACTGGAGGAGCCGGTCCGCTACGACCTCGCGGAGATCCTCGGCGGCCCCTGAGCGCCTGAGGACCCTACGGCTTCATCAGGACCTTGACCGCGCCGTCCTGCTTCTTCTGGAAGATCTCGTACGCGTGCGGCGCCTCGGTGAGCGGGACCCGGTGGGTGGCGAAGTCGTCGACGCCGAGCGGGTCCTCGTCGGTGAGGTACGGGATGATCTCGTCGCTCCAGCGGCGCACGTTGGCCTGCCCCATGCGCAGCTGGATCTGCTTGTCGAACATGGTCAGCAGCGGCATCGGGTCGGCCATGCCGCCGTAGACGCCGCTCAGCGAGATGGTGCCGCCGCGCCGCACCAGGTCGATGGCGGTGTACAGGGCCGCGAGCCGGTCGATGCTGAAGCGCTCGGCGAGGGGGCCGCCGATGGCCCGGGGCAGCACGGCCGCGGACTGCTGGACCAGCTTGGCCACGGTGCTGCCGTGCGCCTCGGTGCCGACCGCGTCGATCACGGCGTCGGGGCCGCGGCCTCCGGTCTCGTCGTGGATGGCGGCGACCAGTTCCTTCTCGTTGTCGAAGGCCCGCAGGTCGTACGTCTCCACGCCCCGTGCGCGGGCCCGTTCCAGCCGCTCCGGGACCAGGTCGACGCCGATCACGCGTCCGGCGCCCGTGACCTGCGCGACCCGGCAGGCCATGTCGCCGATGGGGCCGAGTCCGAGCACGGCGACGCTGCCGCCCTGCGGGACGGCGGCGTACTGGACCGCCTGCCAGGCGGTCGGCAGGACGTCGGAGAGGTAGACGAAGCGGTCGTCGGCGGGTCCCTCCGGCACCTTGATGGGCCCGAACTGGGCCTGCGGCACGCGCAGGTACTCGGCCTGGCCGCCGGGCACCGCGCCGTACAGGCGGGTGTAGCCGAACAGGGGGGCGCCCATGCCCTCGCCGGTGACCTGGGTGGTCTCGCACTGGGTCGGCAGCCCGGTGTCGCACATGTAGCAGTGCCCGCACGCGATCTGGAACGGCACCACGACCCGGTCGCCGGGCCTGAGGTTGGTCACTTCGGGGCCGACCTCCTCCACGATGCCCATGGGCTCGTGGCCGAGGATGTCGCCCGGTGTCATGAACGGTGTCAGCACCTCGTACAGGTGCAGGTCGGAGCCGCACAGTCCGCTGGACGTGACGCGGATGACCGCGTCCGTCGGCTCCTGGATCTTCGGGTCGGGCACGTCCTCGACCCGTACGTCCCGCTTGCCCTGCCAGACAACTGCCTTCATCGCCTCGCGCTCCCTCCGTCGCCCGTGCGGCCTCGGTCCTGTGTCGCGGCCGGGTACCCCGGGGCTCCCCCACCGAACCGCCCGCCGGTTCGGCCGAACAGCGGATTCCGGGTGCCTTATCAGATTCAGTCGGGTATGGCCATAAACGCCCGCAGAAGCGGACAATCATGGTTACGAAGTGGGTGGGCGGGTGGTCGGAATGCGACACAGAGCGCACAGGCGGACGCACGGACGGGACCGGACCGTGCCGCGCGGGACGCGGGCCGGCGCGGTGCCGGTGCTGCTGGCCGCGGCGGTGACGGCCGCGCTGGCGGCGGGCTGCACGACGCCGCCGCAGGGGAAGGACGACGGCCGGGCGCCGCATCTGGAGCGGTCGCACACGCGCGGCCCACACACCGCGGGCCCCGTCCTCGCCGTCAAGGTCGACAACGCGCCCGCGGCCCGGCCGCAGCGGGGCCTGGACGCCGCGGACGTCGTCTACGTGGAGCCGGTGGAGGGCGGACTGAGCCGTCTCATGGCGGTCTACGCCACCAGGCTGCCGGAATCGGTCGGGCCGGTGCGCAGCGCCCGGGAGTCCGACCTGGAGCTGCTGCGCCAGTTCGACCGGCCGGCACTCGCGTTCTCCGGCGCGCAGAGCAAGCTGCTCCCGCTGATCGACCGGGCGCCCCTGCGGCCCGAGCCGCCGGACCGGGCACCCGACGCCTACGTCCGCGACGACGCCCGCCCCGCGCCGCACAACCTGTACGTACGGCCGGACCGGCTGCTGCCGTCGGCGCCGGGCGCCGCCGCGCTGACCACGGGTTACCGCTACGGCGAGGCCCCCGGGGGCGGGCGGGCCGAGACCTCGCGCACGGTGCGCCACCCGGCGTCGAGCTTCACCTTCACCTGGTCGGCGGAGCGCGGCCGCTGGCTGGTCGCCATGGACGGCGACCCGGCCCCCGCGGCCGGCGGCGGGCGTCCGGAGCCGGCGACGGTGGTCGTCCAGCACGTGACGGTGCGCGAGTCCGCCTTCCGCGACTTCCTCGGCAACAACTCGCCGTACGTGGAGTCGGTGGGCTCCGGCCGGGCGGAGGTGCTGCGCGACGGGCGCTCCTACGACGTGACGTGGAAGCGCGGGGCGGCCGAGGACGGCACGGCCTTCACCGCCGGGGACGGCACGCCGGTGAACTTCGCGAAGGGCCCGGTGTGGGTGGTGTTCACGGGGACGCCCTGACGGGTTCGGACGGGTTGCGGAGGCCTTCGGCGGCGTCCGCGACCCGCTGGACGAGGTCGAAGAACACGGCCTGCTCCGCGGCGGACAGCGGGGCGAGGAAGACCTGGTTCATCCGGGCCGTCCGCACGCTCAGCCTGCGGTGGACGCGCAGCCCCTCGTCCGTCAGGCGCAGCAGGAAGCGGCGGCCGTCCTGCGGATCGCGGACCTTGCCGAGCAGTCCGCGGCGGTCGAGCCGGCTGATCACCTCGGCGATGGTGGACCGGTCGAGCCCCACCCGCTCCCCCACGGTGCGCTGGTCGAGTCCCGGTTCGGCGACGAGCGCGTTGAGGACCGCGAACTGCGGCGAGGTGGTCTCCTCGGAGACCATCGTGTTCCACAGCAGGTGGTGCGCCTGCTGTAGCCGCCGGGCCAGATGCCCGGGGTGAGTGGTCAGGTCGACCGCGGCCATGTGCGCTCCCCTGGCGGCGAGATTCGTTGGTGCACTGACGATACAACGGACCGGCGAGGCCCGCCGTCAGCCTCGCCAGGCGATCTACCTCGCATTTTCAGGGTCTTGACGCTCCAGGCGTCCGATGGCAGCGTGTGGGAAACCTCGCTCAAATACTCAGTGCGCTGATTACTTTCGCAGAGATGGGGCTTCTCGGATGGACAAGGTGGTGGCCACGGCCGGTGAGGCGGTGGCCGACGTGCCGGACGGCGCATCGCTCGCGGTGGGCGGTTTCGGGCTCAGCGGTGTGCCGAACGTGCTGATCGGGGCGCTCCACGAGCGCGGGGTCGGCGGGCTGTCGGTCGTCTCCAACAACTGCGGCGCGATGGAGTCGGGACTGGCCGTCCTGCTGGCCGCGGGCCGCATCGCCCGGGTGACCGGGTCCTACATCGGGGCGAACAAGGAGTTCGCGCGGCAGTACCTCGGCGGTGAGCTGGAGGTGGAGATGATCCCGCAGGGCACGCTGGCCGAGCGGCTGCGGGCCGGCGGCGCGGGCATCCCGGCCTTCTACACGCCGGCGGGCGTCGGCACGCAGGTCGCCGAGGGCGGGCTGCCGTGGCGCTACGACGGCTCCGGCGGAGTCGCGCTGGCGTCGCCGGCGAAGGAGGTCCGTGAGTTCGACGGCGCGGAGTACGTGCTGGAGCGCGGCATCCGCACCGACTTCGCGCTGGTCAGGGCCGCGAAGGGCGACCGGCACGGCAATCTGGTGTTCGCGCGGTCGGCGCGGAACTTCAACCCGCTGGCGGCCATGGCGGGCCGGATCACCGTCGCCGAGGTGGAGGAGCTGGTGGAGCCCGGCGAGATCGACCCGGACGCCGTGCACCTGCCGGGGATCTTCGTGCGGCGCGTGGTCGCGCTGACGGCGGAACAGGCGGCGGACAAGAGGATCGAGCGGCGGACGGTGAGTTCCTGATGGCCTGGACGCGTGAACAGATGGCCGCGCGCGCGGCGCGGGAGCTGGAGGACGGCCAGTACGTCAACCTCGGGATAGGTCTGCCGACGCTGATCCCGAACCACCTCCCCGAGGGCGTGGAGGTGACCCTGGAGTCCGAGAACGGCATCCTGGGCACCGGCCCGTACCCCACGGAGGACCAGGTCGACCCCGATCTGATCAATGCCGGCAAGGAGACCGTGACGGTCCTGCCGGGGGCCTCCTTCTTCGACTCGGCGCTGTCCTTCTCGATGATCCGCGGCGGGCACATCGACGTCGCCGTGCTCGGGGCCATGCAGGTCTCCGCCGCCGGCGACCTGGCCAACTGGGCCGTCCCGGGCAAGATGATCACCGGGATCGGCGGGGCCATGGACCTCGTGCACGGCGCCCGCACCGTCATCGTCGTGATGACCCACACGGCGAAGGACGGCTCGCCGAAGATCCTTCAGGAGTGCGCGCTGCCGTTGACCGGCAAGGCGTGTGTGAACCGGATCATCACCGACCTCGCCGTCCTCGACGTCACCGAGAACGGCCTGACCCTGGTGGAGACCGCGCCCGGTGTGACCGTCGACGAGGTCGTCGCCAGGACCGACGCCAAGCTCGTGATCGCGGACGACCTGGCCACGCACACGCCGTCCGCGAGCTGATCGCCCGCCCCAGTCACCCACGGGAACTCCCATGACTCTCACCCAGCACGACATCGACGCGGAGATCGCGGCCGAGCACGCCGCCTACGAGAAGCGCGTCGCCGACGGCGCGCCCGTCGAGCACCACCCGCGCCGCGACTACGCCCCCTACCGGTCCTCGGTGCTCCGCCACCCCAAGCGGCCGCCGGTCGCCATCGACGTCACCCAGGACCCGGAGCTGGTCGAACTGTCCTCCCCCGCCTTCGGGGAACGGGACCTCACCGGCATCGACAACGACCTGACCCGGCAGCACACCGGCGAGCCGGTCGGCGAGCGCATCACCGTCTCCGGCCGCCTCCTCGACCGCAGCGGCAGGCCCGTGCGCGGGCAGCTCGTGGAGATCTGGCAGGCCAACTCGGCCGGCCGCTACGCCCACCAGCGCGAGCAGCACGACGCCCCGCTGGACCCGAACTTCACCGGCGTGGGCCGCACCCTCTCCGACGACGACGGCTTCTACCGCTTCACCACCGTGCAGCCCGGCCCCTATCCCTGGCGCAACCACGTCAACGCCTGGCGTCCGGCCCACATCCACTTCTCGGTGTTCGGCTCGGCGTTCACCCAGCGGCTCGTGACGCAGATGTACTTCCCGAACGACCCGCTGTTCCCGTACGACCCGATCCTCCAGTCCGTGACCGACGACGCCGCCCGGCAGCGGCTGATCGCGACGTACGACCACAGCCTGTCCGTGCCCGAGTTCTCCCTCGGCTACCACTGGGACATCGTGCTCGACGGCCCGGACGCCACCTGGATCGAAGAAGGACGCTGACCGCCCATGACAAAGATCGACACCAGCGGCCCGGAGAGCGTCCTGCCCACCCCGTCGCACACGGTCGGCCCGTTCTACGGCTACGCGCTGCCCTTCCGCGGCGGCGAGGACATCGCGCCGCTCGGACACCCGGACACCGTCACCGTGCACGGGTACGTGTACGACGGCGAGGGCCGGCCGCTGCCCGACGCCCTGCTGGAGGTGTGGGGTCCGGACCCGGACGGCAACGTGCCCACGGCCGACGGCTCGATGCGGCGCGACCCCGCCTCCGGCGGCTTCCTGGGCCGCAACGGCGTGGAGTTCACCGGCTTCGGCCGCATCCAGACCGACGCCGACGGCCACTGGTACGCGCGGACCCTGCGTCCCGGGGCGCGCGGGCGGAACGCGCCCTACCTCAGCGTGTGCGTGTTCGCCCGCGGTCTGCTCGTGCACCTGTTCACCCGGATCTACCTGCCGGGCGACGACGCCGCCCTGGCTGCCGACCCGCTGCTGTCCCGGGTGGACGCGGAGCGCCGCGACACGCTGATCGCCGGGGACGAGGGCCACGGCACGTACCGTTTCGACATCCGCCTTCAGGGCGAAGGCGAAACGGTCTTCCTGGAGTTCCAGTGACATCAGCTCCCA
>NZ_WWHX01000331.1 GCF_009862125.1 Streptomyces sp. SID5910
GGTCCGGCCCGGTCTCCGCCGCGCTCCGGGCGGCCGGCACGCTCCGGGGCCCGGTGGACGGCGGCCGGGCGCCGGTATCCTCCGCCGGCGGCGCGTGCCCGTGGCGCCGTACCCACCAGGTGTGGAAGCCCGCCGTGGCGAGCAGGGCGGCCATCGAGGCCAGGAGCATGAGGCCCGGTGTCCCCAGGTGGTGCTCGACCGACCGGGCGATGGCCGCGGTCACTTCAGACATGTCTCGACTCATACGACCACTGTGGACGAAGCCTGTTGCCTGATCACGAACGCCCTGTGACCGATGGGTAAAGAGGACCGGCGCCGTGCCGCGCACCGGGGGATGACGCCGGTGCGCGGCACGGCCGACAGGCTACGTGACCTACTGGCCGACCAGGCCCGGCCGGAGCACCTTGGTGAACAGCACCGTGCCGTCCTGCTCGCGCAGCCACACCGTCAGCTCCGCGCTGTCGCCGTCGATGTCGACCTCGCCGAAGAACTGGTAGCCGCCGGCGGGCGAGACGTTCGAAGCGGCCGGCGCCTTCGAGCCCGGTCGGCGCCCCCGCGGCCTCACCGGCCCCGGATCGCACCCACCCCGGCGGGCTCACCGGCCCCCGGGCCGCACCGCCCCGGCCATCAGCCGTACGCCCTCGCGGATCCGGGCCGGTGCCAGATGCGCGTACCCCAGCACCAGCCGCACCCCCGGTCCCTCACCGCCACCGGCGTGTCCGTACGCCGTCAGGGGCCTCACCGAGACGCCGGCCTCGGCGACGGCCGCGAGGAAGCGCTCCTCGGGGTCGTACCGGGCGGGCAGCGCGGCGATGGCGTGGAGCCCGGCGGCGATCCCCGAGACCCGTGACCCGGGGAAGTGCTCCTCCAGCGCGGCCACCAGCGCGTCGCGCCGCTCCCGGTACGCGCGCTGGCACAGGCGCAGTTGACGGTCGTAGTCGCCGTGCTCCAGGAACCGGGCGAACACCGCCTGGTCGAGGGCCGGATGCCCGAGGTCCGTGGTCCGCTTGCGCTCGACCACCTCGTCCATGAGCGACTCGGGCACCAGCAGCCAGCCCAGCCGCAGCCCCGGGGCGAGGGACTTGCTCACTGAGCCCGTGTAGGCGACGTGTTCCGCGTCGAGCCCCTGGAGCGCGCCGACGGGGGCGCGGTCGTAGCGGAAGTCGCCGTCGTAGTCGTCCTCCAGGACCAGTCCGTCCACGGACCGCGCCCAGTCCAGCAGTTCGGTGCGCCGCCGCGCCGAGTAGGCGATCCCGGTGGGGAACTGGTGGGCCGGTGTCGTCACGACCGCGCGCACGCCGGAGGCGCGCAGCGGGCCGACGGCGAGCCCCTCCTCGTCCAGCGGCAGCGGCACCGTGCCCACGCCGGCCGACGCGTACAGGGCGGTGTGCTGCGGGCTTCCGGGGTCCTCGACGCCGACGGTGTGCGTGCCGCGCGCGTGGAGGACGCCGCCGAGCAGGGCCGACGCCTGCGCCACCCCGGAGACCACCACGATCCGCTCCGGGTCGGCCACCACGCCCCGGCGCCGGGTGAGCAGTTCGGCCAGGGCGGTCCGCAGCCGGGGCAGCCCGCGCGGGTCCGGATAGCCGAGGTGGTCGTGCGGCAGCTCCGTCAGCACGCTCCGCTGCGCGGCCGCCCACGCCGGGCGCGGGAAGAGCGACAGGTCCGGCGACCCCGCCACGAAGTCGACGCGGGCGCCGGGGGAGCGCGGGGCGAGATCGCGCGCGGGCGGGCGGGTGGCCCGCACGGCGTCGCCCACCCAGGTCCCCGCGCCCCGCCCGCTGCGCAGATAGCCCTCGGCGGTGAGCTGCTCGTACGCCTCCGTGACCAGCCCCCGCGACACCCCGAGGTCGGCCGCGAGGTCCCGGCTCGACGGCAGTCGGGTGCCCTGAGCGAGCCGTCCCGAGCGGACCGCGTCCCGCAGCGCCGCCTGGAGGGCACGGCCCCGCGCGCGGGCCGGTGCCGAGGCGGCGGGCAGCAGCAGCTCCCAGGCGGCGGAGCGCTCGGCGGAACCCGGCCCGCCGCCCGGCGCGGTCGACGGCGTCATGACAGCGGCCCCCCGAACATCGCGTCCCCCCAACCGGGGTCACTCTACGGGGGGTTGGTCCACGACACGCTGGATCATCCACCGTCCGGCCGCCGCACGCCGTGCGTGAGCGCGTCCTACGACCCGACCGCGCTGAGCGAGGTGCCCGGGGCGCTCGCCTCCGGACCGCGGCTGCCGTCCAGGATCACCCGCGCGACCAGCGCCGGGTCGTCGTTCATCGGGACGTGACCGCAGCCGCGCAGCCGCACCAGCCGGGCCCGCGGAATGGCGTGCTTGGCGCGGATGCCCTGGCGGGGCAGGAGCAGCCGGTCCCGGTCGCCCCACGCCACGGTGACGGGGATGCCGGGCACGTCGTCGGTGAACAGGACGCTCCGCCCGGCCCGCAGCGTCTCGGCGAACCCCTCGGCGTGGGCGAGCGCCAGCGTCTCGGCGACCACGGCCTCCGGCGAGCGGCGGCCGGGACGGGCGTAGATCGTGCTGGTCAGGGCGGTGCGGCCGGCCGCCGTGCGGGACAGCCGCTCGACCAGGGGCAGCGGCAGGCTCCGGGCGGTCCGGCGCATGCCCGCCAGCACGGTGAAGGCGTAGCGCCGCTCGGGCTGCGTCCAGAAACCGGCCGGGGACAGCGCCGTCACCGACCGCACCAGCTTCTGCCGGCCGAGCTCCAGGGCCAGCAGACCGCCCAGGGAGTTGCCCGCGACGTGCGGCCGGTCCAGGCCCAGGGCGGCGCAGAAGGCGCCGAGCACCGCGTTCGTCGTCGGCAGGTCGTGCGGCAGTCCCTGCGGCAGTGCGGGCGACTCGCCGAACCCCGGCAGGTCCACGGCGATCACCTCCCGCTCGGTCGCGAGGATGTCGACCACCGGGTCCCAGGCCTGCCGGTGGTGGCCGATGCCGTGCAGCAGGAGCAGCGGCTCGCCGGCGCCCACGCGCGCGTAGGCGAGGGTGATGTCCTGCGGACCGTGCTCGGTGGGTGCCGTGAAGGAGAGCGTTGCGGACATGGGGCTCCTTGTCGGGAACACGTGGTGCCGGGAACGCGCGAACGCTGCCGGCGTCGGGTAGACAGCCTGTCAGTAGAAGCTACCGACGGGTAGCCCCCAGGGTGCCGTGTTCCCGGGCGGGCCCCGTGGCGTCGGCGGTTCCGCCTGGACACGGCCGGACGCGTCCGCTGGGATGGGACGGTGACCACCGACACCCCGACCGACGTCTTCGAAGAGCACCGACCCGTCCTGCTGGGCGTCGCCTACCGCATGCTGGGCCGCCTCGCCGACGCCGAGGACGTCGTCCAGGATGCCTGGCTGCGCTGGTCCCGGGCCGACCGGAGCGACGTCCGCGAGCCGCGCGGCTACCTGGTGCGCGTCACCACCCGCCTCGCCGTGGACCGGCTGCGCCAGATCAAGTCACGGGGCGAGACCTACGTCGGCCCCTGGCTGCCCGAGCCCTACGTCACCGACTTCGGCGACACGGTGCCGGACACCGCCGAGCGGGCCGTGCTCGCCGACTCCGTGTCGCTGGCGGTCCTCGTCGTCCTGGAGTCGCTGTCACCCCTGGAACGGGCGGTGTTCGTGCTGCGCGAGGCGTTCGGCTACCCGTACGCCGAGATCGCCGCCGTGCTGGAGCGCGAGGAGCCCGCGGTGCGCCAGCTCGCCGGGCGGGCCCGCAAGCACGTCGAGGAACGCCGGCCCCGCTACGACGTCGACCCCGCGCAGCGCCGCGACCTCACCGAGCGGTTCCTCGCCGCGGCGGCCGAGGGCGACCTCGAAGGGCTGATGGCGATGCTGGCCCCCGGCGTCCGGCTGGTCGGCGACAGCGGCGGCAAGGCGAAGGCGCCGGTGCGGGTGCTGGAGACGGCGGACAAGGTGGGGCGCTTCCTCATCGGCGCCGCCCGCAAGACCGGCGCGGACGCCACCCTGCGCTTCCTGGAGCTCAACGGCGGCCCGGCCGCGCTGCTGGTGGCGGCGGGCAAGCCCGACTTCGTCCTCCAACTGGACATCGCCGACGGGCGCGTGGAGTCGGTCTACATCGTCCGCAACCCCGACAAGCTGCGGTTCCTGCCCGTCGACTGACGCCGCCCCGGCCTCTCGCCGACGCCGAAGCCCCCGTCCGCGCGACGGGGGCTTCGCCGTCGTGTCCTCCGTGCGACTCCGTGCGAACACCCCGTGAACACCACACCCCTCCGCGCCCCTGCCCAGGGCGGGGGATCGAGGATTGGTCTTGACCAAGGGGATGGGCCGTCCTATCGTCACGACGAGAACTGCAACAACCTTTAATAAACAAGGGCGCCGAAACGCCGCCGGACCACGGCGATTGCGGAGGACAGGGTGGGGACCACGCAGTTGGAATCGGTACCGGAGCCGAAGTACTGGCATCTCAGGACCATGCTCACTGAGGCCCTGGACTCGGAGTTCTCGGTGGGCGAGGTCCTGCCCAACGAGCGCGATCTCGCGGCACGCTTCGGCGTCGCCCGCGCCACGCTCCGCCAGGCGCTGGAACAGCTCGAACTGGAGGGCAGGCTCCAGCGCCGCCGCGGTGTCGGCACGACCGTCGCGCCGCCGCGCGTGGGCGTGGCCGTCGGGCCCCGGCAGCACGCCTGGCCCGGTACGGCAGACGACGCCTGGCAGCCGGTCGACTGCGCCTCCGCCGCGCCCCCGGCGGCCGTCGCCGACGCGCTGGGCACCGGCCGCGACGAGGCCGTGCACACCGTTCGCCGCTCCCGCGTGACCCACGGGCGGACCGTCGCCGCGGAGCTGCTGTACATCCCGTCGGCGTCCGTGCCCGACCTCACCGCCATCGACGCCCCGTCCGGTGCGGCACGCGCGCGGGCCGTACTGCGCGAGCTTCAGCGACTGGAGCTGGAGCACCGGGAGAACGCCGTCGAGCTGGGCTCGGCCGGCGCCGAGGACGCCAAGGAGCTCGACCGCCTCCCCGGGGCGCCGGTCCTGGTCGTCACCACCCGCTACCTCGCCGGGGGCCGCACCGCCGCGCTCTCCGTCGCCACCTACCGCGCGGACACCTGCCGGCTGACCTTCGGCGACTCGGGCGACATGGAGATCCACCACGCCCCGCAGACCCGCGCCTCCTGACACCGGGCCGGCGAGGCGGCCCGGCGGATCGCCGACGGCGAGCCGCACACCCGGGCCCGCGCCGGGCCGGGTGGGTCCGGGACGCGGCCGTTCCGCAAGGCAGCCAGGTGCGACGTGGGCGCACGTGCGCCGACAGAAGCCGCCGACCCGAACCGCCGTAGGCCCCCGCGGCCGGCGGTCCGTGGTCAGCGGCGGGCCGTCGCGCCCTCCACCGCGAAGAGCTGTTCCTCCACATGGTCGAGCGCCAGCCGCAGCGCGCCGGTCGCCACCGCGGCCTCGCCGAGCAGTGACAGGGTCACCCGCGGCGGCCGCAGGCAGTAGCGGGCCAGTTCCCGCCGCAGCGGCTCCAGTACGCCGTCCAGACCGGCCGCCCAGCCGCCGATGACGACCAGCTCCGGGTCCAGCGCCAGCACCAGCGCCGCCACGTCGTGCACCAGCCGCTGGATGAACCGCTCGACGGCCGCGCGGGCCCGCTGGTCGCCGTCGCGCGCCTCGGCGAACACCTTGGCGACCGCCTGCTCGTCCAGTGGATGCAGCGGCTGATCGGTCGTGGACAGCAGCGTCTCCGGCGTCACGTCCCGGCCCAGCAGATGCAGCGCGCCGATCTCGCCCGCCGCCCCGCCGTACCCCCGGTGCAGCCGCCCGCCGATCAGCGCACCGGCCCCGGGACTCAGCCCGGCCAGCACGAACACCACGTCGTCGGACTCGGTGGCCGCGCCCTTCCAGTGCTCGGCGACCGCCGCCGCGTTCGCGTCGTTCTCCACCAGCACCGGGCACTTGAACGAACGGCGCAGCCGCTCACCCAGGGGCAGCCCCGTCCACTCGGGCAGCGCCGTGCCCAGCCGCACCGTGCCGTCCGCCTCGACGATCCCCGGCGTGGCCGCCCCCACGGCCCGCAGGGAACCCCGCGCGACACCGGCCCGGCGCAGCAGTTCGGCGACCGCCGTGCGCAGCCGCTCCAGACGCTCGTCCGCCGTAGCGGACTCCTCGACGTCCTTCGCCTGGGCGCCGATCACCCGCCCGTCCAGATCGGCGAGGAGCGCGGCGACCCGGTGCGGCCCGATCTCCAGCCCCAGCAGATGCCCCGCCTCGGCCCGGAACCGGAACCGCCGCGCGGGCCGCCCCTGCCGCCGGGCCATGCCGTCGTCGGCGGCCGTCTCGACGACCAGACCGGCCTCGATGAGCCCCTCGACGACGCCCTCGACGGTCGGCCGGGACAGCCCCGTCACCCGGGTGATCTCCGTCAGCGTCGCGCAGTCCGTGGCACGCAGCGCGTGCAGCACCACCGCGGAGTTGATCCTCCGCAGCAGCGACGGATCTCCGCCGGTCAGCCCGCCCAACGTCCGTCCTCCCAGCTCGTGCGCGTGTTGGCCGGATCGTACTCGGCCCGCTCCCACCGGGCGAGCGCCGGTCCGCCCGCACCCGGAACACGCGCGGACCTAGCCCGGGGCCACGAACCCCGACTCGTACGCCGTGATCACCGCCTGCGTGCGGTCCCGCGCCCCCAGCTTCGCCAGCACCGCGCTCACATGCGACTTGACCGTCTCCGTACCGACGACCAGCCGGCCGGCGATCTCCGCGTTCGACAGCCCGCGCGCCATCAGCCGCAGCACCTCGCCCTCCCGGTCCGTCAGCCGCGCCCGCTCCAGTTCCGCGCGGGCCGCCCGGTTGCCGCCGCCGTCGCCGTACTCGGCGGCCAGCTGCCGCACCGAGGCTGGGAACAGCAGCGAGTCGCCCTCCGCGATCAACCGCACCGCGTGCACGATCTCCGCCGGCCGGGCCCGCTTCAGCAGGAACCCGTCGGCGCCCGCACGCAGCGCCTCGTACACGTACTCGTCGTTCTCGAACGTCGTCACCACGAGGATCTTCGGCGGCTCGGGCACCGTCCGCAGCAGCGCGCGCGTCGCCTCGATCCCGTCCATCAGCGGCATACGGACGTCCATGGCGACCACGTCCGGCCGCAACTGCCGCACCAGCGGGATGACCGCCGCCCCGTCGGCCGCCTCCCCGGCCACCTCGATGTCGGGCTGCGCCTCCAACACGGCACGCAGACCGGCGCGTACGAGGGGCTCGTCGTCGACGAGGAGGACTCTGACCGGCATGCGATCAGCGTAGATCAGCCCAGCGGCAGCTCTACGTGGACCTGCCAGTCACCGGCGTCGTCGGGCCCCGTGCGCGCCTGCCCGCCCAGCAGCGCGGCCCGTTCGCGTATGCCGCGCAGGCCGCTGCCGCGCCCCGGGCCCGCTCTCCCGTCCGGCAGCGGATTGCGCACCTCCAGACCGAGGCCGCCGTCCGCCACCCGGACGCGGACCCGCACGGGGACCGGCCCCGCGTGCCGCAGCACATTGGTCAGCGCCTCCTGGAGGATGCGGTACCCCTCCCGCGAGACCGGCCCCGGCACGGTCTCCAGCGGGCCCGTCACCTCGGCGTCGACCTTCGCCCCGGAGGCACGGGCGGACTCCAGCAGCCGGTCGGCGTCCACGAGCGTCGGCCGGCCGCTCACCGGCCGCTCCGCCTCCCGCAGCACACCGAGCACCCGCTCCAGGTCCTCCAGGGCCGCCCGGCCGGTCTCCTCGATCGCGGTCAGCGCCCGGTCGGTGAACTCGGGGCTGTTCGCGGCGCGCGCGGCCCCGGCCTGGACGACGGCGACGGTCAGGGCGTGGCCGATGGAGTCGTGCAGTTCGCGGGCGATGCGGGTGCGCTCCAGGAGCTGTTCGGTGCGCTCCTCCAGGGCCGCGAGACGCTCGGCGGCGGACGGGCCGAGCAGTCTGCGCGCGAGACACGTGGCCAGCTCACCGAGGCCGACGACCGTCGCGTACAGGAGCAGCAGCGGGACGGGGACCAGCAGGGCGTAGGCCCAGTGCGGTTCCGTGCCGGCCACCACCGGCATGTCCTCGGGCACCCGGCCGACGACGCACGCGGCGGCCGTGTACGACAGGACGGGCAGCCAGACCGTGGCGAAGCCCACCACGATTCCCAGCGCGATGCGCGCCTCCAGCCACAGCACGGTCCGCCAGCGGTCCCGCCAGGTCCTGGCCGGCTCCACGGAGAAGTCCGGTTCCGTCCCTCCCGGCGTCAGCATGAACCGCGCCTGCACGCCCTCGCCCACCCGCACGGCCGGGATCAGACCGACGGGGACCAGCACGAGCGCCGGCACCCACGGCAGCCCCGGTTCCACCCACATCCACACGCTGAACGCCGCCACCGGCACCCACAGGTGCAGCAGGCGTGTGTACGTCGCCCCGCGGAGCAGCGGGCGCAGGAACCGTGCCATGGCGCCATCGTGCCAGCGCCCACTGACAACGAGCTCCCCCGCACGGGGGAGGCACCGCCCACCCGCGGGGGAGGACCCGCCCTCGTACGAGAGGCCACGCTGCTGCCATGACCAGCATCGACGTCCAGAACCTCACCAAGGAGTACGGCACCCGGCGAGCCGTCGACGACCTCACCTTCACCGTGCGCCCCGGCCGCGTCACCGGCTTCCTCGGCCCCAACGGCGCCGGGAAGTCCACCACCATGCGGCTGGTGCTCGGCCTGGACCGGCCCACCTCCGGGACCGCGACCGTCGGCGGGCACCCCTACGCCGCGCTCCACAAGCCGTTGCGGCACGTCGGCGCCCTGCTCGACGCGCAAGCCGCGCTCGGTTCGCGCACCGGCCGGGACCACCTGCGCGTCCTGGCGGCGAGCAACCGCCTCCCGGCCCGCCGGGTGGACGAGGTGCTGGAGGAGACGGGCATCGCGTCGGCGGCCGGCCGCCGGGTGCGGACGTACTCCCTGGGCATGCGCCAGCGACTGGGCATCGCCGCCGCGCTGCTGGGCGACCCCGAGGTGGTGATGCTGGACGAGCCCTCCAACGGGCTGGACCCCGAAGGCATCGTCTGGATCCGGGAGCTGCTGCGGCGGCTCGCGGCCGAGGGCCGTACGGTCCTGGTGTCCAGTCATCTGATGAACGAGACCGCGTCGTTCGCCGACCACCTGGTGGTCCTGGGCCGGGGCCGCCTGCTGGCCGACACCCCGATGCGGGAGTTCATCGACGCGCGCGTGCAGCCCCGTGTCCGGATCCGCACCTCGGACGCCACCGCCCTGAAGGCGGTCCTCGCCCGGCACGGCCACGATGCCGTGGAACACGCCGACGGGTACTGGACCGTGCACCACGCGCGCGTGGAGGACATCGGCCGCGCCGTCTCCCGGGCCGGCGTCCCGATCCTCGAACTGACCGCCGATGAAGGCACCTTGGAGCAGGCCTATCTGGACCTGACCGCCACGGAGACCGAGTTCACCGCACAGACCGCGCAGTCCGCACAGCCCGCACAGCCTCAGGAGGCCTGACCATGACCACCTTCACGCCCGCCCTGCGCGCGGAGGCACTCAAGGTGCTCACCCTGCGCTCCCTGTGCGGCGCCCTGTTCGCCATGTTCGCGGTCACCACGGCGTTCTCCGCGCTGGCCGGTTCCTCCGGCACGTCCGACCCGGACTTCGACCCCCTGTTCACGGCCCTGTCCGGCGTCCTGCCGGGGCAGATCGCCGCGATCGCCTTCGGGGCCCTGGCCGTGTCGTCGGAGTACCAGGGCCACGGGATCCGGCTCTCCCTGGCGGCCGTCCCGCGGCGCGGCCGGTGGTTCGCGGCGAAGCTCGTGGCCGTCGCCGTACCGGTCCTGGCCGTGGGACTGCTCACCGCCTGCGCCGCCCTCGTCGCGGCCCGGGCGGGCCTCGGCGCGGCGGCGGACGGCCTCACCACCGGCGAGCAGGTGCGCGGCGTCGTGGGCTGCGGGATCTACCTGACGCTGATGGCCCTGTTCGCGGCCGGTCTCACCGCCCTGTTCCGCAGCGGCATGGCCACCCTGTCCACCGTCATCCCCTTCATCCTCGTCGTCGCCTTCGTGATCGGCGACGCGGCCGGCGGCGTCGCCGACTTCCTGCCGGACCGGGCGGGCCAAGTCGCCCTCCAGCAGACGCACGACGGGACTCTCGGGCCCTGGACGGGGCTCGCGGTGACCGCGCTGTGGGCGGCCGCCGCCGTCCTCGCGGGGGCCTGGCGGCTGCGCCACCGGGACGCCTGAGCCGCGGACGGCTGACGCCCCGCCAATTGTCAGTGGCGGCCGGTTTACTGGAGGGCATGGACATCGCACGGCATCTCGCCCTCATCGACGAGCTGTGCTTCCGGCCCTTCCCGGCGGAGCACGGCCCGTCGCGCCCCGGTCTCGTCAAGGCCGTGCTGGAGAGCGGCCACGGCCTGTGCGGCGGCGACCCGGGGGAGCGGGCGGTGACGGTGGAGCAGTACGAGAAGGAGCGCGACGCCCTCTGCGAACGCCTCGCCGAGCGCTGGGGGGAGCCCGCCCTCTGGAACCTCCAGACGGTCCTGCTGCGGACCGAGCGCGAGGAGATACCCGAGCCGTGGGCCGCACTGAGCGCCCGCGCCCGCGTGGCCTACCTCTGGGAGGCGCAGGGCACGGGCCGCTGGCTCGCGCTGGCCGTCGCCGACCGGGACGAGACGGACGAGGTGCAGCTGCTGGTGGTGGTCACGGAGGAGGCACCCCCATGACCGCCCCCTACGCCTCCGCGTCCGCCGCGACCCGCAGCCTGGCGAACTCCTCCGCCATCGTCTGCGCCGTCCAGTGCGCGTTGAGCCCGCTCGGGTTGGGCAGCACCCAGATCCGGGTGCCCCCGATCGTCCGCTCCTGCGGGCCCACCTGCGCCTTGCGGTCGTCGAAGGCCGCCCGGTACGCGGTCACCCCCACCACCGCCAGCCAACGGGGCCGCAGCCGCGCCACCTTCAGCGCCAGCAGCCGGCCGCCCTCCCGGTACTCCTCGGCGGACAGCTCGTCAGCCCGCGCGCTGGCCCGCGCGACGACGTTCGTGATGCCGAGCCCGTACGACGGCAGCTCGTCCTGCTCCGACGGCTTCAGCTGCCGCGGAGTGAAGCCGGACAGATGCAGCACCGGCCAGAACCGGTTGCCCGGACGGGCGAAGTGGTGCCCCGTCGCCGCCGACAGCAGGCCCGGGTTGATGCCGCAGAACAGCACATGGAGGCCGTCCGCGACGACGTCCGGTACGAGACGGTCGCGGGCGGCCTCCAGTTCGGCGCGGGTGAAGCGGGTCAGAGGATCGCTCCCGGGGTGTAGCCCGCGGCCGCCGGGTGCTGCTTGACGATCTCCTCGATCCGGCCGACGAGGACACCGACCTGGTCGGCCGCGGCGCCGGTGAAGGAGAGCTTGTCGGCCATCAGGGCGTCCAGTCCGGCACGGTCGAGCGGGATGCGCTCGTCGGCGGCCAGCTTGTCGAGCAGCTCGTTGCGCTCGGCGCCCTGCTCGCGCATGGCCAGCGCGGAGGCGACGGCGTTCTCCTTGATCGCCTCGTGCGCGACCTCGCGGCCGACCCCGGCCCGCACCGCACCCATCAGCACCTTCGTGGTGGCGAGGAACGGCAGGTAGCGGTCCAGCTCGCGGGCCACGACGGCCGGGAAGGCACCGAACTCGTCGAGCACGGTCAGGAAGGTCTCCAGCAGTCCGTCCAGCGCGAAGAACGCGTCGGGCAGCGCGACCCGGCGGACCACCGAGCAGGACACGTCGCCCTCGTTCCACTGGTCGCCCGCCAGCTCGCCGGTCATCGACGCGTAGCCGCGCAGGATCACCATCAGGCCGTTGACGCGCTCGCAGGAGCGGGTGTTCATCTTGTGCGGCATCGCGGACGAGCCGACCTGGCCGGGCTTGAAGCCCTCGGTGACCAGCTCGTGCCCGGCCATCAGCCGGATCGTCTTCGCCAGCGACGACGGCGCTGCCGCGAGCTGCACCAGCGCGGTGACGACCTCGTAGTCCAGCGAGCGCGGGTAGACCTGGCCGACCGAGGTGAAGGCCTGCGAGAAGCCGAGGTGCCCGGCGATCCGCTGCTCCAGCTCCGCGAGCTTGCCCGCGTCCCCGCCGAGCAGGTCCAGCATGTCCTGGGCGGTGCCGACCGGGCCCTTGATGCCGCGCAGCGGGTAACGGCCGAGCAGCTCCTCCACCCGGCCGTACGCCACGAGCAGCTCGTCGGCGGCGGTGGCGAACCGCTTGCCCAGCGTCGTCGCCTGGGCGGCCACGTTGTGCGAGCGGCCGGCCATGACCAGCTCGGCGTACTCGCCGGCCAGCTTGCCGAGGCGCGCCAGAACGGCCACGGAGCGGTCCCGGATCAGCTCCAGGGACAGCCGGATCTGGAGCTGCTCGACGTTCTCCGTCAGGTCGCGGGACGTCATGCCCTTGTGCACGTGCTCGTGCCCGGCGAGGTCGTTGAACTCCTCGATCCGCGCCTTCACGTCGTGCCGCGTGACCTTCTCGCGCTCGGCGATCGAGGCCAGGTCGACCTGGTCGAGGACGCGCTCGTAGTCGGCGATCGCGGCGTCGGGCACCTCGATGCCCAGGTCCTTCTGGGCCCGCAGCACGGCGAGCCAGAGCTGCCGCTCCAGCCTCACCTTCTGCTCGGGCGACCAGAGCGTGGCGAGCTCGGCGGAGGCGTAACGTCCGGCGAGGACGTTCGGGATGCGGGGCTTGGCGGGAGCGGAAGTCACGTAAACGGATTCTACTGGCGATTCGTGCAGGCCAGCGCCGCGGGGTTGTTCGTCGGAAGCTACGAACGCCGTGCGGGGGCGGGAACGATCACGTGATGTCCTCGTACGGCAGCAGCTCCGGGCGCTTGGGCGGCAGGCCGTCGCCGGACGAGCGGCCGGTCAGCCTGCGGCCTATCCAGGGCAGCAGGTGCTGCCGGGCGAACCGGACGTCCGCGGTGCGGCGCACGACCCAGCCGGGCGGCGGCGTCGGCGGCACCGGCGCGTGCCAGTCGGGGTCCTCGGGCTCGTAGCCGAGCGTCTGCCACACGGCCTCGGCGACCCGGCGGTGCCCGTCGGCGGTCAGGTGCAGCCGGTCCACGTCCCACATCCGCGGGTCGGCCAGCGACCGGGCCCCGTACAGGTCCACGACGACGGCGCCGTGCCGCTCGGCGAGGTCGTCGATGATCGCGAACAGCGCCTCCATGCGCGGCCGGAACCGCTCCAGCACCGGGCCCTGCCGGCCGGGGCTGCGCATCAGCACCAGCTGCTTGCAGTTCGGGGCCAGCCCTTCCACGGCCTGCGTCAGCAGATCCCGCACCCGGGCCATGTCGCACTTGGGCCGCAGGGTGTCGTTGAGCCCGCCGACCAGCGTGATCACATCGGCGCCCATGGCCGCCGCGACGTCCACCTGCTCGTCGACGATCTGCCCGATCAGCTTCCCGCGCACGGCGAGGTTCGCGTACCGGAAACCGGGGGAGCGGGCGGCCATCCGCGCCGCGAGCACGTCGGCCCAGCCGCGGTAGGAACCGTCGGGCAGCAGGTCGGACATGCCCTCGGTGAAGGAGTCGCCGACGGCGACGAGGCTGGTGTGGGTGGGGTTCGTCTGCATGGCGACAGAAATGGTAGCCCCTGCACATACCCCCCGGTCGGTCACCCCGTGCACGTTCGCCCTCAGGTCCGCTGCCCGAACAGCTCCCGCAACACGTCCTCCATGGTCACCAGCCCCGCCAGCCGCCCGTCGGAGCCCAGGACCGCCGCCAGATGCGTACGGCTGCGCCGCATCGCCGTCAGCACGTCGTCCAGCGGGGTGTTCTCCCGCACCCGGGCGATGGACCGCATGTCCCGCAGCCGGAACGGCACGTCCCGAGGGGAGGCGTCCAGGGCGTCCTTGACGTGCAGGTAGCCGACGATCCGCCGCCCGTCGTCCACCACCGGGAAGCGGGAGAACCCGGACTCGGCCGACAGCCGCTCCAACTGCTCCGGCGTGATGCCCACGCGCGCCTGCACGACGCGTTCCAGCGGCAGCACCACGTCCCGCACCGGCCGGCGGCCCAGCTCCAGGGCGTCGTGCAGCCGCTCCTGGGCGCGGTCGTCGATCAGCCCCGCCTCGCTGGCGTCCTTGACGATCTCGGCCAGCTCGGTGTCCGTGAAGGTCGCCGAGACCTCGTCCTTCGCCTCCACCCGCAGCAGCTTGAGCAGCGCGTTCGCGAAGGTGTTCACCGTGAAGATCACCGGGCGCAGCGCGCGGGACAGCCCCACCAGCGGCGGCCCGAGCAGCAGCGCGCTGCGCACCGGCTCGGCCAGCGCGATGTTCTTCGGGACCATCTCGCCGAGCAGCATGTGCAGATACGTCGCCAGGGCCAGGGCGATCACGAAGGACACCGCGTGCCCCGCCCCCGACGGCACGCCCATCGCGTGGAACACGGGCTCCAGCAGGTGCGCGATCGCCGGTTCCGCGACGATGCCGAGGACCAGCGTGCACAGCGTGATGCCGAGCTGGGCCGCCGCGAGCAGCGCGGACACGTGCTCCAGACCCCACAGCACGCTCTTCGCCCGCCGGTCGCCCTCCTCGGCGTACGGCTCCACCTGGCTGCGGCGCACGGAGATCAGCGCGAACTCGGCGCCCACGAAGAAGGCGTTGACGACGAGCGTCGCCAGACCGATCAGCAGTTGTACGGCGGTCACCGTCCGGCCTCCCCGTCGTCGCCGTCACCGGACCGCTCGCCGGGCAGCGGCGCGTGCAGCAGCACCCGGGCCGCCCGGCGTCCCGCCGCGTCCACGACGTCCAGCCGCCAGCCCTCCAGGCCGACGGTGTCGCCGACGGCGGGGATGCGGCCCAGCCGCGCCGCGACCAGCCCGGCGACCGTCTCGTACGGCCCCTCCGGCACCCGCAGGCCGAGACGCGCCAGCCGGTCCACCCGGGCCGCGCCGTCGGCCCAGTACAGGGCGCGCCCCTCCTCGTCGGTGCCGGCCGCGTCCAGCTCCGGGATCTCGTGCGGATCGTGCTCGTCGCA
>NZ_WWHX01000332.1 GCF_009862125.1 Streptomyces sp. SID5910
TCGTCGTGGCGACGAGTGAGCTGGCGGGCGTGATGCACCGCCGCTTCGCCGACGCCGACCCGCGGCACATCGCCGAGCTGCGCTCCACGCTGGAGTCGTCGGCGGCCAGGCTCGCGGCCGAGCGGCGCACGGAGAAGGACCTCAAGCAGCTGGACGCGCTCCTGGTGCGCCGGGAGCAGGCGTGGGAGTCGGGTGACACGGAGGCGTTCGTCGCGGCGGACGCGACCTTCCACCTGGCCGTCGTGGCGGCCTCGCACAACGACGTGATGACCGCGATGTACGCGGACCTCGGCGAGGTGATGCGGGACTGGCTGCGCGAGGACGTGGGCAGCGAGCTGACGCCGGAGACGCACATGGACCACACGCGGCTGGTCGACGCGATCCGCGCGGCGGACGCGGCGACGGCCGGCGAGGAGGCGGCGGGCTACCCGTTCCTGTGCCGCCCGGGCCGCCTCGTCGCACCCGCCGGGGGCAGCGGCGCACTGGCCTGAGCCTGAGGCACGCCTGCGCCTGCCTGGGCGTAAGGGCTCGCCCGCCGGGCGCCTCAGCCGGCCCCCCGAGAGACGCCTCAGCCGGTCCGCCGATGGCTGATCCACGCCGTCTGCACGTCCTTCCAGCACCGCCCGTCCAGCCGCACCGTCTGCGCGGGTCCCGTCTCGACCGGCGGGCCGTCGCTGTCGAGGTCCCACCAGCGGGCGCACTCGATGTGCAGCCGCACCTCGTCCGTGCCCGGGTACGGGTTGTGGCAGTAGGCGGTCACGTCGGAGCCGTCGACGCGGATCCGGCACTCGGCGCCGAACAGCTCGGCGGGCGCGGCGTCGCGGTCGGGCACGCGCGCGTGGGACATCGCCTCGTACGGCAGGAACAGCACGCAGGCGAGGGCGACGGTCGTCGAGGCCAGGCGGTGGAGTGGACGCACAAGAGGACCTCCTCGGCCGTGCTGGGGAGGAAAAGCGCGTGGGGAACTCGTCCTTCAGCCTGCGCCGCCGCCCGCCCCGGCGCCCGGCCGGTTCGGCCGGACGGGTGACGACGCGAAGGGCCCGCGCCCCAGGGGGACGCGGGCCCTCAAGGGCGTACGGTCAGGCGCCGATGGCGTGCAGACCGCCGTCGACGTGGATGATCTCGCCGGTGGTCTTCGGGAACCAGTCGCTCAGCAGGGCGACGATGCCGCGGCCGGCCGGCTCGGGGTCCTTCAGGTCCCACTCCAGCGGGGAGCGGTTGTCCCACACGGAGGCCAGCTCGCCGAAGCCCGGGATGGACTTGGCGGCCATGGAGCCGATCGGGCCGGCCGAGATCAGGTTGCAGCGGATGTTCTGCTTGCCGAGGTCACGGGCCATGTAGCGGCTGGTGGCCTCCAGGGCGGCCTTGGCCGGGCCCATCCAGTCGTACTGCGGCCAGGCGTACTGCGCGTCGAAGGTGAGGCCGACGACCGAGCCGCCGTTCTGCATCAGCGGCAGGCAGGCCATGGTCAGCGACTTCAGGGAGTACGCGGAGACGTGCATGGCGGTGGCGACCGACTCGAACGGCGTGTTCAGGAAGTTGCCGCCGAGCGCGTCCTGCGGCGCGAAGCCGATGGAGTGCACGACGCCGTCGAGGCCGCCGAGCTCCTCGCCGACGATGTCGGCCAGGCGCCCGAGGTGCTCGTCGTTGGTGACGTCGAGCTCGATGACCTTGGTGGGCTTGGGCAGCTTCCGGGCGATGCGCTCGGTCAGCGTCGGCCGCGGGAACGCGGTCAGGATGATCTCGGCGCCCTGCTCCTGGGCCAGCTTGGCGGCGTGGAAGGCGATGGAGGACTCCATCAGCACACCGGTGATCAGGACGCGCTTGCCCTCGAGAATTCCGCTCATGGTGTTCAGTGACCCATTCCCAGTCCGCCGTCAACGGGGATGACGGCTCCAGTGATGTACGACGCGTCGTCCGAGGCGAGGAACCGCACCGCGGCGGCGATCTCCTCCGGCTGCGCGTACCGGCCGAGCGGCACCTGCGACACGATGCCGGCCCGCTGCTCGTCGCTGAGCACCTTGGTCATGTCGGTGTCGACGAAGCCGGGCGCGACGACGTTGAAGGTGATGTTGCGCGACCCCAGCTCGCGGGCGAGGGACCGGGCGAAGCCGACCAGGCCGGCCTTGGAGGCGGCGTAGTTCGCCTGGCCCGCGGAGCCGAGCAGTCCGACCACCGACGAGATCAGCACGACGCGGCCCTTCTTGGCGCGCAGCATGCCGCGGTTGGCGCGCTTGACGACCCGGAAGGTGCCGGTGAGGTTGGTGTCGAGGACGGACGTGAAGTCCTCCTCGGACATGCGCATCAGCAGCTGGTCCTTGGTGACGCCGGCGTTGGCGACGAGGACCTCGACATTGCCGTGCGCTTCCTCGATCTCCTTGTAGGCCTGCTCCACCTGCTCGCTGTCGGTGATGTCGCACTTGACGGCCAGGAAGCCCTCCGGCGGCTCACCCGAGCGGTACGTGATCGCGACCTTGTCGCCGGCGTCGGCGAAAGCGCGGGCGATGGCGAGGCCGATGCCCCGGTTGCCTCCGGTGACGAGAACCGAGCGGCTCAACGGATCACCCTTTCAATAGCGGTCTGGTGTCCGCCCGACACCCGGTCGACGGGCGGCGATGACAGGCGGCTTCCTCGAAAACCTATCGGTCCGCGCCCGCCCGCGGGGAATCGGGCACCCACAGTGGCTCACGGCACTCACTGTCGGGTCCCTACAGAAAGGCACCGGCCGCGGACGGAAAGGTGTGGTCCCCGTACCGGCCGACGCGACATGATGCGGACGCAGCCCCCGGTACCGCTGCGGACGACCGGTCACGTCGACAGAAAGAGACGCAGGTGCCTCACAGCATCGACGAAGCCTTCACGGCACTCCCCCTACGCGCCCTCGCCGACGCCGCGCTCGCCCGCGCGCGTTCGCTGGGTGCCGAGCACGCGGACTTCCGGCTTGAGCGGGTGCGCAGCGCCTCGTGGCGGCTGCGGGACGCCAAGCCGGCCGGGTCGTCGGACACCACCGACCTCGGGTACGCGGTGCGCGTGGTGCACGGCGGGACGTGGGGTTTCGCGTCCGGTGTGGACCTCACGCTCGACGCCGCCGCCCGGGTCGCCTCGCAGGCGGTGGCGATGGCGAAGCTGTCCGCGCAGGTCATCAAGGCGGCGGGCTCGGACGAGCGCGTGGAGCTGGCCGACGAGCCCGTGCACGCCGACCGGACGTGGGTCTCGTCGTACGAGATCGACCCCTTCGCCGTGCCCGGCGAGGAGAAGGCCGCTCTGCTGGCCGACTGGAGCGCGCGGCTGCTGGCGGCCGACGGGGTCGACCACGTCGACGCCTCGCTGCTCACCGTGCACGAGAACAAGTTCTACGCCGACAGCGCGGGGACCGTGACGACGCAGCAGCGCGTGCGGCTGCACCCTGTCCTCACGGCCGTGTCGGTGGACGACTCCAGCGGCGAGTTCGATTCCATGCGCACGCTGGCGCCGCCGGCCGGGCGCGGCTGGGAGTACCTGACGGGCACCGGCTGGGACTGGGACGCCGAGCTGGCCGAGATCCCCGGGCTGCTGGCCGAGAAGATGCGCGCGCCGAGCGTGGACCCGGGCCTGTACGACCTGGTCGTCGACCCGTCCAACCTGTGGCTGACGATCCACGAGTCCATCGGGCACGCCACCGAGCTGGACCGCGCCCTCGGTTACGAGGCCGCCTACGCCGGCACCTCGTTCGCCACCTTCGACCAGCTCGGCAAGCTGCGCTACGGCTCGGAGCTGATGAACGTCACCGGCGACCGCACCGCCGAGCACGGCCTCGCGACGATCGGGTACGACGACGAGGGCGTCGAGGGCCAGTCCTGGGACCTGGTGAAGGACGGCACGCTCGTCGGCTACCAGCTCGACCGGCGCATCGCGAAGCTGACCGGCTTCGAGCGGTCCAACGGGTGCGCCTACGCCGACTCCCCCGCCCATGTGCCGGTGCAGCGCATGGCCAACGTGTCACTGCGGCCGGATCCCGGCGGGCTGTCGACGGAGGATCTGATCGGGGGCGTGGACCGCGGGATCTACGTCGTCGGGGACCGGTCCTGGTCGATCGACATGCAGCGCTACAACTTCCAGTTCACCGGGCAGCGGTTCTTCCGCATCGAGAACGGGCGGCTCGCCGGGCAGCTGCGGGACGTGGCCTACCAGGCGACGACCACCGACTTCTGGGGGTCCATGGCGGCCGTCGGCGGTCCGCAGACGTATGTGCTGGGCGGCGCGTTCAACTGCGGCAAGGCCCAGCCGGGGCAGGTCGCGGCGGTCTCCCACGGCTGCCCGTCCGCCCTCTTCAAGGGAGTCAACATCCTCAACACGACGCAGGAGGCCGGTCGATGAGCGCGCGCACGAACAAGCCGCACGAGATCGTCGAGCGGGCGCTGGAGCTGTCCCGGGCGGACGGGTGCGTGGTCATCGCCGACGAGGAGTCCACCGCGAACCTGCGCTGGGCGGGCAACGCGCTCACCACCAACGGCGTCACCCGCGGGCGCACGCTCACCGTCGTCGCGACCGTCGACGGGCAGCAGGGCACGGCGTCCGGGGTGGTGTCGCGGTCGGCGGTGACCGTGGACGAGCTGGAGCCGCTGGTGCGGGCCGCCGAGGCCGCCGCGCGCGGCGCCGGACCCGCCGAGGACGCGCAGCCGCTGGTCACGGGCGTGCCGGCGTCGCCCGACTTCACCGACGCGCCCGCCGAGACGTCGTCGGCCGTGTTCGCCGACTTCGCGCCCGCCCTGGGTGAGGCGTTCGCCCGCGCGCGTGCGGGCGGCCGTGAGCTGTACGGCTTCGCCCGCCACGAGCTGACGTCGACGTACCTGGGCACGTCCACGGGTCTGCGGCTGCGGCACGACCAGCCGACCGGGACGCTGGAGCTGAACGCCAAGTCGCCGGATCGCACCCGGTCGGCGTGGGCGGGGCGTTCCACGCGGGACTTCAAGGACGTCGACCCGGCGGCGCTCGACGCCGAGCTGGCCGTACGGCTCGGCTGGGCCGAGCGTCGGGTGGAGCTGCCCGCGGGCCGGTACGAGACGCTGCTGCCGCCGACCGCGGTGGCGGACCTGCTGATCTACCAGCTGTGGTCGGCCTCGGGCCGGGACGCCGCCGAGGGCCGCACCGTGTTCTCGACGCCGGGCGGTGGCACGCGCGTCGGCGACCGGCTCGGCGAGCTGCCGCTGACGCTGCGCAGCGATCCGCACGAGCCGGGTCTGGAGAGCGCGCCGTTCGTGATCGCGCACGCCTCGGGCGGCGACCAGTCGGTGTTCGACAACGGGCTGCCGGTGGCGGCGACGGACTGGATCCGCGCGGGCGAGCTGAACCGGCTGACCACCACCCGGCACAGCGCCGGGCTGACCGGGCTGCCGGTGGCGCCGGCGATCGACAACCTCGTCCTGGAGGGCGGCACCGGCCGCTCCCTGGAGGAGATGGTCGCCGGCACCGGGCGGGGCCTGCTGCTGACCTGCCTGTGGTACATCCGCGAGGTCGACCCGGCGACGCTGCTGCTGACCGGCCTGACCCGGGACGGCGTCTATCTCGTCGAGGACGGCGAGGTCGTCGGCGAGGTGAACAACTTCCGCTTCAACGAGTCGCCGGTCTCGCTGCTGGGCCGCGCCACGGAGGCCGGGCGGACGGAGAAGACGCTGCCCAGGGAGTGGGGCGACTGGTTCACCAGGGCCGCGATGCCCGCGCTGCGGGTGCCGGACTTCAATATGAGCTCCGTCAGCCAGGGCGTATAACCTCGTACCTGATTCCGAGCCCACCCGAGGAGACAAGAGAACCGTGACGGACATCGTCGACGAGCTGAAGTGGCGCGGCGTGATCGCCCTGTCCACCGACGAGGACGCCTTGCGCAAGGCGCTCGCGGACGGTCCCGTCACGTTCTATTGCGGCTTCGACCCGACCGCGGCCAGCCTGCACGTCGGCCACCTGGTCCAGGTGCTCACCATGCGCCGGCTCCAGCGGGCCGGCCTGCGTCCGCTGGCCCTGGTCGGCGGCGCGACGGGCCAGATCGGCGACCCCCGCCCGACGGCGGAGCGCACGCTGAACGACCCGGAGACGGTCGCGAACTGGGTGACCCGGCTGCGCGGGCAGATCGAGCCGTTCCTGTCCTTCGAGGGCGACAACGCCGCGGTGATGGTGAACAACCTGGACTGGACGGCCGGCCTGTCGGCCATCGAGTTCCTGCGGGACATCGGCAAGCACTTCCGCGTCAACAAGATGCTGACGAAGGACTCGGTCGCGCGCCGGCTGGAGTCCTCCGAGGGCATCAGCTACACGGAGTTCAGCTACCAGCTGCTCCAGGGCATGGACTTCCTGGAGCTGTACCGGCGCCACGGCTGCACGCTCCAGCAGGGCGGCAGCGACCAGTGGGGCAATCTCACGGCGGGCCTGGACCTGATCCACCGGCTGGAGCCGCAGGCCCAGGTGCACGCGCTGGCGACCCCGCTGATGACCAAGGCGGACGGCACCAAGTTCGGCAAGACCGAGGGCGGCGCCGTCTGGCTGGACCCGGAGATGACGACGCCGTACGCGTTCTACCAGTTCTGGCTGAACGCGGACGACCGGGACGTCTCGGGCTACCTGCGGATCCTGTCCTTCAAGTCCCGCGAGGAGCTGGAGGAGCTGGAGAGGCAGACCGAGGAGCGTCCGCAGGCCCGGGCCGCGCAGCGCGCGCTGGCGGAGGAGCTGACGACGCTGGTGCACGGCGCCGACCAGACGGCCGCGGTGATCGCCGCGTCCAAGGCCCTCTTCGGCCAGGGCGACCTGACGGAGCTGGACGACCGGACGCTGGCCGCGGCCCTCTCCGAGGTGCCGCACGTCCGGGTCGCCGAGCTGGGCCCGGTCGTGGACCTGTTCGCCGAGGTCGGCCTGGTGGCCAGCAAGTCCGCGGCGCGCCGCACGGTCAAGGAGGGCGGTGCCTACGTGAACAACGTCAAGGTCACCGCCGAGGACGCCGTGCCGGCCGCCGAGGACCTGCTGCACGGGCGCTGGCTGGTGCTGCGCCGCGGCAAGAAGAACCTGGCCGCGGTGGAGGTCACCGGCGCCTGAGCGCGCGTACGAGGGGCGGTTCGCGGTGCCTTGCGGCGACCGGGAGCCGCCCCTTCGCCGTACGCGTCAGGCGCGTTCGCGCCGCTTGTTGCCCCGCACCGCCATGTACGCGGCGTCACCGACGGCGACGATGATGATCGCGGCCACCAGCTGGAACAGGTGCCGCCACCAGTCGATGCCGGAGGTCGCCTCGACGCCGACCGCGCGTGCGATCGCGTTGCCCGCGATGGCGCCGAGCATGCCGAAGATGGTGGTCAGCCACAAAGGGCTGTGCTGCTTCCCCGGAATGATCGCCTTGGCGATCAGACCGAGCACGAATCCGACGATGATCGCCCACAACCAGCCCATGGCTGCCTCCCTATACGGCTCTACACGAGCATTGCCGCCAGTCTTCGGGCGTACCGCGAACGGCGCATGCCGGGTACGGCCGAACGGGGTATCCGCCTACGCGGCGCGGCGCACTCGGGGCGCGCCGGGCGGGGGCGCCCCGGTCTCGTGACCGGCGCGGACGCGGCGTAACGTGGAGTCGTCCGGGACCGGGGTCCCCGAGCGGCCGCGGACGGAAGCGGGGCGGGGAGAGACCGATGCGGGCGGTTGGTGGAACGTGATGCGGAAGCTGAACGGCGGGCAGGACTCAGAGGTCTTTCGGATCACCGGGGCCCGTACGGGCCTCCAGGAGGACGTGCGCGGACGCCAGCGCCGCTACGTCATCTCGATGTCGGTCCGTACGGTTTCGGTCATCCTCGCGGCATGCCTGTGGAACGTGGAGCGGCACGTGGCGATCGTGGCGCTGGTCCTCGGCGCGGTCCTGCCCTACATCGCGGTCGTGCTCGCGAACGCGGGGCGGGAGAACGCGCCGTCGTTGCCGTCGACGTTCGTGACGGTGCCGCCCCCGCCGATGATCACTGCTCCGCGCGCCGAGGACGACTCGGCGGAATCCGTTGCGGAAGGCGTCGCGCCTGATCCCGGGCAGGGCGCGGCCGGTGAGCCGCACGGCCGGACGTGACCGCGGGGCCGCGCCCGGCGGGCCGGCGGGGCCGGCCGGGGCGGGCGTCGATTCCGCGCCAAGGCTCAAGAAAAGCTCAGATCAATCATGTTGTTCCGGTGCCGGGTGGCGGGTGACCCGTGACATACTTCGTACGCGCTCCGCATCCCCCGTCGGAGCGACGGACCGACGCCGGGCAGCTCCCCCCGTGGCTGCTCGGCGTCGCCTTTTTCCGTGAGTTGTGAGACGAACCTGTGAGTGACGAGTCGACCCCGATCTGCTCCGCCAAAGGCTGCCGCAGCGCCGCCGTGTGGGTGCTGGCGTGGAACAACCCGAAGGTGCACACCCCGGAGCGCCGCAAGACGTGGCTCGCCTGTGAGGAGCACCGGGAGCACCTGTCCCAGTTCCTCGGGGTGCGGGGCTTCCTGAAGGACGTCGCGCGGTTCGAGGACTGGCGGGCGGCCGAGGACTAGGCCTCCGACCGCCCCGTCCGGGCCCGGCCTAGCCGCCGATCGCGGACATCGGCCGGTCGGGCTGGACGAACGTCGGGTCGTCGAGGCCCGCGCCGGCCTTCTTGCCCCACATGGCGAGCCGCCAGATGCGGGCGATCTCCTCGTCGGGGGCGTCGGAGCGCAGGGCGGCGCGCAGGTCGGTCTCCTCGGTGGCGAACAGGCAGGTGCGCACCTGGCCGTCGGCGGTCAGGCGGGTGCGGTCGCAGGCCGAGCAGAACGGGCGGGTGACGGAGGCGATGACGCCGACGCGGTGCGGTCCGCCGTCCACCAGCCAGCGCTCGGCGGGGGCCGAGCCGCGCTTCTCGGAGCCCTCGGCGGTCAGCTCGAAGCGGGTGCGCAGGGAGGCCAGGATGTCACCGGCGGTGACCATGCCCTCGCGCTTCCAGCCGTGCTGGGCGTCCAGGGGCATCTGCTCGATGAAGCGCAGCTCGTAGTCGTTCTCGACGGCCCAGGCCAGCAGGTCGGGGGCCTCGTCGGCGTTGAGGCCCGGCATCAGGACCGAGTTGACCTTCACCGGGGTCAGGCCCGCCTCGCGGGCGGCCGCCAGGCCCTCCAGGACGTCCTTGTGGCGGTCCCGGCGGGTGAGGGTCTTGAAGACGTCCGGGCGCAGGGTGTCCAGGGAGACGTTGACCCGGTCCAGGCCCGCGGCCTTCAGGGCCGTCGCCGTGCGCCTGAGGCCGATGCCGTTGGTGGTGAGGGACATCTGGGGGCGCGGCCGAAGGGCCGCGACGCGCTCCACGATGCCGACCAGGCCGGGGCGCAGCAGCGGCTCCCCGCCGGTGAAGCGCACCTCCTCGATGCCGAGGGAGGTGACCGCGATGTCGATGAGGCGGACGATCTCGTCGTCCGTGAGCAGGTCGGGCTTGGCCAGCCACTGCAAGCCCTCTTCCGGCATGCAGTACGTGCAGCGCAGATTGCAGCGGTCGGTCAGCGAGACCCTCAGGTCGGTGGCCACTCGGCCGTAGGTGTCGATGAGCACGCGGGCCCCTTCCCTCGACGCGGATCGGCGGAGCGCTTCCCTCCTCCGACACCTGCGAGCCTACGTGACCGCGCCGACAACGACAGCGGCCGATCCCTACGACGTACGGCGCGGCCCCGTCGTAGATCTCTACGACGATCTCTACGACGGGGCCGCGGGCGGAAACGGATCAGTGGGCTCCGGTGCCGGTCAGGGACCGGACCTCCAGCTCCGCGTACTTGGCCTTGTCGGGCTCCTCCTTGGACAGGACCGTGCCGAGCCAGCCCATGAGGAAGCCGAACGGGATGGAGATGATGCCCGGGTTCTTCAGCGGGAACCAGGCGAAGTCGACGTCGGGGAACATCGCCTTGGGGTCGCCGGAGACGACGGGCGAGAACAGCACCAGGCCGACGGCGACGATCAGGCCGCCGTAGATCGACCAGAGGGCGCCCTGGGTGGTGAACCGCTTCCAGAACAGGCTGTAGAGGATGGTCGGCAGGTTGGCGGAGGCCGCGACCGCGAAGGCCAGGGCGACCAGGCCGGCCACGTTCAGGTCGCGGGCGAGGGCGCCGAGCGCGATGGAGACGATGCCGATGAAGACGGTCGCCCAGCGGGCCGCCCTCATCTCCTCCTTCTCGGTGGCCTGGCCCTTGCGGATGACGTTGGCGTAGATGTCGTGCGCGAAGGACGACGACGAGGCGAGGGTGAGGCCGGCGACCACGGCGAGGATGGTCGCGAAGGCCACCGCCGAGATCGTGGCGAGCAGGATCGCGCCCCAGGCCGAGTCGACGCCGCCGACGTGCAGGGCGAGCAGGGGCGCGGCCGTGTTGCCGGACGGGTTGGACGCGATGATCTCGTCCTTGCCGATGAGGGCGGCGGCGCCGAAGCCGAGGGCGATGGTCATCAGGTAGAAGGCGCCGATGATGCCGATCGCCCAGTTCACGGACTTACGGGCGGCCTTGGCGTTGGGCACGGTGTAGAAGCGGATCAGGATGTGCGGCAGGCCGGCCGTGCCGAGCACCAGGGCGATGCCCAGGGAGATGAAGTCCAGCTTGGAGGTGCCGGTCGCGCCGTACTGGAGGCCGGGCTCCAGGAAGGCGGAGCCCGCGCCGCTGTTCTCGGCGGCCTTGCCGAGCAGGTCGGAGACGTTGAAGTCGAACTTCAGCAGCACCAGGAAGGTGATCAAGATGGTGCCGCCGATCAGCAGCACGGCCTTGACCATCTGGACCCAGGTGGTGCCCTTCATGCCGCCGATGGTGACGTAGACGATCATCAGGACGCCGACCAGGGCGACGATGAGGATCTTGCCCGCGTCGGAGGTGATGCCGAGCAGCAGGGAGACGAGGACGCCCGCGCCGGCCATCTGCGCGAGCAGGTAGAAGATCGACACGACGATCGTGGAGGTGCCGGCGGCGGTGCGCACGGGGCGCTGGCGCATGCGGTACGCGAGGACGTCGCCCATCGTGTAGCGGCCGGAGTTCCTGAGCGGCTCGGCCACCAGGAGCAGGGCGACCAGCCAGGCGACCAGGAAGCCGATGGAGTACAGGAAGCCGTCGTAGCCGAAGAGGGCGATGGCGCCGGCGATGCCGAGGAAGGACGCGGCGGACATGTAGTCGCCGGAGACGGCGAGTCCGTTCTGGAAGGCGCTGAACTGGCGGCCGCCCGCGTAGAAGTCGGCGGCGTCCTTGGTCTGGCGGCCCGCCCACACGGTGATGCCGAGCGTCGCGACGACGAAGACGGCGAAGAGCGTGATGATCAGCGGCCGGTGCTCGCTGGCCTCGTTGGCGGCCAGCTCGGCGGCGAGAACGGTCTGTGCGGGGCTCATGCGCCGCCCTCCATCCGGGACTTGATGGCCTCGGCCTTGGGGTCGAGCTTCGCGGCGGCGTGCCGCGAGTACCACCAGGCGATGAGGAACGTGGTGACGAACTGGGCGATGCCGAAGACGAACGCGACGTTGATGTTGCCGAACAGCTTGGTGCCCATGAAGCCGCCCGCGTAGTTGGACAGCAGCACGTAGAGCAGGTACCAGGCGACGAAGGCGATCGTCAGCGGGAAGGCGAAGGAGCGGAAGGAGCGGCGCAGTTCGGCGAACTCCGCACTCTGCTGCACCTCGGAGAACTCCTCGGAGGAGGGGAGTCGGTGTTCCTCTTTCGAGGGGGGCGGTGCGTCGGTGGCCACGGAGTCTCCTCGTACGACGGACATGACGGCTTGTACCTCGGTGTTCTCGTCGGGGGCCTGATCGTGCTCGGGCTCCCTGTCCAACGACACGGCGCCTCGCGGGGCCCGGTTCAACGACTGCCGCACTTTCCCAAGTCACTTGGGGGAAATCGTTGCTGGCCAGCGACCGGGGGAGATAGCTTCGCCCTGCACCACTGCGTCATGTACCTGCCCGGACACCACCTGTGATCCGGGCGGGTCTCATTTCCGGATGATGTGGAGACCCCATGACTCATCTGCGTTCCAGACGGCGGCTCGTCCTGCGTGGTGATGTGACCCGCTCCGCTCTTCCGGCCACTTTCCGAACGAACTGGAGACCTCGCACATGACAGCGCCCCACCCCCGTCACCGTCGTGCCGTCGCCATCCCGGTCGGCATGGCCCTGGCCTCGGCCCTCGCCTTCCTGCCCAACATCCAGGCGTCCGCCGTGGAGGCGGCCCCGGCCGCCGGCGCCCAGGCGGCCTCGCTCAGCTACGTCGTCAACGTCCAGCCCGGGCACGGTCCTTCGGCGCAGGTGAAGCGCGCGATAACCAAGGCCGGCGGCACGATCGTGACGTCGTACGACCGGATCGGCGTGGTCGTCGTCCACTCGGCCAACCCGGACTTCGCGAAGACCGTGCGCAAGACGCACGGCGTGCAGTCGGCCGGTGCCACCCGCACCGCGCCGCTGCCCTCGGCGGCGACGACCGACGTCGGCACGCCGAAGGTGCTCACCGCCCAGGAGGCCGCCGCCGCCCAGTCCGCCGCGGGCCAGGACCCGCTGGAGTCCCTCCAGTGGGACCTGCCGGCCATCAAGGCGGACAAGGCGCACCAGAAGTCGCTGGGCAGCAAGAAGGTGACCGTCGCGGTCATCGACACCGGCGTCGACGACACGCACCCGGACATCGCGCCGAACTTCGACCGGCGGGCGTCGGTCAACTGCGTGGCGGGCAAGCCGGACACCACCGACGGCGCCTGGCGGCCGAGCGCGGCGGAGAGCCCGCACGGCACGCACGTGGCCGGGGAGATCGCCGCCGCCAAGAACGGCGTCGGCATGACCGGTGTGGCGCCGGGCGTGAAGGTCGCGGGCATCAAGGTGTCCAACCCGGACGGCTTCTTCTACACCGAGGCCGTGGTCTGCGGCTTCATGTGGGCGGCCGAGCACGGCGTCGACGTGACCAACAACAGCTACTACACCGACCCGTGGTACTTCAACTGCAAGAACGACCCGGACCAGAAGGCGCTCGTCGAGGCCGTCTCGCGGGCCTCGCGGTACGCGGAGAAGAAGGGCGCGGTCAACGTCGCCGCGGCCGGCAACGAGAACTACGACCTCGCGTCCGACGAGATCCTCGACCCGTCCTCCCCCAACGACACCACACCCGGCGACCGGGTGATCGACCCGTCCGAGTGCTACGACATCCCGACCCAGCTGCCGGGTGTCGTCACGGTCGCGGCGACCGGTGCGAAGGGCCTGAAGTCGTCGTTCTCCAACCACGGTCTGGGCGTCATCGACATCGCCGCGCCCGGCGGCGACTCGACCGCCTACCAGACCCCGGCGCCGCCGGCGACCAGCGGCCTGATCCTGGGCACGCTGCCGGGCGGCAAGTGGGGCTACATGGCCGGTACGTCGATGGCGTCGCCGCACGTCGCCGGTGTCGCCGCGCTGATCAAGTCGACGCACCCGTACGCCACCCCGGCCATGGTCAAGGCGCTGCTGTACGCGGAGGCCGACGCCACGCCGTGCACCAAGCCGTACGACATCGACGGCGACGGCAAGGTGGACGCGGTGTGCGAGGGGTCGAAGAACCGCAACGGCTTCTACGGCTGGGGCATGGCCGACGCGCTGGACGCGGTGACCCGCTAGCCGGGATGCCGTACCGGCGCGCACGTTGAGCCGGTCGGCACGACCACCGTGCGGGAGGGTGCCCAGCCGGGGCGCCTTCCCGTGCGGGAGCGGTGGCTGTGACGTCCCTCCGGATTCCGTCCCGAACTTGCCCGGTTCTGGGTGACTTGGTGAAGATCTCGGGGTGACCTCGACAAGACCCCCGTCCCGGCCCGCCGACACCGGACGGCACGCGCGGCCCTCCGGCACCGGCCGGGCCGCGGCCGTTCTGGTGCTGGTGGCGCTGGGCGCGCTGATACCCGTGCTCGGCCCGTCCCCCGCCCTGCACGGCACCGGAGAGGCCGAGGCGCCCGGCACCGGCGGGATCGCCCTGCTGCGCACGATGCTGTTCGCGGCGCTGAGCGTCCCGGCCGGCGAACTGTTCGTGAACCGGCTGACCCGGTCCCTGCCCGGCGCTCCCCCGGACCGGCCCCGCAGCTGGTCCCCGCACGCGAACGCCGTCGCCTTCGTCGCCGCGCTGGGGCTCGCGTCGGTCGTGGCCACCGGCAACCTGGTGCCGGGCGGTATCGCCGAGATCGACGTCGGCGGCCTCTACGAGTCCCGTGACGGCAAGCTCGCGCTCCTTGAGGTCAACGCGTTCCTCGCGGCCGGCCTGTGCGCCGTCTCGCGCCGGCCGGGCACCCAGGTCTGGCCGCTGGCCGCCGTGGTCGTCGCGGAGGCGCTGCGCGCCCACCCCACCACCGAGTACAGCCCGCTGATCGGCTCCGGCCTGACCCTGGTGCACCTGACCTGCGCGTCACTGTGGGTGGGCGGCCTGCTGTACGCGCTGCGTGTGCTGCGCGTGTGGCGGGGCGGCGCGGCGGGCGCGGCCCTGCTGGGTCTCTACGCGCGCGTGGCGGCCGTTCTGCTCGCCGCCATCACGGCGACCGGGGTGTGCAGTTCGCTGCGCCGGATGCCGGCCGGCACGATCGGCGACCAGCTGACGGACACCGCGTACGGCAGGGTGCTGCTCGCCAAGGTGATCCTCGTGTCGGCCGTCGCCGCCCTCGCCCTGTGGGCCCGCGTCCGGCTGAGCCGCGCCGCCGACCCGCTGTCCGCCCGCTCCCCCGCGCGCGGGGAGGTCGTCGCCCTCGGTGTGGTGGTCGCGGTGTCGGGGCTCCTGACGGCGCTTCCGGTGCCGATCCGCTGGTGAGTCCGGGGTGGGTTGCGTCACATACGGAGGACGTCGCCCGGGGCGTCCGGCGCGTCCTGCCCGTACCGCTCCGCCGACGGGACGGTCGAGGCCGCGGCAACGCGCGCCCGGCCGACCGGACTTGACGGGGCGGCGGCGCGCGGAGCCCGCCGGGGCACCTGCGGGGCGGGACTGTCGGTCGCGGCCCGTATCCTCATGGACCATGCTCGAAGACCGCACGACCGCAGCGTCGTCCGCCACCGCGTGGCCGGCCGCGTATCCGCAGGGATACGCGGTCGTCGACGTGGAGACCACCGGCCTGGCCCGCCACGACCGCATCATCTCCGCGGCCGTCTACCGGCTGGACGCGCGCGGAGAGGTCGAGGACCACTGGTACACGCTGGTCAACCCGGAGCGGGACCCGGGGCCGGTGTGGATACACGGGCTGACGAGCGAGGTGCTGAAGGGGGCGCCCCTGTTCCGGGACGTCGCCCAGGAGTTCGCGGCCCGGCTCGACGGACGCGTGCTCGTCGCGCACAACGCCGTCTTCGACTGGCAGATGATCGCCCGCGAGTACGCGCGCGCGGAGGGCGCGGCCCCGGTGCGTCAACGGCTGTGCACCATCGCGCTCTCCAAGGAGCTGGCGCTGCCGCTGCCCAACCACAAGCTGGAGTCGCTGGCCGCGCACTTCGGCGTCGTGCAGCAGCGGGCGCACCACGCGCTGGACGACGCGCGCGTGCTGGCGGAGGCGTTCCGGCCGAGCCTGCGGGCCGCGGCGGCGGGCGGACTGCGGCTGCCGCTGCACGAGTGCCGGCCGCTGACGGAGTGGTCGGACGGGCCCGCGCCCCGGATCGGCCGACAGGGCGGCTACGGCGGCTCCCGGCAGACCACTTGGCGCCCCTCCCGCAAAAGGCCCGCATGCCCCTATCCCAACCCGGGCAGGTACGAAGAGGGCAAACAGCTCAAGCAGGGCATGCGGGTCGCCTTCTCGGGTGACACCTCGACCGAGCGGGACCTGCTGGAGGACCGCGCCACCGAGGCCGGGCTGCATGTCGCCGGCAGCCTGTCCCGGCTGACCAGCCTGCTCGTCACCAACGACCCGGACTCGGGCACCTCGAAGGTGGTCAAGGCCCGGCAGTACGGCACGCCGGTGGTGGACGAGGCGGCCTTCGGGCAGCTGCTGCGGGACGTGGAGCCGGCGGACGGCTGAGCCGCGCGCGAGCCGTACGGACGGGTGATTGCCGGGCGACTCGCCCGGCGCCCGCTCGCCCGTGCCCCGGCGACGGCTCACCCTGTGGCGCATGGCGACATGCGAAGTCTGCGGCAACAACTACGGAATGACCTTCGAGGTCCACGCGCAGGGGGCGGTGCACGTCTTCGACTGCTTCTCCTGCGCGATCCACCGGATGGCCCCCATCTGCGAGCACTGCCGGGTGCAGATCATCGGCCAGGGCGTCGAGGTCGAGGGCCACTGGTACTGCGGCGCCCACTGCGCCCGCGCGGAGGGAAGGGCGGGCGTCGTCGACAAGGTCTGAGCGCGCGTGACCGCCAGGCGGAACCGTCGTTGATTCCCATGCCGCGGCACCGAGGAAACGTGCTCCCCGCCGACGCAGGGATGGCCCGCGGTAGACCCCACGCCGATACAAGTCGGTCGTGTGCTCCCCGCCGACGCGGGGTCGCGGTCCTCGCCCGGCCCCACCGGCGAGGACCGCAATCGGGCAGGGTACCGTCGATGCGTGTACCGCTTCCTGTTGTCCCGCCAGTGGGTGATCCTCACGCTGGTGGCCCTGCTGCTCATCCCGACGATGATCCGGCTGGGCTTCTGGCAGATGCACCGCTACGAGGAGCGCACTGCCCGGAACGACCTGGTCGCCGAGGCGCTCGGCGCGGAGCCGGTGGCCGTGGAGTCGCTGACCGCCCCCGGGAAGAGGATCACTACGCACGAGCGGTACCGCACCGTGACCGCGAAGGGCCGCTTCGACACGGAGCACGAGGTCGTCGTCCGTCGGCGCACCAACGCCCAGGACAAGATCGGCTACCACGTGCTGACCCCGTTCGTCCTCGACGACGGCAAGGTCCTGCTCGTCAACCGGGGCTGGATCCCCGCGGACGGCCCCAGCCAGACCGAGTTCCCCGAGGTTCCCGCACCGCCCCGCGGGGAGATCACCGTCACCGGGCGGATGATGCCCGACGAGACGACCGCCGCGAGCGGCATCAAGGACCTCCAGGGCCTCCCGGACCGGCAGATCATGCTCATCAACAGCGAGCAGGAGGCCGCCCGCCTGCACGCCCCCGTGCTCGGCGGATACGTCGTCCTGACGGAGCCCGAGGCGAAGGGCGACACCCCCGAGCCGATCGGCAGGCCGGGCAACGAGGACGCCGCGCTGAACTACGCGTACGCGATCCAGTGGTGGCTGTTCTCCGCGGCCGTCCCGGTCGGCTGGTGGATCCTGGTCCGCCGCGAGAAGCGCGACCGGGAGAGCCCCGAGGACGTGGAGCCCGCACAGGCGGAACCCGCCGCCGTTTAGGGCCTGTCGTTTGGATCATGCCGGCGTCGCGGGGGGTGGCACGCACATCTGCGGCGTTGTCGTCGGTTGCCAGGGCTCCGCCCTGTCGCCCTCCTCC
>NZ_WWHX01000333.1 GCF_009862125.1 Streptomyces sp. SID5910
CGGGGCCGGCCGCGACCGTCGGGGCGTACGCGCCGGCCGGCGCCGTGTCCGCGAGCGGCGGGCCGCCCCCGGAGAGGGTGCCGCCGGCCCCGACGAGCCGCAGGTCCTGCTCGGCCCGTCCGGCCGGCAGCCGCTGGGCCGGGTCCTTGCGCAGCAGTCCCTCGATGACCGGCGCGAGCGCACCCGCCCGGCGCGGCGGCGGCAGCTCCTCGTCGACGACCGCCCGCAGGGTGCTCAGCGGCGTGTCCTGGCGGAACGGCGAGGCGCCCTCGACCGCCGCGTACAGCAGCACGCCCAGCGACCACAGGTCGGACTCCGGACCGGGCGTGCGGCCCAGGGCCCGCTCCGGGGCGAGGTACTCGGGGGAGCCGACGACCTCGCCGGTCATGGTCAGCGCGGAGCTGCCCTCGACCGTGGCGATCCCGAAGTCGGTGAGCACCACCCGGCCGTCGTTGCCCAGCAGCACGTTGGCCGGCTTCACGTCCCGGTGCAGGACGCCCGCCGCGTGCGCGGCCCGCAGCGCGGCCAGCACCTCCGCGCCGATGCGGGCGGCCCGCCGCGGGTCCAGCGGGCCCTCGGCGTCCAGCAGGTCGGCCAGGGACAGGCCGCGCACCAGCTCCATCACGATCCAGGGCCGGCCATCGTCGGTGGCCACGTCGTACACCGTGACGACGCCCCGGTGGGCGACGCGGGCGGCGGACCGGGCCTCCCGCTCCAGCCGGGCGTACATCCGCCGCACCTCGGCGTCCGGGAGCCCGGCGGGCGCGCGGACCTCCTTGACGGCGACCTCGCGGTGCAGCACCTCGTCGCGGGCCCGCCACACCGTGCCCATGCCGCCCTCGCCGAGAGGGGACAGGAGCCGGTAGCGGCCGGCGACGACACGCTCACTGCCGGGCTCTTCGAACACCGGCGCCCCCTATGACGTCGCGCGCGGATCCGCCCCGCGCTGGTCCCGGAGATTCTTCCCAAAAGTAGCTCAGCGAAGTGCGGATGCCGCCCCCTGAACGCCGATCCCGCGTGGGCATGCGCCGTCCCGCAGATCGGCGCCGGACGCCGCGCGCGACCGGGTGAGTGAGATCGCCCACGTCCTGGCGGACGCCGACACGCCCCTGATCGCGTCGAACCCGGACCGGTCCGCGACGTCACTCGCCGTCACCGTCGGACCCGGCGGGGGCTCGGACCGTCCCACGAGCAGGCCCGTTGTCCAACTCGCCCTGAAAACTGTTGGATTCGGAGAGTAATCGTCAACCCCCTTACGGGGAAGGTGAATCCTGTGACCGCGATACACGGCTGCCTCACCGGGGCGATAGGGTTACCCTGCCCGGGCCGGGTGGACTCGTACGGGTGGGGAGTGACATGGAACAGATAACAGTGCGCAGCAGGGCAAGGGTGCCCGCGATCACCTGCGGGAGCAGCGCGACCAGCTCGCGCCTCGACCGCCATCTCGCGGTGCTCGGAGGCCCCGCCCTCCCGCAGCGGGAGACGGTGGAGGCGACGTCGCTGATGCGTGAGCTGACCGCGCGTGAGCCCGCGCACAAGCGCAGCAGCAGGGGCGCCCGGGTCCGCCGGGTCTCGCTCTTCGCGCCACTGCGCCGACTGCGCCGCTCGCTGTTCGGCAGCAACTGAGGCCCGCGCCCGACCCGTCCCGCCGTGTCCCCGCCCGGCGGTGACACCCCCCGGCCCGCTCAGCGCTCGCCGTGCGCGTACCGGCGCACGGCGAGCGGCACGAACACCGCCAGCAGCACCGCACACCAGGCCAGCGACCCGGCGACGGGATGCGCCACCGGCCACGCGGCCCCCTCCGGCACGGGCGCGTTGCCGAAGAGATCACGTAGCGCCGTGGTCACCGCGCTGATCGGATTCCACTCGGCGACCGTGCGCAGCCACCCCGGCAGCCCCTCGGTCGGGATGTACGCGTTGGACAGCAGCGGCAGGATGAACGTGGCCCCGCCCAACTGGCCGGCGGCCTCCTCGTTCCGGGTGAGCAGCCCCAGGAAGATCCCGATCCACGTCGTCGCGAACCGGAACAGCAGCAGCAGCCCCACGGCCCCCGCCGCGCCGAGCGCACCGCCCTCCACCCGCCAGCCCACGGCGAGCCCCACCAGCAGGAACGGCACCGTCCCGGCGGCCGTGACGAGCACGTCCGCGACCGCCTGCCCCAGCGGCACCGCCGCCCGGCTCACCGGCAGGGTGCGCAGCCGGTCCGTGACGCCCCGGTGCGTGTCCTGGGCGGCCTGGAACATGCCCGTCATGATCCCGTTCGCCGCGGTCGCCACCAGCAGGCCCGGCACCAGGAACGAGCGGTACTCCGCGCCCGGCATGGCCAGCGCGCTGCCGAAGACGTAGCCGAAGAACAGCAGCATCGTCACCGGCATCGTCTGGGTGAGGATCAGCAGCCCCGGATTGTTCCGGATCCGCCGCAGCTGGCGGCCCAGCATCGCGGCGCCGTCGTACGCCAGGCCGTACGGCGCCGTCGTCCCCGTCGTCATCCCGGTCGTCATCCCCGTCGTCGTTTCCGTCGTCGTGCTCATGCCGCGATCTCCTTGCTGCCGGTCAGGCGGAGGAAGACGTCGTCGAGGGTCGGCGGGCGCAGGCTCGCGTCCACCAACGGCACGCCCGCCGCGTCGAGTTCGCGCACCAGGCGAGGCAGGGTGAGGGTCGGGTCGGTGCTCACCGCGCCGACCGCCCGGCGCTCGTGGTCGAGCACGGGCTCGGCCCCGGTGAGCCGGTCGAGGACGGCCGCGGCCCGCCCCAGGGCGTCCGCGTCCGCGACGACGGCCTCCGCGTGCGCCCCGACCAGTGCCTTGAGCTCGGCCGGCGATCCGGTGTGCGCGACCCGGCCCCGGTCCACCAGGGCGATGTCGTCGGCGAGGCGGTCGGCCTCCTCCAGGTACTGCGTGGTCAGCACCACGGTCGTGCCGTCGTCCTTCAGGGCGCGCACCGCCTCCCAGATCTGATTGCGGCTGGCCGGGTCGAGGCCGGTCGTCGGCTCGTCCAGGAAGAGCACCTCGGGCCGGCGGACCAGGCTCGCCGCCAGGTCGAGGCGGCGCCGCATGCCGCCCGAGAGGGTCGACGCGGGCCGGTCGGCGGCCTCCGCCAGCCCGAACCGGTCCAGCAGCTCGTCCGCCCGCGCCGCGGCGTCCCGCACCCGGTGCAGCCGGGCGAACAGCCGCAGGTTCTGGCGGCCGGTGAGGTCCCCGTCGACCGAGGCGTACTGCCCGGTCACGCCGATCCGGCGCCGGACGTCCGCGGCCTGCCGCACGAGGTCGTGCCCCGCGACCCGCGCCGAGCCCGCGTCCGGCCGCAGCAGCGTGGTCAGCAGCCGCACCGCCGTGGTCTTGCCCGCCCCGTTCGGCCCGAGCAGCCCGCACACCGTGCCCTCGGCCACCGCGAGATCCAGCCCCCGCAGGGCGCGCACATCGCCGAAGCGCTTCTCCAGACCTTCACTAAGTACAGCGTACGTAGAAGTCATGGCTCGACCATAGCGCACTACGTACGCTGTACGTAACTAGGATGGTGGCCGAGGTGATGAACGATGGCGGGCCGAGCGGCCGTACCCGAAGTGATCTGGGCGCGCCCCGAGCGCGCCGGCCGGGGGCCGAGACCGGCGTACACCCGCGCCGACATCGCCGCCGCCTCGGTGCGGATCGCCGACGCCGAGGGCCTGGACGCGGTCACGATGCGCCGCGTCGCCGCCGAACTGGGCTGCGGCACCATGTCGCTCTACAACTACGTCCCCCGCAAGGAGGACCTGCACGAGCTGATGATGGACGCGGTCAGCGGCGAGCACGAGCTGTGGGAGCCGAGCGGCGACTGGCGTGCCGACATGCTCCGGGTCGCCCACCAGACCCGCGCGCTGATGCACCGCCACCCCTGGCTGCCGCGTCTGATGTCGCCGGTCCACGGCTTCAGCCCCAACGCCCTGCGGTATCTGGAGCACTGCCTCGCCTGCCTCGACCCCTTCGACGCGCCGTACGGCACGAAGATGGAGCTGGTGGCGATGGTGAACGGCGTGGTGACGACCTACGTCGGCAACGAACTCGCCACCGTCGAACGCACCCGCTCGCTGCCCTGGTCCGAGGAGCAGGAGAACGCGGTGCGGATCGCCTACCTGGGCCGGCAGCTCGCGAGCGGCGCCTACCCGCGGCTGGCCGCCTCCTTCACGGAGGACGCCGGCCCGATCGACATGGAGGCGGTGTTCGAACGGGCGCTCCAGCGGGTGCTGGACGGGTTCGCGTAGCGCGCCCGGTCGCGGCCGGGGTCTGCTGCGTGGCGGTGTTCGCCGAGGACGGCATGCCGGTCGACGCCCGCTTCGGCATCGGCGGCGACTGAACGGCCGCTACAGCAACGCGAGTTGCCCCTCCGGGCCTTCCTCCGGGCCGGCGAGGACCGAGGCCGGGCGGTGGGCCGACGCGGGGGCCGGCAGGACGCCCGCGTCGCGCAGTTCCGTGGCCGTGACCGGGTCCGTCACCGTCAGCTCCGCCAGGCGCGGGCGCAGCTCGGCCAGCAGGGCGAGGACCGTGATCAGTTCCAGCAGCTCCGACGTCCAGGCCTGCGGCCAGCCGGCCGGGCGGACCGCCGCCAGCGTGCCCGGCTCGCCCTCGGCGGTGCGGGCCGCGAACCACTGCTCAAGTACCCGCACCCCGCCCGCCTCGAAGTCCCAGGCGCTGGGCGGCACCGGGGAGACGCGGCCCCCGTCGAGGTACAGGGCCTCCTCGTCCCGGTCGTAGCGCAGGGTCAGCGGGCGCGCGGGCAGCGGGGAGCGGACGTAGGGCCGACGGCCGCCGGGCAGCTTGGGGCGCTCGCCGTCGCGGCGCATCAGCCACAGCGCGCGGCGGCCCAGCGCGACGCCGTGCTCCCACAGCGCGGGGTCCGCGGTCAGCGGCACCAGCGGGCCGGGACGGACGGCCGCCAGCATCCACGCCAGCACGTCCAGCGGGGAAGGCCGCAGACCGAGCCGGCCGGCCAGGTGGTCCAGGAGCCCGGGGGCCAGGTTCGGGTCGGCCCCGCCCGGGCGCCGGTGCAGCGGCCGGACGCGGGCCGGGCCGAACAGGGGGAGGAGCGAGGTCGCGAGCAGGAGCGGGCCGGCGGCGTCGGACGCCTCCACCACGAAGACCTGCCGCTCGTCGGCCACCCGCCACAGCTCGGGACGGGCCGCGTCGATCAGCCGGTGGTCGGGAATCAGCCACTGCTCGTCGAAGGGCGCCCGCAGCACGCGGACCGGCTCCGGACAGGGCCCGGCGGCGCGCAGCAGCCGGTCCGTGCCGCCGGAGGTGCCCGGCAGCTGCCCGACCGCCGTGTGCAGCGTGCGCGAGCGCGTCGGCTCGAACAGGGCCTCGCGGTCGGGTCCCTCCGTCTTCACCAGGGCGTCCCAGCGGGCCTTCAGGGACGCCGGGTCGGGAGCCGCCGGCCAGCCCCGGCCGAGCCGCGGCGGTGCGACGGACCACGGCATGAGGTCCGCCGGCCGCGGAGCGTCGTCGTGCGTCACGCCCGGCATCGTACGACGCGGCGCCACGGCCTCAGGTGGCGTCCAGGGTGACCGTGAAGGAGAAACGGTCCCCCCGGTAGTGGATCACGGCCACGTCCAGCACCCGTCCCGCCGTGTCGTAGGTGATGCCCGTGTAGTGCAGGATCGGGCTGAGCAGCGGCACTTCGAGCAGCCGCGCCGTCTCCGGGTCCGCGAGGCGGGCCTCCACGGTGTCCGTGATCCGGCTGATGTCCATGCCCACCACGTCCCGCAGCACCTTGGTCATCGGCCAGCGCGCGAGGTCGTCCGGGTCGATGCGGGCGGCGACCTCGGGACGGACCCAGTTGCGGGCGTGGTTGGTGGGCTCGCCGGTCTTCTCGTCGCAGCGCAGCCGGTGGTACGCGGCCGCCTCGGCCAGGTCCGGGAAGAACTCGGCGAGTTCGGGCGGCACGGGAGCGGTGCCGTGGTCGAGCAGCTCGGCCCTCATGCCGGACTGCTGGGCCACGATGGCGTCCACCGAGCCCAGCAGCCGCACCGGGGCGCCCCGCCGGGCGTGCGGCTCGATGAAGGTGCCGCGCCGCCGGTGGCGGGTGATCAGCCCCTCGTCCTCCAGCTCCTTCAGCGCCTGCCGCATGGTCAGCACGCTCACCCCGTAGTGACCGGCCAGCTGCTCCTCCGTGGGCAGGCGCAGCGGGTCCCGGGGCGAGCGGCCGAGTATCGAGGCACGCAGCGACTGCGACACCTGGTACCAGAGCGGCAGCTTGCGGTTCAGGACGATGGAGTCCGGGGCGAAGGAGGTCACGGGCCATCCGTACCGGTAGGGGAAACCTCAGTGCAAGGGGCGGAAGTGGCGCTCCATGCCCTGCCAGACGTCGTCGTAGCGCTGCTGGAGGTGCTCGGCGCGGGCCGCCTGGGGCGTGAGGGTCACCGGCCAGCGGGTCTCGAACATGAACGCCAGCCCGTCGTCGATCTTCTGCGGCTTCAGCTCGGCGGCGCTCGCCCGGTCGAAGGTCTCCCGGTCCGGGCCGTGCGCCGACATCATGTTGTGCAGCGAACCGCCGCCCGGCACGAAGCCCTCCGCCTTCGCGTCGTAGGCGCCCTCGATCAGGCCCATGTACTCGCTCATCACGTTCCGGTGGAAGTACGGCGGCCGGAAGGTGTCCTCGCCCACCAGCCAGCGCGGCGCGAACACCACGAAGTCGACGCCCGCGAGACCTGGGGTGTCGGAGGGGGAGGTGAGCACCGTGAAGATCGACGGGTCCGGGTGGTCGTACGAGATGGTGCCGATGACGTTGAAGCGGCGCAGGTCGTAGACGTACGGGACGTGGTTGCCGTGCCAGGCGACCACGTCGAGCGGGGAGTGGTCGTAGACGGCCGTCCAGAGGTTGCCGCAGAACTTGTTGACCACCTCCACCGGGCCCTCCACGTCCTCGTACGCGGCGACCGGGGCCCGGAAGTCCCGGGCGTTGGCGAGGCCGTTGGCGCCGATCGGGCCCAGGTCGGGCAGGCGGAAGGGGGCGCCGTAGTTCTCGCAGACGTAGCCGCGGGCGTCGGCGTCCAGCAGCTCCACGCGGAAGCGCACCCCGCGCGGGATCAGCGCCACGTGGCCCGGCTCGGCGTGCAGCAGCCCGAACTCGGTGCGCAGCAGCAGGCCGCCGCGCTCCGGGACGATCAGCAGCTCGCCGTCCGCGTCGCTGAAGACACGGTCCATGGAGGCGTTGGCGTGGTACAGGTGCACGGCCATGCCGGTGCGCTGGGTCGCGTCGCCGTTGCCGCCGAGGGTCCACAGGCCCGCCAGGAAGTCGGTCTCGGGCCCGGGCTGGGGCAGCGGGTTCCACCGCAGCCGGTTGGGGTCGGGCACGCACTGGGTGAACGGCCCGGTGCGGATCGCGCCGTTGCCGGTCCGGGTGAACTCCGGGTGCGCGGCCGAGGGGCGGATGCGATACAGCCACGAGCGCCGGTTGTGCGCCCGCGGTTCGGTGAAGGCCGAGCCGCTGAGCTGCTCGGCGTACAGCCCGAGGGGCGCCCGCTGGGGCGAGTTCCGGCCCTCGGGGAGGGCGCCCGGAACGGCCTGCGAACCGTGTTCGTTGCCGAAACCCGAAAGGTAGGTCAGGCCCTCCGCGGTCTTCCGCGCGTCCCCGCTCATCGCTCGCTCCCTCGCCGTCCGATTCCTATGCCACACCGTAGGATTGCGGTTTCCCGTGCGCAAGAGGGCGGGCGGACCTTCGCGTCCTCCTTGGGGACGATGACCGGAACCAGACCCCGGGGGGATCCGGACTGTCGTACCGGTGTTCTACTCTCCCGGCATGTCGTGGACACGGGGAGCAGGCACCGCGCTCGCGGCCTGCGTCCTGTTGCTGACCGGAACCGCGGGCTGCGGCTCCGGTGACGAGAAGGGGCCGGGTGCCGGGGCGTCGCCGACATCGGCGGGCAGGCTGCTCGGCGACACCGACGAGGACGGCCGGCGCTACCGCGAGGCGGCCGCCGGGCACGCGCCCGAGGTCGGCATCGAGGTGAAGCCCAACGCCGACGACAGCTGGGACGTCCGCCTGACCGTCCGCGACTTCCGGTTCTCGCCGGCCGGCACGGAGCCGGCCGCGGTGGCCGGCCGCGGCGTGGCACGCCTCTTCGTCGACGGAGACCTCATCACCGCCCTGCGCGGCCCGCGCCACCGCCTCGTCGCCGGGCTCGTCCCGCGCGGCACCCACCACGTCACCGCGCGCCTGTACGCCGACGACGGCACCGTCTGGGCCGTCGACGGCGAGCCGGTGGAGAGCACCGCGGACATCACGGCCTCGGACGCCGGACCGACCGGGGCCACACAGCCGACGCTCCGCGAGGACGCGGCCGGGCCCGCGGGAGGCCCCCCGCTTACCGGAGGTCACGGTTCCCCGGGCCGCGGCGGAGAGGCATCATGATGCACGTGCCCCACGCGACCCCGCTCCGCCGCGCCCCCGTGCAGCGGCGCAGCGCCGAACGGCTGACCAGGATCCTGGACGCCTGCGCCGCCCTCCTCGACGAGGTCGGCTACGACGCGCTGAGCACCCGGGCCGTGGCCCAGCGCGCCGGCGTCCCCATCGGCTCGGTGTACCGCTTCTTCGGCAACAAGCGGCAGATGGCCGACGCGCTCGCCCAGCGCAACCTGGAACGCTACGCCGAGCGTGTGACCGAGCGGCTGACCGAGACCGGCGACGGAAGCTGGCGGGACGCCCTCGACGCCGTGCTGGACGAGTACCTGGCGATGAAGCGGACCGCGCCCGGCTTCTCCCTGGTCGACTTCGGCAACCAGATACCGGTCGGCGACCGCCACGCCCAGCCCAACCTCCGCGTCGCCGACCGGGTCACCGAGCTGCTTGCCGGCTACCTCGGCCGCCGCCCCGACGACGCCATGCGCCGGGCCTTCCTGGTCGCCGTGGAGACCGCCGACACCCTCGTCCAGCTCGCCTTCCGGGTGGCGCCGGACGGCGACGAGGCGATCATCGACGAGGCCCGGGAACTGCTGGCGGCGTATCTGGGGCGGGTACTCGACTGACGAAGCCTCCCCGTCATGCCTACCGGTCGGTATGCTCGCCGCGAGGTTCCACGTCCGCGCGTCACCGTCGCCGCCGCCCTCCGGGAGGACCCGTGTCCCGCACCGCCCTGCGCATCTGCCCCCTGTGCGAGGCCACCTGCGGCCTCACCCTGAGCATCGACGGCACCAGGGTCACCGCCGCCCGCGGCGACCGCGACGACGTCTTCAGCCGCGGGTTCATCTGCCCCAAGGGCGCCTCCTTCGGTGCCCTCGACGCCGACCCCGACCGGCTGCGCACGCCCCTGGTCCGGCGGGACGGCGAGCTGCGCGAGGCCACCTGGGAGGAGGCGTTCGACGCGGTCGCCGCCGGCCTCCGCCCCGTCGTCGAACGGCACGGACCGCACGCCGCCGGCATCGTCCTCGGCAACCCCAACGTCCACACCATGGCCGGCGCCCTCTACCCGACCGTCCTGCTCGGCGCGCTCGGCACCCGCGCCCTGTTCACCGCGTCCACGCTGGACCAGATGCCCAAGCACGTCTCCAGCGGACTGCTCTTCGGCGACGCCAACGCCATCCCGGTGCCCGACCTCGACCGCACCGACCACCTCCTCCTCATCGGCGCCAACCCGCTGGAGTCCAACGGCAGTCTGTGCACCGCGCCCGACTTCCCCGGCCGGCTCAAGGCGCTCAGGGCCCGCGGCGGCACCCTCACCGTCGTCGACCTGCGCCGCACCCGCACCGCGAAGCTCGCCGACCGGCACGTGGCGATCCGCCCCGGCACCGACGCCCTGCTCCTCGCCGCGATGGCCCACGTCCTCTTCGAAGAGGGCCTGGCCGACCTCGGCGCCCTCGCCCCGCACATCGAGGGGGTCACGGAACTCGCCGACGCCGTACGGGACTTCACCCCGGAGTCCGTCGCCGCCGCCTGCGACGTCGACATCGACACGACACGCGCCCTCGCCCGCGAACTCGCCGCCGCCCCCACCGCCGCCGTCTACGGCCGCATCGGCAGCTGCACCGTCCCGCACGGCACCCTCGCCAGCTGGCTCGTGGACGTCCTCAACATCCTCACCGGCAACCTCGACCGCCCCGGCGGCGCCCTCTTCCCGCAGGCCGCCACCGACCGCACCCCGCGCCCCGCCGGCCCCGGACACGGCTTCACGCTCGGCCGCTGGCACTCCCGGGTGAGCGGCCACCCCGAGGCGAAGGGCGAACTGCCGCTGTCCGCCCTCGCCGAGGAGATCGACACCGCCACCGAGGACGGCACACCGGTCCGCGCGCTGATCACGATCGCCGCCAACCCCGTCCTGTCCGCCCCCGACGGTCACCGGCTCGACAAGGCGCTGGACTCGCTCGACTTCATGGTGAGCGTCGACCCGTACCTGAACGAGACCTCGCGCCACGCCCACGTCGTCCTGCCGCCGCCCCCGCCGGCCCAGAGCCCGCACCACGACTTCGCCTTCAACACCCTCGCCGTGCGCAACCAGGTCCGCTACACCCGCCCCGCCGTCCCGCTGGAGCCGGGCCGCATGGCCGAGACCGAGATCCTGGCCCGGCTGATCCTCGCCGCCACCGGCGGCCACGGCGCCGACCCGGCCGCCGTCGACGCCCTGGTGATCGAGCAGACCCTCGGCAAGGCCGTACGGGAGCCGCACTCACCCGTGCACGGACGCGACCCGCACGACCTCGCCGCCCGCCTCACCGGCACCGACGGCCCCGAACGGCGGCTCGACATGATGCTGCGCCTCGGCCCCTACGGTGACGGCTTCGGCGCCCGCCCCGACGGACTGACACTGGAGCGGCTGCTCGCCCACCCGCACGGCATCGACCTCGGCCCGCTGCGCCCGCGCCTGCCGCAGCCGCTGAAGACCCGCAGCGGCAAGGTGGAACTGCTGCCCGCCCCGATCGCCGCCGACCTGCCGCGCCTGAAGCACGCCATGGCAGAGCGCCCCGCCGGACTCGTCCTGGTCGGCCGCCGCCATCTGCGGTCCAACAACAGCTGGATGCACAACATCCCCGCCCTCACCGGCGGCTCCAACCGCTGCACCCTGCACCTCCACCCCGACGACGCCACCCGGCTCGGCGTACGGGACGGGGAGCCGGTGCGCGTCAAGGGCGCCGGGGGAGAGGTGACCGCCCCCGCCGAGGTCACCGACACCGTCCGGCCCGGCGTCGTCAGCCTCCCGCACGGCTGGGGCCACGACCGCCCCGGCACCCGCCTCGGCCACGCCGCCGGCGACCCCGGCGTCAACGTCAACCAGCTCCTCGACGGCAGCCTGCTGGACCCCCTCTCGGGCAACGCGGTCCTCAACGGCGTACCCGTGACGCTCACCCCGCTGACCGGCGCAAAGCTGTGACCAGGAGTTTTGCGCTTATTGCTCGCGTGTCAACATCTTGTTAACGCGGCTTTGCGCCCCCTAACGTCGCTCGCACCGCCTGCCCCGGTGGGATGTTCAAGGGCGAACGTTAGGTACTCACTCATGCTGACCATCCTCGGCTTCACCATGATCGCGACCTTCCTGGTCCTGATCATGATGAAGAAGATGTCGCCGATCGCGGCGCTCGTGCTGATCCCCGCGCTGTTCTGCGTGTTCGTCGGCAAGGGCGCCCACCTCGGTGACTACGTCATCGACGGCGTGTCCAGCCTCGCCCCCACCGCGGCGATGCTCATGTTCGCGATCGTCTACTTCGGTGTGATGATCGACGTCGGGCTGTTCGACCCGATCGTCCGCGCGATCCTGAAGTTCTGCAAAGCCGACCCGATGCGGATCGTCGTCGGCACGGCGCTGCTGGCCGCGATCGTCTCCCTGGACGGTGACGGCTCGACCACCTTCATGATCACGGTCTCGGCGATGTATCCGCTGTACAAGCGCCTCAAGATGAGCCTGGTCGTGATGACCGGCGTCGCCGCGATGGCCAACGGTGTGATGAACACGCTGCCCTGGGGCGGCCCCACCGCCCGCGCCGCCACCGCGCTGAAGGTCGACGCCACCGACATCTTCGTGCCGATGATCCCGGCGCTGGCCGCCGGACTGGTCGCGGTCGTCGTCCTCGCCTACGTCCTCGGTCTGCGCGAACGCCGGCGGCTCGGCACGCTGACGCTGGACGAGGCGCTGGTGCGGGAGGGTGAGACGGAGACGGTGCTGGTCGGTGCGGGTGCGGGTGCGGGTTCCGGCTCCGTTTCCGGCAAGGGCATCGGCAAGGGCTCCGGTCCCGGCCAGGGTTCCGCGTCCGCCGGGGGCTCCGGCGAGCCGGCCGACCGGGACGGGGACGGGGACGGCGCGGAGGACGACGGGTTCCAGGGCCTCGACCCGCACCGGGCCACCCTGCGCCCCAAGCTGTACTGGTTCAACGCGCTGCTCACGGTCGCCCTGCTGACCGCCATGATCATGGAGCTGCTGCCGATCCCGGTGCTGTTCCTGATCGGCGCCGCGCTCGCCCTCACCGTGAACTTCCCGCACATCCCCGACCAGAAGGCCCGCATCGCGGCCCACGCCGACAACGTCCTCAACGTCTCCGGCATGGTCTTCGCCGCCGCCGTCTTCACCGGCGTCCTCACCGGCACCGGCATGGTCGACCACATGGCCAACTGGCTGGTGGACACCATCCCCGACGGCATGGGCCCGCACATGGGCCTCGTCACCGGCCTGCTGAGCCTGCCGCTGACCTACTTCATGTCGAACGACGGCTTCTACTTCGGTGTCCTGCCGGTGCTCGCCGAGGCCGGCCACGCGCACGGCGTCTCCACGCTGGAGATCGCCCGCGCCTCGATCGTCGGCCAGCCGCTGCACATGTCCAGCCCGCTCGTCCCCGCCGTGTACGTCCTGGTCGGCATGGCCAGGGTCGAGTTCGGCGACCACACGAAGTTCGTGGTGAAGTGGGCCGTCCTGACGAGCCTGGTGATCCTCGCGGCGGGCATCCTGTTCGGCATCATCTGATCATCAGGGAGGACTCGATCATGACGCCCGGTGGGAACCGCGGCTGGCTGCTCCGCCTCGTCATCGCCTTCGGCTTCGCGCAGGGGGCGGTGTCGATGGCCCGGCCCGCCGTCTCCTACCGGGCCCTCGCGCTGGGCGCGGACGAGCGGGCGGTCGGTGTCATCGCCGGTGTGTACGCGCTGCTGCCGCTGTTCGCCGCCGTGCCGCTGGGCCGCCGCACCGACCACGGCCGCTGCGCGCCGCTGCTGCCCGTCGGGGTGGTGCTCATCGCCGGGGGCTGCGCGCTGAGCGGCCTCGCCGGGTCGCTGTGGGCGATGGCCCTGTGGAGCGGTGTCATGGGCCTCGGGCACCTCTGCTTCGTCATCGGGGCCCAGTCGCTGGTCGCCCGCCAGTCCGCGCCGCACGAACAGGACCGCAACTTCGGCCACTTCACCATCGGCGCCTCGCTCGGCCAGCTCATCGGCCCCATCGCGGCGGGCGCGTTGATCGGCGGCCCCGACATGGCCGGCAGCAGCGCGCTGGCCCTGGTCGTCGCGGGCGCGGGCGCGGCGGTGGCGTTCACGTCGCTGTGGCGCATAGAGCATCCGCGGGGCGCCGAGTCGCGTACGGCGCGAGGGCCGCGCGTGCCGGTGGGCGGCATCCTGCGGTCCCGGGGCGTGCCCGCGGGCATCCTGATCAGCCTGTCGGTGCTGTCCGCGACCGACATCCTCACGGCCTACCTGCCGGTGGTCGGCGAGCACCGGGGGATCTCCCCGGCCGTCATCGGCGTCCTGCTCAGCCTGCGCGCGGCGGCCACGATCGCCTGCCGGCTGGTGCTGACGCCCCTGCTGCGGTGGCTGGGGCGCACCGTGCTGCTCACGGTGACCTGTCTGCTGGCGGCCGTGCTGTGCGCCGGCGTCGCGCTGCCGGTGCCGGTGTGGGCGCTCGGCGTGATGCTGGTCGTCCTCGGCTTCTGCCTGGGCGTGGGCCAGCCGCTGTCCATGACGACCGTCGTCCAGGCGGCCCCCGACGACGCCCGCTCCACCGCCCTCGCCCTGCGCCTGACCGGCAACCGCCTCGGCCAGGTCGCCGCCCCCGCCGCGGCCGGCCTGATCGCCGGCGTAGCGGGCGTCGCCGCCCCCTTCGTCATGCTCGGCGCCCTGCTCCTACTGTCCTCAGGCATCGCCCTACGCTCCCCGTCTCCCGCGCCGACGCTTGCCCGGCAGTCCTCCGCCCCGGGTCCCGGCGCCCCGTCCGCCGCACCGCCACCGGAGCGCCCGTCCTCCGCCCCGGCGCCCGGCAGCCCGCCCACCACGCCGGATCCCGACAGCCCGTCCCTCGCCCCGGGGCCCGGCCGCCCGTCCGCCGCACCGCCACCCGAGCGCCCGCCCCCCACACCGGCGCCCGACCGGCTGTCCTCCGCGCCGGGTCCCGATCGCCCCTCCGTCGGCCGCGCCGACCAGGCCCGCCCGTCGCGGCGTACGGCGCGTCAGGGCGGCGACCGCTGCGAGGGCCCTCCGGGGCACGGGGGATGATGGCGGTCACCGCAAGGGAATCGGGGGAGCGTCCATGACCGTACTCGTCCTGTCCGGCGTCCTGCTGCTGGCCGTCGGAGGCTGCGCCTGCGTCGTGTGGGCGGCCCGGGGCGGCCCGCGCTGGACCCGGGCGGTGGCCGCCGCGACCCTGACGGCCGGCGAACTGGCCCGCGCCTCGCGCCGCTCGTCCGACCGCTCGGGCCGAAACGGCGATGGGGACGCCTAGCGGCCCGCCCGCACCGCACAACGGGGCCCCTCCTCGGCGCACCCACCGGAACGGCGCCGACGAACCGGCCCCGCAGGCTGCGGCCGGGCCCCGCCG
>NZ_WWHX01000334.1 GCF_009862125.1 Streptomyces sp. SID5910
ACCAGCTTCGCCATCCGCGCGAGCTGCGTGTCGGCGCCGACCCGGGTGGCCTCGACCACGAGCCGGCCGCCCGCGTTCAGGGTGGCCCCCGTGACGCCGTCGCCCACGCCGACCTCGACCGGCACCGACTCGCCGGTGAGCATCGACGCGTCCACCGCCGAGGCGCCCTCCACGACGGTGCCGTCGGTGGCGATCTTCTCGCCGGGACGGACCAGGAAGCGGTCGCCCACCGCCAGTTCCGCCGTGGGAACGGTCCGCTCGGTGCCGTCGGCGCCCAGCACGGTGACGTCCTTGGCGCCCAGCTCCAGCAGGGCCTTCAGCGCGGCCCCGGCCTTGCGCTTGGAGCGGGCCTCGAAGTACCGGCCGGCCAGGATGAACGCGGTCACCCCGGCGGCGGCCTCCAGGTAGATGTTCCCGGAGCCGTCACCGCGGGCGATGGTCAGCTCGAAGGGGTGCGTCATGCCGGGCGTGCCCGCGGTGCCGAGGAACAGCGCCCACAGCGACCACAGGAACGCCGCCGAGGTGCCGACCGAGATCAGCGTGTCCATGGTCGCCGCACCGTGCCGGGCGTTGGTGAACGCGGCCCGGTGGAAGGGCCAGGCGGCGTAGGTGACCACGGGCGCCGCCAGGGTCAGCGACAGCCACTGCCAGTACGTGAACTGGAGCGCCGGCACCATCGCCATCGCGATGACCGGGACGGCCAGCAGCACCGCGGTCACCAGTCGCTGCCGCAGCGGCCGCAGGGCGTCCGCCTCCTCGGCCTCCGCGCCGGGCGCGGGCTCGGTCCGTACCGGCTCGGGCTCGTGGGCCGTGTACCCGGTCGCCTCGACGGTGGCGATCAGCTCCGGGACGGACACCCCGTCCGTGAAGCTGACCTTGGCCTTCTCCGTGGCGTAGTTGACGGTCGCGGTGACCCCGCCCATCCGGTTCAGCTTCTTCTCGATCCGGGCGGCGCACGAGGCACAGGTCATCCCGCCGATGGCGAGCTCCACCTCGGTCGGTGTGCTGGTCGTACTCGTGGTCATGGCTGCTCCTGATACGGGGCCGGGGTATGTCGGCTGCCGTGTCATGTATACCCCCTGGGGGTAGCCAAAGCAACCGCGGCCGTGCCTTGACTGTTTACCCCCCGGGGGTATGGTGAAGTGCATGAAGGAGGCGTCCGCAGGACCGGGCGCCCGGCAATCGAGGGGACGACCGTCATGAGTACGGGACTGAGCACCGGACTGCGGATCACCGCGTTCACGGCCGCACTGGCCGCGACCTTCGGCACGGCGTACGGCGTGGGCAAGGCCGTCGACCCGGTCGTGGAACAGGCCCCGCCGGCCGCCCACGACGACCATGCGGGCGAGCCGTCGGCGGACCCGGGCGGCGGCCACGGCGGCCACGAGGACGAGCCGGCCGGCGGTCTGCGGATCTCCGAGGACGGCTACACGCTCGACCTCGCCACCCCGCGCGTCACCGCGGGTCAGCGCACCGAGCTGCGCTTCACCGTCCGCGACGACGACGGCCGGGCCGTCACCGCGTACCAGCGCGAGCACGACAAGGAACTCCACCTCATCGTCGCCTCACGCGACCTGGACACCTACCGCCACCTGCATCCCACCCGCGCCGCCGACGGCACCTGGAGCACCCCCGTCGACCTGCCCCGCGCGGGCGGCTACCGCGTCTTCGCCGACTTCACCCCGGCCGGCGAGGACGCGGAGAACCTCATCCTCGGCGCGGACCTCGCGGCCGGCGGCGCCTACACCCCCGCGGCCCCGCCCGCACCCCACAACACCGCCCGGACCGACGGCTACCAGGTCGAACTCGCCGGGCCCCTCAGCCCCGGCAAGGCGGGCGAGCTGAAGCTCAAGGTCTCCCGCGACGGCGCGCCCGTCACGAACCTCCAGCCCTACCTCGGCGCCTACGGCCACCTCGTCGCCCTGCGCTCCGGTGACCTCGCCTACCTGCACGTCCACCCGAACGGCGAACCGGGCGACGGCGCCACGAAGCCCGGCCCGGAGATCTCCTTCACGGCCACCGCGCCCAGCGCCGGCACCTACCGCCTCTTCCTGGACTTCCGGCACGAGGGAAAGGTCCACACCGCGGCGTTCACCGTGCGGGCCGGATCGGCGCCGGCCGCGCGGGAGACGGCGCCGGCCACCACGCCGGAGCACACCGACGACGGCCACACGCACTGACGGGCCGCAGCGGGCCCGCCGTGACCGGACGCCGCCCGGCCCGCTACGCCGTGACGACCCGGATCCCCGCCTCCTCGAACCGCTGGACGGTCTCCGGGTCGGCCGCCTCGTCCGTGACCAGCGTGTCCACCGTCTCGGCGGCGCAGATCCGGGCGAACGCCCGCCGGCCCAGCTTGCTGGAGTCCGCGGCCACCACCACGCGCTCGGCGCGCTCGCACAGCAACCGGTTGATCGCGGCCTCCGCCTCGTCGTGCGCGGCGGCGCCGTACACGACGTCGAAGGCCACCACCCCCAGCACCGCCACGTCGAGCGTGACCTGACCGAGCACCCCGTCCGCCAGCGGCCCGATCAGCTCGTACGACTGGGCCCGGGCCACCCCACCGGTCACCACGATCTTGAACTGCGGCCGCACCGCCAGCTCGTTGGCGATGTTCAGCGCGTTCGTGACCACCGTCAGCGCCGGCGTGCCGGACGCCAGATCGGCGCGCACCGCCAGCGCGCGCGCCACCTCGGTGGTGGTCGTGCCCCCGGTCAGGCCCACCGCCTCGCCCGGCGCCACCAGTGCCGCGACGGCCTGCGCGACACGCTGCTTCTCCGAGGCCCGGCGAGCGGTCTTGTAGCGCAGCGGCAGCTCGTACGACACCCCGTGGACGACCGCGCCCCCGCGCGTGCGCACCAGCATCTGCTGCTCCGCCAGCCGGTCGAAGTCCCGGCGGATCGTCGCGGCCGACACCTCCAGTTCGGTCGCCGCCTCCTCGACGTCCAGGCGGCCACGCTCGACGAGCAGCTCCAGCAGCGCCTTCCAGCGGGCGTCGCGCGACATCCGCGCCTCCGTTCCTCGATCTCCCGCCGACCCTAGCGCACGGACCTTCTGCGCCTGAATGCTTGATAGTGCTCGAAAATTCGCTGTATCTTGCAGAAACAATCAAGCGACCAGGTCCGCTCAGGGACCGATCGGGAGTGTGCGGCATGACGTACGTCGAGGACGAGCTCAACAGCCAGCCCGAGTGCTGGACACGCGCCGCGGCCGAGGCGGCCGGGCACGCGGCGGTGCTGCCGGCGGCGGGGGAGCGGGTGGCGGTCGTCGGCTGCGGCACCTCGTACTTCATGGCGCAGTCGGTGGCGGCGCTGCGCGAGGAGGCGGGCCTCGGGGAGACCGACGCCTTCGCCGCCTCCGAGTTCCCCTCGGGCCGCGCCTACGACCGCGTCGTCGCCCTCACCCGCTCCGGCACCACCACCGAAGTGCTGGACCTGCTCGGCGCGTTGAAGGGCCGCACCCGCACCGTCGCGCTCACCGCCGACCCGGACACGCCCGTCATGGCCGCCGCCGACGACGTCGTCGTCCTCGACTACGCGGACGAACGGTCGGTCGTGCAGACCCGGTTCGCGACCACCGCCCTGACCCTGCTCCGCGCCCACCTCGGCCTGCACACCGGGGCCGCCGTCGCCGACGCCCGCACCGCCCTCGCGGACGGACTGCCCGAAGGGCTCGTCGACCGCACCCAGTTCACCTTCCTCGGCCGCGGCTGGACGGTGGGCCTGGCCAACGAGGCCGGGCTGAAGATGCGCGAGGCCTCCCTGTCCTGGACCGAGGCGTACCCGGCGATGGAGTACCGGCACGGCCCCATCAGCGTCAGCACCTCGACCACGGCGACCTGGATGTTCGGCGAGGCCCCCGAGGGGCTGGCCGAGCAGGTCCGGGACACTGGCGCGCTGTGGGTGGCCGGGGGCCTCGACCCGCTCGCCGAACTGGTCCGCGCCCAGCGCCTCGCCGTCGCCGTCGCCGCCTCCCGCGGCCTCGACCCGGACCGTCCCCGCCACCTCACCCGCTCGGTGATCCTCGCCCCCTGACGTCCGCCCGACACCCCGGCACGTCCCGGCACGTCCCGCCTTGTGCCGGGCGGTCCGGGGCAGTCCGGGGAAAGGAGACCCCGTGCCCCTCGCCACCACCGGCGACCTGATCGGCCGTGCCGCCGCGGCACGCTCCGCCGTCGCCGCGTTCAACGTCATCACCCTGGAGCACATCGAGGCCGTCGTCGCCGGCGCCGAGTCCGTGCGCGCCCCCGTCGTGCTCCAGGTCAGCGAGAACGCGGTGAAGTTCCGCTACGGCAGCCTGCTGCCGCTGGCCCGCGCCGCCGTCGCCGCCGCCGAGGGCGCCGCCGTGCCCGTCGCCCTCCACCTCGACCACGTCCAGAGCGACGGCCTGCTGCGCCAGGCCCCGGACGCCGGCTTCAGCTCCGTGATGTACGACGCCTCCCGGCTGCCGTACGCGGAGAACCTCGCCGCGACCCGGGCCGCCGCCGACTGGGCCCACGCCCAGGGGCTGTGGATCGAGGCCGAGTTGGGAGAAGTGGGCGGCAAGAACGGCGAGGCGCCGCTCGACGCGCACGCGCCCGGCGCCCGCACCGAGCCCGCCGAGGCCCGTGCCTTCGTGGCCGACTCGGCGGTGGACGCCCTGGCCGTCGCCGTCGGCAGCAGCCACGCCATGACCACCCGCACCGCGGCCCTCGACCACGACCTGCTCAAGGAGCTGTCGGCGGCGCTGGACGTGCCGCTCGTGCTGCACGGCTCCTCCGGAGTCCCGGACCGCGAACTCGCCGCGGCGGTCGCGGGCGGCATCGCCAAGGTCAACGTCGGCACCGCGCTCAACATCGCCATGACGGGCGCGATCAGGGAGTACCTCGCCGCCCACCCGGACGCCGTCGACTCGCGCCGCTACCTCACCGTGGGGAGGGAGGCGATGGTGCGGACCGTGGCCGAGCTCATCCGCGTCGTCACTGGCACTACCGCTTGACGGCCTTCAGCACCACGAACTTGTGGTCGCTCGCCACCAGCCGGCTGTTGCCGAACAGGCGCCGCAGCTTGACGTGGTAGCCGAGGTGCCGGTTGCCGACCACCCACAGCTCGCCGCCGGGGCGGAGCACGCGCTTCGCCCCGGTGAACATCCGCCACGCCGTGGCGTCGGTCGTCGCCTGGTGCGAGTGGAACGGCGGGTTGTTGAGCACCAGGTCCACGCTCGCGTCCGGCACCCCGGCCAGTCCGTCGCCGACCCGGAACTCGGCGTGCCCCGGCACCCCGTTCGCCCGGTACGTGGCCTCGGCCGAGGCGACGGCCTGGAACGACTCGTCGGTGAACAGCACCTCGGCGTCCGGGTCGGCCAGCGCCACGGCCGTACCGACCACGCCGTTGCCGCAGCCCAGGTCCACCACCTGCCGGGCGCCCCGGCCGGCCGGCAGGTGCTGGAGGAAGAACCGGGTGCCGATGTCGAGCCGGTCGGCGCAGAAGACGCCGGCGTGGTTGACGACCGTCCGGCCGGAGAGCGCGCCGATGCCCTCGGGCAGCGCGTAGCTGAGCGGCCACGGGTTGGCGGGCCGCTCCCGCCGCGGATCCGGCGTGCTGAGGACGAGCCGTGCCTTCTTCTCGGCGAGCGAGGTGCGGGTCGGGCCGATGATGCGCTCGAACAGCGCGAGCGTCGAGGTGTGGATCTCCTTGACCATGCCGGTGCCGACGACGACCGTGCCCTCGTGCACGGCGGGCGCCAGCCGCAGCAGCTGGTCCTCCAGCAGGGCCAGGCTCTTCGGCACCCGCACCAGCAGGACGTCGATCCGCCCGGGCGGCGGGTCCTGCGTGGTGAGCAGCCGCACCGAGCCGGGGGCCACGCCGTTGCGCGCCAGGTTGGCGAGGGTCGCCTCCCGGGCGAGGTGGGAGTCGGTGATCTGCACCGGCCGGTGCGCCGCCAGCGCCGTCACCAGCGCCCCCCACCGGTCGCCGACCACCACGACCGTGCCGGACAGCGGGACCTCCTGGTCGGCGAGATGCCGGAGCAGATACTCGTCGGAGGCGTCCCAGGCGCGCAGCCGGTCGCGGGGGTCCTCGGGGAAGCGGGTGAGCGCGCGCTCGCCCCACGGAGTCGTCATACGGTCGCTGCGCTCGTTCATCGTGCGTCCAGGCTAGCGGAGCCGCAGCTCAGACCGGATCCGGGCGGTCTGCCTGGCGGCAGGGCCCTGCGGGACGGCCGCGAGGGACGAGGGGGACGGCACGGTCGGACACGAAGGCCGCGCGGGACGCCGGAAGAGGACGCTCGGGTCGCAGGGCCGGGCGGGAGGGACGGGCCGGCGGACGGCGGCCGTGGGGGAGGGCAAGGCGAGCCGGCGGCCGGCTGGGCGCAACGGCGGGCGGGACGGTGTGCGGGACCGGCGGGTGGTGGGCTGCGTGGGGCAGCGGGCGGGACCGGCGGGTGGTGGGCCGCGCGCGAGGGCGAGCGAGACCGGTGGGTAATGGGCCGCGCGCGACGGCGAGCCGGACCGGCAGGTGGTTTGGGCTGAGTGGGACGGCGAGTGGGACCGGCGGGCGGCCGGCAGCGTGGGACGGCGAGCGGGACCGGCGGACGGTCAGCCGCGCGGGGCGGCGAGCGGGACCGGCGGGCGCTCGGCCGCGCGAGCCGGCGGGCAGGTCATCCGGACGCATCCGTCGGTCAGGACGCTCGGGCAGGTCGGTCAGGTGAACCCGTCGGCCGGGTCGGCAGGGCAGGTCGGCCGGGCGGACGGTCCGGCAGGATGGACGTATGGACGTCGAGCTGTTCCCGAGGGGCCGCGTCGAGGTCGTCCCCGGCGCCGTGCACCTGCCGGACTGGCTGGGCCCCGGCCAGCAGCGCGAGCTGCTGCGTGCCTGCCGGGAGTGGGCCCGCCCGCCCGCCGGACTGCGCACCGTCCGCACCCCCGGCGGCGGCACCATGACCGCCCGGCAGGTGTGCCTCGGATGGCACTGGTACCCGTACGCCTACGCCCGCACCGTCGTCGACGGCGACGGCGCCCCGGTCAAGCCCTTCCCCGCCTGGCTCGGCGACCTCGGACGCCGCGCCGTGACCGACACTCTGGGCGCCGAGGCGGCCACTGCGGCGGCGTACGACATCGCGCTGATCAACTTCTACGACGCCGACGCCCGCATGGGCCTGCACCGCGACGCCGACGAGCGGGCGGACGCCCCCGTGGTCTCGCTGAGCCTCGGCGACACCTGCGTCTTCCGCTTCGGCAACCCCGACACCCGCACCCGCCCCTGGACCGACGTCGAGCTGCGCAGCGGCGACCTGTTCGTCTTCGGTGGCCCCTCCCGGCTCGCACACCACGGCGTGCCGAGGGTGCACGCGGGCACCGCACCGCCCGAGTTGGGGCTCACCGGGCGCCTGAACATCACGCTCCGGGTCAGCGGTCTCCAGGAACCCGGGGCCGGCGGCCGTTAGGCGCCCGCGGCCGGCGGATCATGGGAGACTCCCCCTCATGAGCGGCAAGGCGGACCCCCGGCCGGCGGGGGAAGGGACCACCTCGAGGACGCGGCTGGACCGGGGGCGCGGCGCGCTCGGACCCGCGTTGGAGCTCGTGCACACCGGACGCGCCCCCACCCGGGCCGTCCTCACCGCCGAACTCGGCGTGACCCGGGCCACGGCCGGCGCGGTCGCCGCCGAACT
>NZ_WWHX01000335.1 GCF_009862125.1 Streptomyces sp. SID5910
GACTCGATGTACTTCACCGTCGTCACCCTCGCCACCGTCGGCTACGGCGACATCACCCCGCAGGGCCAGACCGCGCGGATCGTCGCCATCCTCCAGATCCTCTACAGCTTCGTCTTCCTCACCGCCGCCGGCACGGCACTGGGCCAGCAGCTGCGTTCCCGGGTGGGCCGGCACACCGGCGACCAGGCACCTCCCCCTCCGCCGCGGGCGTGAGGAGATCTTCGCCACGTCGCGCGAGAACGGCGCCGCCGTACGACGGCGCACCGGCGCGGAATGCCGCCGCGGCCGGCGGCCCCGCGGAAAGGCCCGCTTGTCACCACCCTCGTGGGCGCACTACTGTCGCCACGCCTTGGTGAACGGGAAATCCGGTGAAGTACCGGTGCGGCCCTCGCCACTGTGATCGGGAAGTCCGGCTCCAGCCCCTCGCGGGCAGCCACTGGGTCCTCACGGACCCGGGAAGGCGGAGTTCGGGCGGTGGTACCCGTCAGCCAGGAGACCGGCCAAGGCGCGTCGTCCATCCACGAGGTGCTGGAGAGGGTCTGCTGAGCCATGCACATAGCCGAGGGCTTTCTGCCTCCGGCGCACGCGATCGCCTGGGGTGTCGCGTCCGCGCCGTTCGTCGTCCACGGAGTACGGTCACTCACCCGTGAGGTCAGGGAACATCCCGAGAGCACGCTGCTGCTCGGGGCGTCCGGTGCCTTCACGTTCGTGCTGTCGGCCCTGAAACTGCCCTCCGTCACCGGGAGTTGTTCGCATCCCACCGGGACCGGTCTGGGCGCCATCCTGTTCCGGCCGCCCATCATGGCGGTGCTGGGCACGATCACCCTGCTCTTCCAGGCGCTGCTGCTCGCCCACGGCGGTCTGACCACGCTCGGCGCCAACGCCTTCTCGATGGCGATCGCCGGGCCCTGGGCCGGGTACGGCACCTACCGCCTGCTGCGCCGGTACGGGGCGCCGCTGATGGTCACGGTGTTCTTCGCGGCGTTCGTCGCCGACCTGTCCACGTACTGCGTCACCAGCGTGCAGCTGGCGCTGGCCTTCCCCGACCCGAGCAGCGGATTCCTGGGCGCGCTCGGCAAGTTCGGGTCCATCTTCGCCGTCACGCAGATCCCGCTCGCGGTGAGCGAGGGCCTGCTCACGGTGGTCGTGATGCGGCTGCTGGTGCAGTCCAGCAAGGGCGAGCTGACCCGGCTGGGCGTGCTGCCGGCCGCCACCGGCGCGCGCGAGGAGGCGGTCGTCCGATGAAGCGCAACACGAGGATCAACGCGCTGCTGCTGCTCGCCGTGGCCGCCCTCGCGGTGCTGCCGCTGGTGCTCGGCCTCGGCGACCACAAGGAGGAGCCGTTCGCCGGGGCCGACGCCGAGGCGGAGACGGCGATCACGGAGATCGAACCGGACTACGAGCCGTGGTTCTCGCCGCTGTACGAGCCGCCGTCCGGGGAGATCGAGTCCGCGCTGTTCGCCCTCCAGGCGGCACTCGGCGCGGGCGTGCTGGCCTACTACTTCGGGCTGCGCCGGGGCCGCAGGCAGGGCGAGGAGCGGGCGGCGGCCCGGACCGCACGGCAGGACGCGCACGTGCCCGAAGGGGACTGAGTGCTGCCGATCGACGCGGCGGCGCACAGCAGCCGGTGGCGTCACCGGCACCCCGTGGACAAGGCCGTGCTCGGGCTGGGTCTGACCGTGCTGGCGATCTCGCTGCCGCCCTGGCCGGGCGCGGCGCTGGTGCTGCTCGCGGCGCTGGTGGTGCTGCTCGGCCCGGCGGGTGTGCCCGGGCGCCGGCTGTGGCGGGCGTACCGGGTGCCGTTGGGGTTCTGTGTGACCGGCGCGCTGCCGCTGCTGGTGCGGGTCGGGGGCCCGGGCGGCTTCGTGGGCGCGGCGGACGGCGGTGCGGTGCGCGCCGGGGAGCTGCTGCTGCGTACGTCGGCGGCGTCGCTCGGGGTGCTGCTGTTCGCGTTCACCACGCCGATGTCCGACCTGCTGCCCCGGCTGGTGCGGGCCGGGGTGCCGGCGCCGGTGGTGGACGTGGCGCTGGTGACGTACCGCATGAGTTTCCTGCTGCTCGACTCCGTGCGCCGGATCCGCGAGGCGCAGGCCGCGCGGCTCGGGCACACCACCCGGGCCGCGGCGTGGCGTTCGCTCGGCGGGCTCGGCGCCACCGCGTTCGTGCGGGCCTTCGACCGGGCGACGCGGCTTCAGGCGGGCCTCGCCGGGCGCGGCTACGACGGCACGCTGCGCGTCCTGGTGCCCGAGGCCCGGGTCTCCGTGCCCTTCACGGCGGCGAGCGTCACGCTGCTGGCGGCGCTGGCCGCCCTCACCTTCGTCCTGGAAAGGCCCCTGTCGTGAACGAGCCCGCCGAACCGGCCCTGGTCGCCCTGCGGGGCGCGTCGTTCGGGTACGAGGAGGGGCCGTTGGTGCTGAGCGGCCTGGACTTCGCGGTGCGCGAGGGGCGCGCGCTGGCGCTGCTGGGCCGCAACGGCAGCGGCAAGACGACGCTGATGCGGCTGCTCAGCGGCGGACTGCGGCCGGGCGCCGGGCAGTTGACGGTGGACGGGCGGCCGGTGACGTACGACCGGGCGGGGCTGACGCGGCTGCGGACCACCGTGCAGTTGGTGGTGCAGGACCCGGACGACCAGCTGTTCGCGGCGTCCGTCGCCCAGGACGTGTCGTTCGGGCCGCTGAACCTCGGGCTGCCCGACGCGGAGGTCCGGGCCCGGGTCGAGGAGGCGCTGACCGCGCTGGACATCGCCGCGCTCGCCGACCGGCCCACGCATCTGCTGTCGTACGGGCAGCGCAAGCGGACGGCGATCGCCGGTGCGGTCGCGATGCGGCCCCGGGTGCTGATCCTCGACGAGCCGACCGCCGGGCTCGACCCGGACGGGCAGGAGCGGCTGCTCGACACCCTCGGCCGGCTGCGGGCGGGCGGCACCACGGTGGTGATGGCGACGCACGACGTGGATCTCGCCCTGCGCTGGTCCGACGACGCCGCCCTGCTCACCCCCACCGGGGTGCACACCGGCCCCACGGCGCCGACGCTGGCCCGCACCGACCTGCTCGGTCTGGCGGGGCTGCGGCTGCCGTGGGGCGTGGCGGCGGCGCGACTGCTGTGCGCCCGGGGGCTGTTGACCGACCCGGCGGAGGGTCCGCGCACGGCGGAGGACCTGGCGGCCCTGGCCGACTGAGCGGGCTCAGTCCGCGGAGTGGCTGTACTCCGCGTCCGGGGTCTTCGCCGGCTCGTCCTCGGACCGCTGCGCCGCGACGGCCCGGCGGCCGGGCAGCACCGCGAGGACGATCACGGTGCCGGCGGCCATGATGATCCCGCCGATCAGGCTGGTCGTGGCGACGCCGTGGGCGAAGGCCTCGTGGACGGCGTCGGTCAGGGCCTGGGCCTGCCGCGGTCCGGCCGACGGGTTCTTGGCGATCTGTTCGGCGACCGCGAGTCCGCCGCCGACGGAGTCCTGGGCGGTGTCCAGCGCGGCGGCCGGGAGCCGGCCCCCGGCCAGGTCGGCCAGTTCGTCGCGGTAGGCGGTGCCGAGCAGGGAGCCGAGGACGGCGATGCCGAGCGAGCCGCCGAGCTCCAGCGCGGTGTCGTTGGCGCCGCCGCCGACGCCGAGTTCGCTCTCCGGGAAGGAGCCCATGATGGTGTCGGTGGCCGGGGAGACGCTGAGGCCGATCGCGAGGCCGAGCAGCAGCATCGGGGCCAGGAAGCCCGAGTACGTCGAGCCCTTGTCGACGAGGACGAGCAGGAACACGCCGACGGTGCCGATCACCATGCCGGAGCCGACCATGGCCTTGACGCCCAGCTTCGGGGTGAGGCGCCCGGTGACGGCGGCGCCGACGAACACGGCGCCGGCCAGCGGCAGCAGCCGTACGCCGGTCTCCAGGGCGCCGTAGCCGAGGACGAACTGGAGGAACTGCGTGGAGTAGTAGATGGCGCCGTAGGTGCCGAAGAAGAAGAACAGCACGGCCAGCATCGAGCCGCTGAACGGCCGCTGGAGGAACCGGCGCACGTCCAGCATGGGCTGCGGGTGGCGCAGCTCCCAGGCGACGAAGGCCACGAGGCCGACGCCGGCGACGACGGCCGCGGTGACGGGACCGGCGCCCCAGCCGAAGTGCGGGCCCTCGATGGTCGCGTAGACCAGGCTGCCGACGGAGACGATGGAGAGCAGACCGCCGACGTAGTCGATGCGGCCCATGCCGGCCGCGCGGGACGGCGGTACGAGGAACAGCGCGCCGACGACGGCGAGGACCGCGATGGGCACGTTGACCAGGAAGGTCGAGCCCCAGGCGTGGTCGCCGAGGAGCCAGCCGGCGACCAGCGGGCCGACGGCGATGGCGAGTCCGGACGTGGCGGTCCAGGCCGTGATGGCGCGGGCCCGCTCGCTCCTCGGGAAGATCGCGACCAGCAGGGACAGCGTCGCCGGCATGACGACGGCGGCGCCGACGCCCATGACCGCCCGGGCGGCGATGACCAGCGCCGTCTCGTCGACCAGGCTGCCCATCACCGAACCGCCCGCGAAGATCACCAGACCGGTGATCAAGGCACCGCGACGGCTGTACTTGTCGCCGATCGCGCCCAGCACGAGCATCAGCGCGGCGTACGGGACGGTGTAGCCGTCGATGACCCACTGGAGGTCGCTGCTGCTCAGGCCCAGGTCGGCGGTCATCGCCGGGGCGGCCACGATCAGGGACGTGTTGGCCATGACGACGATCAGCAGGCTGAGGCACAGCACGATCAGGGCCCACCAGCGCCGTGGGTACGGCCCGGTCATCTTCTCGACGGGTGTGGTGGCCAGTAGGGGCATGGGGGCTCCCGGGTACGAGGGCGAGTTAATTGCCCATCGGTGTGCAGACTAGTCTCAGGTTAGTTTCTTGCCCACCGATGTGCAAAACACCATGGGGGTACCCGCCGATGACCACGACACGCACGCGGATCCTGCGCGCCGCCGAGCGCGAACTGGGCCGCGACCCCGACCGGGCGCTCGCCGCGATCGCCGAGGCGGCCGGGGTGGCACGCCGCACCCTGTACGGGCACTTCGCCGGACGGGAGGCGCTGATCGAGGGGCTTGTCGGGGAGGCCGCGGAGGCGGTGCGGGACGCGCTCGCCGGACCCGGCGCGCCGGACGCCGGTCCGCCGCGGGACGACCCCGCGACCGCGCTGGCCCGCTTCGTCCTCGCCCTCTGGCCGGTCGGCGACCGCTACGGCACGCTCATCGCCCTGGCCCGCCGGGACCTGGGGCCCGACCGGACGAGCGAGCGGGTGGGACACCTGCTGGCCCCGGCCCGGGACACGCTGGCCGCGATCGTCGCCCGCGGCCGACAGGAGGGCGCCTTCCAGACCGGCGTACCGGCCGGTGCACTCGGCGCGGCCGTCGAGGCACACCTACTGGCCCTCCTGGACTGCGTGCGCCGCGGCACCTGGAGCGACGACGGCACCGACGCGGCCACAGCCGCCCTCATCACGGCGGGCGTCCCCGCGAGCACGGCGAGGGAGACGGCGCGGCGTGCCCGGGACACGCAGGCGGCAACCGGCCCTGCGGGACCCCCGGCGTGAGACGTGGTCAGCCGGCGTACGGCGCCGCGCCGAGGCGCCAAGGGTCGACGGCATGTGCGGGGCGGCGGAGCGCCGGTCGGCGGCGGGGGCCTGCCGGGACGTCAGCCGGTCGGTGGTGTGGAGGGCCGCCGGGGTGTCAGGCGGTCGGCGGCGTGCCGGGTCGGGCGGTCGGGGTCAGGTGGTCGGTGGGGTGGGGAGCGTTGGGGAGACCGCGTCGACGACCGTGCGGGCGTGGTCGTGGGGTACGCCCGCCGCGATCAGGGTGGCGACCGCGGCCCGGGTGCCGTCGTCCTCCAGCGCGCCGGTGTTGACCTGCTCCAGCAGGGCCACCGTCATCGCCTCCAGCCCGGCGCTCAGCACGGCGGGCGGCAGATGCGCGGGGAAGGTGCCGTCGCGCTGGCCGCGCTCCAGGATGGCGGTCACCTCGGCGCGGGCCGGCGTGAGGATCTCGGCCACGCGCTCCGCGCCCAGGTCGTGCCGGGCCAGTGCCAGCAGCATCCGGTAGCGGTCGCCGACGGGCCACATCAGCAGCAGGAAGTACGCGAGGGCGCGCTCGGCCGGCACCTGCGGCCCGGCCCCCTCCCCGGCCGACTCCATCGTGCTCCGCAGCACCTCCGAGGCCTCCTCGGCAAGCGCCTCCAGCAGCGCCGCGCGCCCCGGGAAGTGCCCGAAGAGGGTGCGCCGTACGACGCCGGCGGCCCGCGCCAGTTCCTCCAGCGTGGTGTCCGGGTTCCGCCCCAGCTCCCGGCGGGCCGTGGCCAGGATGCGCGCCCGGTTGGAGCGCGCGTTGCGTCGCTGCGGCTCGCGGGCCACGGGCTTGGACACGGAAGAACCTCGGTGGATCAGCGGTACGGCGGGACGGCGGGGCGTCCATTCTGGCACGGAGGCCTCCCCCGGCCCCGTCACCGCCTCAGTCCCGCAGGCACCAGTCCACGAACCGGGTGATGCTGTCGTCCACGCGGGCGTCCTCGTCGGCGACCGCTGCCGTGCAGAAGTAGCGGACCTCCTGGAAGTCCAGTTCCATCGCCTGGACGAGGCTGCGCAGACCGAGGCCCTCGCAGAGCCAGGCGCGGGCGCCGTCGCTGTCGTCGAGGCGGTCGGGCACCAGGCCGTGCCCGGCCAGCAGGTCGGTCTTGCTGATGGCGACGGCCAGCCGCGAACGCTTCAGCGGCGCGCCCATCGCGGCCACCGCCTGGACCGACCGGCCGAAGACCTCCTCGGGGTCGACCGTCGAGGCGAGGGTGCGGTCGAGGAGCGGGCCCGGCGCGGGTTCCAGCGAGGTCCAGAACGCCTTCACCGACATCGGGTCGAGGACGAAGAGGAAGGTCCGCGCGGCCCGGGCGTAGCGCAGCGCGTCCGTCTCGTCTCGGTCGACGAACCGCTCGCCGGCCGTGTCGAAGAGGTGGACCAGCCGTTCGGAGCGGCCGGTGCCGAGGACGAAGGAGTGCGCCCGGGGCAGCGCCTTCTGCGTCGCCCGGGTGTGGCCCTGCATCCGCAGGACCTCGCGCAGCACCTGGTAGTTGGCGTCCGAGTCGTCGTCGGCGAGCGTGATCGCCGGCCCGCCGTCGGCCGCCGCGTTCTCCAGGGAGAGCAGCATCGCCGCCATCAACTGCGTCTTGCCGGCGGCCTGTCCGCCGATGAGCGGCAGCACCACCTCGGGCATGTGCCCGGCGTCCGCGTTCATCGGCTTCTCGCAGTGCGGATGCACGCAGTACGCCTGGAGCCGCGCGTCCCTGCTCATCAGCATCAGCAGGGTCGGCATGCGCTGCCCGCACTCGCAACGGCGCCGGAAGATGCCGTACGTCCCCGGCCGGATGTCCGCGTGCCGGCGCCGGCAGGTGTCGCGGGGGCAGTCGTACGACGGGTAGGGGACGCGTTCGAAGCAGTGCGGGCAGAGCATGCCGGTGCGCAGCCGCTTCACCCACAGCACCGCCCGGTCCACCGCCCGCAGCGTCCCGGCGACCGCCCGGGCGCCGCCCGTGAGCAGGACGAGGACGAGGGCGTGCAGGGCGAGCAGCAGGGCGAGCGGCGGCAGCGCCAGGACCGCGCCCAGGCAGAGGCCCAGGTACAGGGTCACCCCGTACGGCACCGTGAACGCCCGGTGCCGGGCCGGGGCCGTGAACTGACGCGTGGTCACGGCCCGGAAGGAGTCGCCGGCCGTCCGCACGTACGACCGCCGCTCCAGCGTGAGGAGTTGGCGCAGGTCGCGGTAGCCCGGGCCGAAGAAGTAGTTGCGGTACGCCTTCACCGCCTCGTCCTGCGGGCGGTAGGGCGCCATCGTGCGGAACTCGGGCGTGCGCCGGTACAGGACGCCGATCAGCAGGCGGACGTGGCCCCACAGGAGTTCCATCGCCAGCGCGAGGCCCCGCAGCAGCACGATGGCCGGGACGACCACCAGGTAGGCCGTGAGCGCGGCGAGGTAGAGCACGGGTATGAAGACCCAGGCGACGATCTCGTCCACCGGACGTCACCGTCCCTTCTTGTCGCTGCGGGAGCCGTCGCCCGGGCCGGCGCCCTTGTCGCGGCGGAACGGGCGCCGCACCTTTCCGACCAGCTTCTGCGTGCCGCTCCGGCGGGCCTCGGCGCACTCCCGGTAGTAGTCGGCGAGCGGCGGGTGGTGGGGGCGTACCGCCGCCTCCAGCCGCCGCACGTCGTCGGTCCGCCAGTGCCTGCCGGTGTGGCCCCGGATCAGGTGGACGAGTTCCTGCTGGGCCTGGGAGAGCCGCCCGTCGGCGGTGGGCAGCGCGGCCACGGCGGCGACGTGGCCGAGCCGGACGTCGTCGGGCCGCTCGGCGCCGGTCGCCGTCCGGCGCACGGCCGCCAGGTACTCCTCCGCGAGCCAGTGGCCGAACCCGGGCAGCTCCTCGCGCAGCCGCGGGACGTCGACGGGCAGGGCCAGCATGGCCGGCACCAGGCGGTACCGCCTCAGGGCCTGCGCCGCGGTCCAGGTGGCGGTGCCCGACACCGCGAACGCGCGGGCGAGTCGCACGGCCTCGCGTTCCGTGCGCAGGGCCTGGTCCAGGTCCAGGATGATGCGCACCCGTTCCCGTGCGGCCGGCGGCAGCCAGTGCGCGCGGCCGGGCGAGGAGAGCGCCTCGCACAGCTCCAGGCAGGCCGCGAGCCCTTCCTCGTCGTCGATCCGCTGTCCGACCGCGCGGTCCAGCCATGCGCCGACCGCCTCGTCCACCCGCCCCGCGCCGGACAGCCCGTGGACGATCCGCAGGGCCTCCCGGTGCGTCCAGGGCCGTGAGTGGCGCCACAGGCCGCGCAGCAGTTCCGCGTCGGGCGAGGTCCGGCCGCGCACCTCCAGGATCCGGAACAGGATCTCGACCGTGCGCGACGGCTCCCGTTCGGCCCGGGCCCGCCAGTGGTACTCGAGGAGCAGCGGGCGGTCCCGCAGGTCCCGCTCGCCGAGCAGTTCGGCGGGGAACTGCGCGAACAGCTGCTCCTGTCCGTCCCGTGCCTCCAGGGCCTCCTGCACCGCGTCCGCCAGCGCCTCGCGCATCCGCGGCATGCCGCCGACGAGTTCGGCCACCTCCCCGCGCAGGCCGGGGGCCTGGTCGGCGGTGCCGAGCAGCATGCGGGCCAGGACCAGCGTCTCGCGTGCGACGAGGTCGGGTGCCGGGGCGAGACGGGCGCCGAGCGCCCACAGCAGCAGCCGCACCCGCTGCCGGGCCGTGGTCGCCTCCCCCAGCAGCCGTGCCCACAGGGCGGTGGCCCGCTCGCGCTCCGCCGGGTCGGTGATCGGCACCGGCGCGGTCGCGTCCTCGGCGCCGGTCATGTACGCCCGCATCCGGGACTCGTGCAGCTTCCCCTCGATCTCCTGGTGCACGGCCGTGTCGCCGCCGGCCTTCGCGGCGTCGCTGAGCGCCGCGAGCTGCGCGTCGTCCAGGTCCCGGTGCTTGCGGTGCAGGTCGGCGGCGACGGCGGCGCGGCGCGGGCCCAGGTGGCCGGCGCCGGCCAGCCAGCCGATCACCGCCCGGACGTCGGCGCCGGTGAGCGCGATGCCGCCCGAGGCCGCCGCCGCGGCGACCGGTGCGTGCCAGTCGTCCGGGGTCTCCTCGCCGCCGTGGGTGTAGTCCGCCGTCCAGGACCAGACGGGCCGGACGGAGCCGACGCCGATCCGGGTCAGCAGCGGCACCAGGGCGGGGACGGCCACCCGCGGGAAGCGGCCGCGGGAGAAGTCGAAGACGGTGTAGGCGGCCTCGTCGTCCGTCCCGAAGTCGAGCCGCGCCTCGGGCACCGTGCCGATCAGGTGCAGCCGGCTGCGGGCGGGCCGGAAGACGTAGGTGGCGAACGACAGCCGGCGGGCGAGCGGTGGCGGCAGCAGGTAGGACACGGCGGCGAACCAGTGCGCGATCCGGTCGGTCGAGTCGTCGACGACCACCACCGAGCCGTGGTCGGTGAGCGCGGCGAACACGGCGGCCAGCAGCTCCGGCAGCCGCTCCGCGTGCGGGTGGGCGCGGACGAAGCCGTGGACGGCGCGGGCGCCGAGCGGGCCGCGCGGGGGCTTCGCGAGCACCGGGATCTCGGTGTCCGGGGACGCGGAGCGGGTCCACACCGGCGACTCCCACAGCTCGATCCCGAGCATCCCGCCGCCGGCCGCGGGGAAGTCGTCGCTGTGCAGGGCGTGGGCGAAGTAGTTGCCGAAGCGGCGGGCGGAGTCCCGGCCCACGTAGCGCACGCACAGCGCGGTGGCGGTGCGGCCCTGCGGGTCGTAGGGCCGGTAGCAGAGGTTGACCGGGCAGCGGGCGAGCAGTTCCGGGGTGTCCGACTCCACCAGGGAGCGCGGCGGTTCGTAGCCGGCGAGGGCTTCCACGGCGTGCCGGGTCTCGGCGCTGACGCCCGCGCTGACGGCGTTGAACTGGAAGCCGGAGAAGCCGCTGAGGCCGTGCTCGCAGGAGGTGTAGTAGAGCTGCTGGAAGTGGGCCCGTGGGCCGGGTGGCCGCCCGGGCGCCTCCGGGCCGGTCATCCGCGTCCCGCCTTCGGCACCGAGCCGAACTCGGAGAGCAGCCACAGCAGCGGGTCGGCCACCCGGTAGGGCTGGATGCCGGTGGGGGCGACGCGGGCCTCGGGGGTGGGGTTGCGGCCGAGGGCGGAGACGCCGAAGTAGCGGTAGCGGCTGTAGTGGTTGTCGAGGAGCTGGTCGATCTGGACGCCGTCCCAGTCCTTGAGGAGCCGGCGCACCTCCTCGTGGACGCTGAGGCTGTCACCGACGTCGAACCGGCCGCCCGGCGGGGCGTAGTCGCGCAGCGGGCTGCCGGCGTCCAGCTGGTGCCAGAAGGCGTCCATCTTGGAGAAGACCACCGCGATCGGCGTGTCGATCTTCTGCGCGGACCGGCCGCCGCGCGGGGCGAGGAGCAGGCCGGTGACCCGGGACAGCACGTTGACGGGCGCGTCGAGCCCTTCGGTGCCCGGCAGCGGTGTGCCCGGCAGGGCGCCGGCCCGGGCGTCGGACATCTGGAGCGGGTCGAGGAGCAGGATGATGCCGTCGGCGCCGGTGAGGTAGCGGGTGTTGAGCTCGACGCTCTCCCGGGAGCTGAAGTCCTCCCCGGCCGTGTCGAAGAAGGACAGGACGGTGTGCTGGGGGCGTTCGCCGAGGAGGGTGCGCCGGCCCAGGCTGAAGCGGAAGACCAGCGGGTCGACCCGGTTGAGGTTGGTGGAGGCGGTCTGGGTGCCGGGGAACATCTGGTTGTCGCGGTAGAGGCGGTCCTCGTAGTCGGAGCTGTAGCGGCGCATCGTCGCGTCGTCCAGGCCCATCAGGGCGGCGCCGAACGCCTCGCCGACCCTGTTCCTCATCTCGTGCAGCAGCACCGTCATGTAGACGGTCTTGCCGGACGCCTTGGCGCCGACCATGGCGATCAGGCGGTTGTCCACCCGGCCGAACTGGACGGGGAGTTCGGAGTGGCACACCGGGCAGATCCGGTACGTGGTCTCGCCGTCGCAGTCGGGGCACACGGCCGTGGGCTTGCGGCCGTCGGCGGTGAAGTCCGGTCCGAGGTCGTGGCTCGGGCGCGGGCCCCGGCGTTCGTCGAGCACCTGGTCGCGGCGGCGTGCGCACTGCTTCCCGGTGCGGCTGAGGCGGCTGTTGCAGCGGAAGCGGATCTCGCGGGGCGCGAAGTGCTCGTAGCAGTAGGGGCAGGTGAGTTGTTTGGCCATCACGTCACTCGCAGTCTGTGCAGCGCCGTCGGGCGGATGTCGACGGGCGTGTCGGTGGCGGCGTCCGCCGGGAAGCAGACCAGCCAGGAGGGGCCCCGGGTGGCGGGCAGCGGGAACTCCACGGTCAGCGGGGCCCCGGCGGGCAGGCGTTGCGCGGGCACCTCGTGCAGCACGGTGCCCTCGGCGGTACTGGTGGGCCGGAACCGGCCGAGGCTGTGGACGATGCGCAGCGCGGGCAGGTCGCAGCCGGTGGCGGAGGTGAAGGCGACGGAGGCGACCCGGCCCTTGAGGCGCCGGCGCACGCTCGGCTCGTACTCCACGACGGGTGCCTCGGCGGCGACGAGGAGGGAGGAGGCGCCCTCGCAGTCGGTGCCGGGCGCGGCGACCAGGGCCTCGACGGTGAGGGTGACCGCGCCCCGGCCGACGGCCAGGTCGAGGCCGCCGTCGTGCTCGTAGACGCGGCGCCGGCAGAGCAGTTCGCCCTCCCTCGGGACGCCGCCGCGCGGCCCGGCGCCGCCGGGGCCCGGCTCGCGGCGCCAGCGGACGCGGGCGCTGAGGGCGCCGTCGGGCCAGGCCCACAGGACGAGGAGGTGGTCGCCTCGGCGCAGCGCCTGGAGCTGTCCGACGGGGACGGCGAGCTGGTCCCGGGGATCGGCGGCGGGCTCGGCGGGGGCGGCTGTGTTCGGGGCGTCTGAAGTGGCCGGGGCTTCCGGGGTGTGGGTGGTGTGCGGGGCCGGTGGCGGCTCGGAGGCCGGCGGGGGCGGTTCCGGGGCCCGGCGGGGGCCGGGGACGGTGGCGGTGGGGGGTTCGGGTGCGGGCCCGGTGTCCGGGGCCGGCCGCCGCGGCGG
>NZ_WWHX01000033.1 GCF_009862125.1 Streptomyces sp. SID5910
GGTCCGCGACGCGGGTGCCGGAGCCCTGGCGCGCGGTGAGCCAGCCCTCGGCGACGAGGTCGGCGTAGGCGTCGGCGACGGTGTTGCGGGCGATGCCGAGGTCGGCGGCGAGGGCGCGGGAGGAGGGCAGCCGGGTGCCGGCGGCCAGGCGGCCGGTGCGGACGGCCTCGCGCAGGGCGTCGGTCAGTCCGCGGCGCAGGCCCGGCCCGGCCGGTTCCAGGTGCAGGTCGACGCCGAGAGTGGCCCAGGGTTTCGCCATGGAAATGGACCATACTCCTGGGCTGCTTCGTTCCTAGGGTCGAGGACATGACGACGCACACCGATGAGACGACGACCGCGGAGTACGCCCCCGAACTGCCCGTGCGCCTGGACTGGGCCAAGCACGCGCCCGACGTGTACAAGGCGATGATCCGGCTGGACGCGGCCGCCCGGCAGGGCGTGGACCCGACCCTGTTCGAGCTGGTGAAGATCCGCGCCTCCCAGATCAACCGCTGCGCCCTGTGCATCGACATGCACAGCAAGGACGCCCTCGCGGCCGGGGAGAGCGTGGAGCGGATCATCCAGCTCAGCGCCTGGGAGGAGTCGCGGCACTTCTACACCGAGAAGGAGCTGGCGGCGCTGGAGCTGACGGAGGCCGTGACCGTGCTGACGGACGGCTTCGTGCCCGACGAGGTGTACGAGCGGGCCGCGAAGCACTTCGACGAGCCCGGGCTGGCGCACCTGATCGCCGCCATCACGGTGATCAACTCCTGGAACCGCTTCGGCGTGACCTGCCGCATGACCCCGGGCCACTACCGGCCGGGGCAGCACGGATGACGGCCCGTACACGGCTGCTGGACGGGGAGGTCCAGCGGGCGATGTCCGCGCTCAGCGCGGCGGCGAAGCAGGGGTTCGGCGATCCGGTGCTCGCCGAGCTGGTGATGATCCGGGCCTCGCAGCTCAACCACTGCGCGTTCTGCCTGGACATGCACCTCACCCTCGCCCGGAAGAACGGGGAGAGCGAGCAGCGGCTCGGTCTGCTCGACGCCTGGGAGGAGGCCGAGGAGCTCTTCAGCGAGCGGGAGCGGGCCGCGCTGGCGCTGACCGAGGCGGTGACGGTCCTGACGGACCGCTTCGTGCCCGACGCCGTGTACGAGCGGGCCGCCGCGCTCTTCTCGGACGGCGAACTGGCCCACCTGGTGGGGCTGATCAGCGTCATCAACGGCTGGAACCGGCTGATGGTCAGCCGCCGCGTCCCACCGGGGGGGTCACACACCATGAGCAAGGCCGCAGCCTTCCGCGCCCTGCACCACGGCCGGGCCCCGGGCGACCCTCTCGTCCTGCCCGGCCCCTGGGACGCGGCGAGCGCCCGCGTGCTCGCGGAGGCCGGGTTCCCGGCGCTGGCGACGCCCAGCGCCGGGGTCGCCGCCGCTCTGGGTTTCGAGGACGGGAGCACCCCGGCCGGCGAGATGTTCGCGGCGGTCGCCCGGATCGCCCGGGCCGTCGACGTGCCGGTGTCGGCGGACGTGGAGGACGGGTACGGGCTGGCGCCCGGGGAGCTGGTGGAGCGGCTGCTCGCGGCGGGTGCCGTGGGCTGCAATCTGGAGGACTCCACGGGCGGGGTGCTCAAGGACCCGCGCGAGCACGCCGAGTGGCTGGCCGAGGTGCGGGCGGCGGCCGGGGACCGGCTGTTCGTCAACGCCCGCATCGACACGTTCGTCCGGGGCGTCGCCGACCCGGACCGGGCCCTGGAGCGGGCCGCGCTGTACGTCGCCGCGGGCGCCGACTGCGTGTACCCGATCGGCGCCCCCGCGGACGTGGTGCCGCTGCTGCGGGCCGGCATCCAGGGGCCGTTGAACGTCGTCGCCCGGCCCGGGGAGGGCCCCTCGCCCGCCGAGCTCGGCGAACTCGGGGCCACCCGGGTCACGTTCGGGCCGGGCCTCCTGCGGCGCGTGGAGGGCGCGCTGCGGGAGATCGCGGCCGGGCTGACGAAGTGAGGGTCAGGGCAGCCACTTCTTCCATTCGGACTCGTGGCTGTCCACCCACTTCTTCGCCGCCTCCTCGGGCCGCATCTTCTGCTCGGCGATCATCAGGGAGACCTGGTTCTGGTCCTCGGTCGTCCAGCGGAAGTTCTTCAGGAACTCGGCCGCCTTGCCGCCGTTCTTCGCGAAGCCGGAGTTGAGGTACTTCTGGAGCGGGGTGACCGGGTAGGCGCAGTCGACCTTCTCCGGGTCGGCGTCGCAGCCCTCCTTGTACGGCGGCAGCTTCACCTCGGTCATCGGGACCTTCTCGAACAGCCACTGGGGCGTGTACCAGTAGCTCAGGAAGGGCTTCTCCTCCTTGGCGAACTGCTTCATCTGGGTGATCTGGGCGGCCTCGGAGCCGGCGAAGACGACCTGGTAGTCCAGGCCCAGGTTCTTCACCAGCGCCTTGTCGTTGGTGACGTAGGACGGGGAGCCGTCCATCAGCTGGCCCTTGCCGCCGCTCTCGGCGGTGCGGAACAGTTCGGCGTACTTGTCGAGGTTCTTCCAGTCCGTGACGTCCGGGTGCTTCTTCGCGAAGTACGTCGGGACGAACCAGCCGATGTGCCCGGTGACGCCGAGGTCGCCGCCGGCGGCGATGGTCTTCTTGTCGGCGACGTAGCGCTGTTCCTGCTCGGGGTGGCCCCAGTCCTCCAGGATGGCGTCGACCCGGCCCTGGCTGAGCGCGTCCCAGGCGGGGACCTCGTCGACCTGGACGGTGTCGACGCGGTAGCCGAGCTCGTGCTCCAGCAGGTACTGGGCGACGGCCACGTTGGCCTGGGCGCCGACCCAGGACTGCACGGACAGGGTGACGGTCTTCGCGCCCTGGGCGTTCGCGAACGGGGACGCCTGCTTGGTCATGTCGGCGGCGCCGCAGCCGGTGGCCAGCACCAGCACGGTGACGGCCGCCGTGATCCGCTTGCGGGACATCTCAGGCCCCCTTCTTCGTACGGCGTACGGTCGGCTGGGTGACCCGGTCGAGCGTCAGGCCGAGGCAGACGATCGCCGCTCCCGCCACCAGGCCGGTCGCGAGGTCGCCCTGGGCCAGGCCGAAGACGACCTGGTAGCCGAGCGCGCCACCGCCGACCAGGCCGCCGATGATGACGACGGCGAGGACGAGGACGACACCCTGGTTGACGGCGAGCAGCAGGGACCGGCGGGCCAGCGGGAGCTGGACCTGGCGCAGTTGCTGTCCGCTGGTCGCGCCGAGCGAGCGGGCAGACTCCAGCGCGGCCGGGTCGACCTGGCGCAGCCCCTGGGTGGTGATGCGGACGACGGCCGGCAGGGCGTAGACGACCGCTGCGGCGACGGCGGGGGCGCGGCCGACGCCGAACAGGGCGACGACCGGGATCAGGTACACGAACTGCGGCATCGTCTGGAAGACGTCCAGGACGGGCCGCAGCAGGCGCTCGAAGCGGTCGCTGCGGGCGGCGGCGATGCCGGTCGCGAAGCCGATGACCAGGGTGACCGCGACGGCGGCCAGCACCTGGGAGAGCGTGTCCAGGGACGGGTTCCACACGCCGAGCACGCCGATCGCGGCCATGGCGAGGACGGCGGTCAGCGCGGTGCGCCAGGTGCCGATCAGCCAGGCCAGGGCGGCGACGATCAGCAGCACGGACCACCAGGGCAGCCACTGGAGGCCGTCCCGCAGCGGGTTGAGGACCCAGCTGGTGAAGTGGGCGGCCCAGTCGGCGGTGCCGCCGACGACGGGGACACCGGAGTAGAGGTGGGCGGTCATCCAGTCGACGGCCCGGTTGACGGGCTCGGCGATGTTCAGCTCCCACCCGTCGGGCCAGTCGAGGAGGCCGGCGAGACGTCCGGCGAGGGCCACCGCGACGGCGACGGCCAGGACGTACAGCCAGGTCACGGGGGACTTTCCGGCCTCGCCGAGCCGCTCCCCCGCCGCGCCGGTGACGCGGTCCAGGACGACGGCGAGCAGCACGATCGGGATGCCGGCGGCGAGGGCCGCGCCGACGTCGACGGAGGCGAGCGCCTGGTAGACGCGGTCGCCGAGGCCGCCGGCGCCGATGACGGAGGCGATGACGGCCATGGACAGCGCCATCATGATCGTCTGGTTGACGCCGAGGAGGAGTTCCTTGCGGGCCAGCGGGACACGGGCGGTCAGCAGCCGCTGGCGGGCGGTGGTGCCGAGCGACTCGACGGCCTCCAGGACCTCCTTGTCGGCGCCGCGCAGGCCGAGGGCGGTGAGCCGGGCCATGGGCGGGGCGGCGTAGACGACGGTGGCCAGGACGGCGGCGGGGACGCCGATGCCGAAGACCAGGACGACGGGGAGGAGGTAGGCGAAGGCGGGCAGCACCTGCATGGTGTCGAGCACGGGGCGCAGGACGCGGTCCATACGGTCGGACAGGCCGGCGGCGAGGCCCAGGAGGGCGCCGACGACGACCGACGCGAGGACGGCGACGACCATCAGGGCGAGGGTCTGCATGGTCGGCACCCACATGCCGAGCAGGCCGCAGGCCAGGAACGCGGCGGCGGTGCCGAGGGCGAGCCTCACGCCGGCCGTGCGCCAGGCGACCAGGGCGCCGATCGCGGTGACCCCGGCCCAGCCGACGGCGAGGAGGGCGAGGTAGACGGCGCGTACGGCGATGACGACGGCGTTGCTGATGTGGCCGAAGAAGTAGAGGAAGAGGGGGTGGCTGTCCCGGTTGTCGATGATCCAGTCGCTGGCGGTGCCGAGGGGGGCGGATACGTCGACGGTGAGGGCGGTGGGCCAGGTGGTGCCGGGCCACTGCGTGGTGGCCAGGGGGGCGAGGATCGCGGCTAGGGCCGCCAGGGTGAGGAGCTTGCGGGTGGTGGGGTGGGTGAGGATGCCCGGCGGGGACGTCTTCTGGGGCGTTGCGGTGATCGTTGCCATCAGACCGGCTCCTCGTCGGGGGCGGGGTCCGGGTCGGTCGGCTCACGGCGCTTTGCCGGTGCGGGGGCGCTGTCGCTGGGCGCGGGGTCGGTCGGCTCACGGCGCTTGGCCGGTGCCGCTGCGCCCACCCGTGCCGCCCCAGCGGCACGACTGCCCGCAGCTACGTCGGCTACCACCGACAGGAGGTCGGCCGCGTCCACCACGCCCAGGCAGCGGCCGTCGGACATGACGCGGGCCGGGGAGCCTGCTCGGGCTACGGCCTCGATGGCCTCCGAGACCGTGGCGTCGGGGCGGAGGGCCGGGCCCGTGGCGGCCTCGTCGGAGGAGGCGGCGGGGCGCATGGCCGTGCGGACCGTGAGGACCTGCTCGCGCGGGACGTCGCGGACGAACTCGCGGACGTAGTCGTCGGCCGGCGAGCCCACGATCTCCTCCGGGGTGCCGAGCTGCACCACGCGTCCGTCGCGCATCAGGGCGATGCGGTCGCCCAGCTTCAGGGCCTCCTGGAGGTCGTGGGTGATGAAGACCATCGTGCGGCCCTCCTCGCGGTGCAGCCGGACGACCTCCTCCTGCATGTCCCGCCGGATCAGCGGGTCGAGCGCGCTGAACGGCTCGTCGAAGAGCAGCACCTCGGGGTCGACGGCGAGGGCGCGGGCGAGGCCGACGCGCTGGCGCTGGCCGCCGGAGAGCTGGGCGGGGCGGCGCTGCTCCAGGCCCTCCAGGCCGACCTTGGCGACGATCGCGGCGGCGCGCTCGCGGCGCTCGGCGCGGCCCATGCCCTGGACCTCCAGGCCGTACGCGACGTTGTCGAGGACCGAGCGGTGCGGGAGCAGGCCGAAGTGCTGGAAGACCATCGCGGCGCGGTGGCGGCGCAGTTCGCGCAGCCGGGACCGGTCCATGGCGCGGACGTCCTCGCCGTCGATGGCGATGGTGCCGGCCGTCGGCTCGATGAGGCGGGTCAGGCAGCGTACGAGGGTGGACTTGCCGGAGCCGGAGAGGCCCATGACGACGAAGACCTCGCCCTTGCGGACGTCGAAGGAGACGTCGCGGACGGCGGCCGTGCAGCCGGTGCGGGAGCGCAGCTCGGCCGGGGTGAGGGCAGTCAGCTCGGGGTCGGCGGGGACGCGGGCGGCCTTCGGGCCGAAGACCTTCCACAGGCCGTCCACGGAGAAGACCGGGGGACGCTCGGCGGCGGTGCCGTTGACGGTGACGGTGGTGGCGGTCATCGCGCATCACCGCCGATCAGCTCGACGGCGCGCTCCCCGACCATGAGGACGCCGATCATCGGGTTCACGGCGGGCATGGTCGGGAAGACGGAGGCGTCGGCGATGCGGATGCCGTTCAGGCCGCGGATGCGCAGCTCGGGGTCGACGACGGCCTGCTCGTCGTCGGCGGCGCCCATCCGGCAGGTGCCCGCCGGGTGGTAGACGGTGTGGGCGGCCTTGCGGGCGTACTCGCTCAGCTCCTCGTCGCCGGTGATGTCCGGGCCGGGGCAGACCTCGCGCTTGAGCCAGTGGGCGAGGGGCTCGGACTTGGCGATCTCCCGGGCGATGCGGATGCCGTCGACGAGGGTGCGGCCGTCGTGGTCGTCCTCGTCGGTGAAGTAGCGGAAGTCCAGGGCGGGCTTCACGGACGGGTCGGCGCTGGTCAGGTAGAGGCGGCCGCGGGACTTGGGCTTGGGGATGTTCGGGGTCATGGAGACGCCGAACTCCGGTCGTTCGTAGCCCAGTCGCTCCGGGTTGTCCGTGAACGGGATCTGGTAGAAGTGGAACATCAGGTCGGGGCCCGCGTGTTCGGGGTCGCGGCGCACGAACAGGCCGGCGTCGGAGTCCATCGCGGAGTTGTCCGGGATGGGTCCGTTCGTCTCCCACACGATCACCGACTCGGGGTGGTCGAGCAGGTTCTCGCCGACGCCGGGCAGGTCGTGCGCCACGGGTATGCCGAGCGCTTCGAGGTCTTCGCGCGGGCCGATCCCGGAGTGCAGCAGCAGCCGCGGGGAGTCGACGGCGCCGGCGCACAGCACGACCTCGTTGCGCGCCTCGACCAGGATCTCCTCGCCGTCCTTGGTGCGGACGTGGACGCCCTCGGCGCGGGTGCCGTCGAGCTGGAGCTTGTACGCCCAGGTCTCCAGCATGATCGTGAGGTTGGGGCGCTCGTCCATCACCGGGTGCAGGTACGCCACCGAGGCCGAGGAGCGCTTGTTGTTCTCCGGGTGGTAGGCCAGGTCGAAGAAGCCGACGCCCTCGGTGAACGGCTTCTTGTTGAAGCCCTCGATCCGGGGGACCTCCAGGGCCTTCTGCGCGGCGTCGACGAAGTCGCGGGCGATGGCGTTCCGGTCCTTCTCGTCGACCGGGACGATGTTGTTCTCCAGCCGGGCGAAGTACGCCTCCATCTGCACCGCGCCCCAGCCCTTGGCGCCCGCGGCCTCCCACTCGTCCCAGTCGGACGGCAGCGGCTTGAAGGCGATGAGGGTGTTGTGGGAGGAGCAGCCGCCGAGGACGCGGGCGCGGCTGTGCCGGATGTGGGAGTTGCCGCGCGGCTGCTCGGTGGTGGGGTAGTCGTAGTCGAGCTCGCCGCCGAGCAGGCCCATCCAGCGGCGCAGGGTCAGCACGTCGTCGCGGCCTACGTCGCTGGGGCCGCCCTCGATGACGGCGACGGTGGTGTCCGGGTTCTCGGTGAGGCGGGCCGCGATGACGGAGCCTGCGGTGCCGCCGCCGATGACGACGTAGTCGTAGACCTGGGGGGTCTCGGGCATGGGAGTACTCCAGGAAGGCGTGGGGACGGGAGGGGTGGGGACGGGAGGGGTGGGCGGAGGTCAGCCGGTGAACCAGCGGACGGGGCGCGGTGCGAGGTTCTGGTAGACGTGCTTGGTCTCGCGGTACTCGGCCAGGCCCGCGGGGCCCAGCTCGCGGCCGACGCCGCTCTTGCCGAAGCCGCCCCACTCCGCCTGCGGCAGGTAGGGGTGGAAGTCGTTGATCCAGACGGTGCCGTGGCGCAGCCGGCCGGCGACCCGGCGGGCGCGGCCCGCGTCGGCGGTCCAGACGGCGCCGGCGAGGCCGTACTCGGTGTCGTTGGCGAGGGCGACGGCCTCGTCCTCGGTGCGGAAGGTCTCCACGGTGAGGACGGGTCCGAAGACCTCCTCGCGGACGACGCGCATCTCGCGGTGGCACTGGTCGAGGACGGTCGGCTCGTAGAACCAGCCGCTCTCGGGGCGCTCGGGGGCCGGCTCGGGGCGCTTGCCGCCGCAGCGCAGCACGGCGCCCTCGGCGAGGGCGGAGGCGACGAAGTCCTCGGTCCTGGCGCGCTGCTGCTCGGAGACGAGCGGGCCGCACTCGACGCCGTCCTCGGTGCCCCGGCCGAGGCGGATGTTCCCGGCGCGGCGGGCGAGTTCGGCGACGAAGCGCTCGCGCACCGATTCCTCGACGATGAGCCGCCCGCCCGCGGAGCAGACCTGGCCGCTGTGGATGAACGCGGCGTTGAGGGCCTGGTCGACGGCGGTGTCGAAGCCCTCCTCGGTGTCGCAGGCGTCGGCGAAGACGACGTTGGGGTTCTTGCCGCCGAGTTCGAGGGCGACCTTCTTCACGGTGACGGCGGCGGCCTGGGCGACCTTGGTGCCGCTGATCAGGCCGCCGGTGAAGGAGACCAGGTCGACGTCGGGGTGCTCGGCGAGGCGGGCGCCGACGGTGTGCCCGGGGCCGGTGACGATGTTCGCGACGCCGGTGGGGAGTCCGGCCTCGGTCAGCAGGTCGATCAGGGCGACGGTGGTGAGCGGGGTGATCTCGCTGGGCTTGATCACGAAGGTGTTGCCGGCGGCGAGCGCGGGTGCGATCTTCCAACTGGCCTGGAGGAGCGGGTAGTTCCAGGGCGTGATCATCGCGCAGACACCGACCGGCTCGTGCACGACGACGCTGTGGATGTCGGGCGAGCCCGCGTCGACGACCCGGCCGGGCGCCTCGCCGGCGACGAGGTCCGCGAAGTAGCGGAAGGCGTCGGCGACGCAGTCGATGTCGACGCGGCCCTCCTCGACGGTCTTGCCCGCGTCGCGGCTCTCCAGCAGGCCGAGTTCCTCGCGGTCGCGCACGAGCAGATCGGCGACGCGGCGCAGCAGGGCGGCGCGTTCGGCGACGGGGGTGCGCGGCCAGTCGCCGGTGTCGAAGGCGCGCCGGGCGGCGGCCACCGCGAGGTCGGTGTCCTTCTCGTCGCCCTCCGCGACCACGGCGAAGGGCTGGGCGTCCGCGGGGTCGAGGATCTCGCGCGTCGCGCCGGAGGACGCCTCCCGCCACTCACCGCCCGCGTGAATGGTCCGGTGCGCCCGCGCTGCCCGGGCTTCCGTTGTGCTCGCCATGATCCGGTACTGCCTTCCGTTCCTGTTCCGTGCCCCTGCGTCACACGCATGTCACTCTCGGGACCGGGAGCCCCTGCCCCCTTCCCCCTGTTGCATGCCGGATCGGTGGCCGAAAGTGCGGTGCGTCACGGGGAAAGGTGGTGGATGGGGTGAAACGGGGTCATTTCCCGTCGGACGTCAGGCGCACGGCCCGCCGACCGGGCAGAAGGAGTCGACCGCCGTGGTGAGGGGGTCGCGCAGCAGCGCGCCGTCGAGCGTCTCGGGGCCGCTGGACCGGATGGCGTACAGGGTGCCGTCGGCGGCCCGGAAGCGGTGGTCGATCACCTGGCGGGGGCCGCGGTCCTTGTCGTCGTAGCGGTAGACGAGTTCGGAGAAGGTGTCGCCGTCGGAGTCACGGCCGAGGGCCTGGTAGCCGGGCTGCTGCGCGAAGCCGTAGCCGGAGGCGTTCTCGGCGAGGTCCAGGGAGGCGGCCGGGGACTCCTCCACGAGGGCGAAGATCTGCAACTGGCGGCCGCCGGACGGGGAGTCGTAGGTGACGACGGCGGCGGACTCGCCCTGCTTCTCGTGGCGCTGCCAGCCGGCCGGGACGGTGATCGCGTAGCCGACGGGGTCCTGGGCGTGGCGGTAGCCGGGGGCGACGGACGGGGACACGGTGGCCGCCGGCGAGGTGGCGGGGGTCGCCGAGGCGGGCGCGGTGTCGGTGGCCGGGCCCGTCGGGGCGTCCGTGACGGTGACACCCGTGGCCGGGGCGTCCCCCGCCCGGTCGGCACCGTCGTCACGGGTGAGCGCCCAGACCCCGGCCCCGATCCCGGCACCGAGGACGGCCGTGGCGGTGAGGGCGATCAGCACCCGACTCAGACCGGGCCCGGAACCGGAACCGGAACCCGAGCCGGGGGCTGGTCCGGACGGTGCCGGGTGGTACGGAGGCGAGGCGGGCGGCGTGGCCCCGGCCGGGGGCCCGTACGTCCACGGGGCCGGCGGAGGCGGGTCAGTGGACGCCGGCCCGGCGGAGCCGGGGGCCCAGGGAGCCGCGGGCGCCTGACCGGCAGGGTCGAGGGCCCAGGGGGCGGGCGGGGCCGGGTCGGCCGAGGCGGGTGCCTGTCCGGCGCGACCGGGGGCCGCGGGAGCCTGACCAGCGGGGTCGAGGGCCCAGGGGGCCGGGTCGGCAGGCGCGGGCGCCTGACCGGCGGGGTCG
>NZ_WWHX01000336.1 GCF_009862125.1 Streptomyces sp. SID5910
GTGGCGAGCACTCCAAACTGCTCCACAGGACCAAGCTTCGTACGACAGTGTCGCACATATAGGTCCCGGGGTGGCGCGAGACGCTCATGGTCTCAAGGTTCCTTGCCCCTTTCTTTCCACTGCCCAGCCGGGTGGTCCGGGCTGGGCAGTGGAATGAGCGGCTTTCCCACCGGCGTGTGCGTGGTCACAGGCGTCGACGGTATGGGCGCCCCGCGGGGGATGACCGTCTCGTCGCTGTGCAGTGTCTCGCTCGATCCGCCGACGCTCCTGGTGTGCCTGCGCGCGGGCAGCCAGACCCTCGCCGCCGCCCTGGAGCGCGGCGGCTTCACCGTTGGTGCGGGACGCACACACGGTGACGGACTGCGCCAGTTCCGTACGTGGCCGGCCGCCTGACAGCACGCCGTGCCATGCGAGGAGGGGGAGAGGGAAGCCGTCCGGATGGCGCGGCAGCAGGGCACTCTCCCGACTGGGCCTGACCCCGTCCGCACAGCCCAGGGTGCGTTCGGAGGTGACGAACGTGGTGCGACCGGTCTGGGCCCAGATCTCGGCGTGCGGCGGGTCGACGGCACGGCCGCCCCCACGTGCCCTCGACCCGGCGACGCCTCTTTGCCCAGCGTGACGCCCAAGGCGGTGCGCTCAGCCCCGCGATCTCCGACAGCCGGGCCCCCGCCCGGTCCGTCAGTGGCAGGATCCGGCCAGTGGACGCTCACGACCCCCCGGAACAGGGGGAGTTGACGCTAGGGTTGGAGTTCGTGATCGGCAAAACGCACTTCACCATCAACTACCCGGCCATCGCGAGCATGGTCGTCCCGCTCGAGGCCGGGGTCGATGTCTCCGCCCACAACCACCCGCAGCACCAGCTGACCTGGGCGCCCACCGGTCTGCTCACCATGGGCGTGGGCAATTTCCGCTGGGTGGTGCAGCGTTCGCGAGCACTGTGGATCCCCGGCGGCGTGGATCACGCGGTTTTCCCGAACTCGTCCGTGTCGATGGTCTCGCTGTACTTCGAACCGGACGACTGCCCGCTGCGCTGGGACGCCCCGACCGTCATCGACGCCACCGGGCTGGTCGGACCGCTGCTGAGCCACCTCGTGACCATAGGCGCCGACGCAGAGGACCATCGCGCCCGGGTCACCGCCGTGCTGTGGGACCTGATGAAGCCGATGTCGGTCGCGACGATCCCGACGATCCTGCCCACCGACTCGCTGGCCCGGCGCGTCGCGCTCGCCATCAAGAAGGACCCCGCCGACCCCCGGGACCTGGAGGACTGGGGCCGGGAGGTCGGGGCGTCGCCGCGCACCCTCTCGCGCCGCTTCCGTGCCGAGACAGGTGTGAGCTTCGCGAGCTGGCGTACGTACGAGCGGCTGAACGCGGCGCTGCCCATGCTCGGCATGGGAGAGCCGATTTCGCGGGTCGCCCGCGCCGTCGGCTACGGCACCGCGAGCGCCTTCATCACCGCGTTCCGGCGCGAGATCGGCACCACTCCCGCCTCGTACTTCGGGGGGAGCGGCGCACAGTCCCGGTTCACGCGGACACCGGGCACTCCTCCTCCTGGCGGCGACTGACCCGGCCGCGGTCGATCGCGAAGGCGATCCCCGCGATGACCACGGAACCGGCGCCGATCCAGGTGCCCAGAGCGGCCAGGGAGTTGAGCCCGTCGATCGACGCGTTGTCCGCGACCCGGACCAGGGAGGGCACCAGGTCGTGGAACTGCGACGGCACCGCCTCGACCACCTGGTGCCCCGCGCCGGATTCGACCTGGTGGACGAACTCCTGCTTCAGGTCCTGCGGCACCGCTTCGCCCCCGGCGACCGTCGCGAGCCCGGACTCCGCCTTGTCCTGCGCGACATGGCTGAACATCGCGCCGAGCCCGGCGATGCCCATCGCCATGCCGACCTGCCGCAGCGTGGCGAAGGTCGAGGAGGACATGCCCGCGTTCTCCTGCGAGGCGAAGGTCAGCGACGCGGCCTGGTTGACCGCGGTCAGGGCGCCGAGGCCGAGACCACCGATGATCATGCCGGGCAGGAAGTGGGTCCAGCTGTCGCCGTGACCGTAGTTGCCCAGCAGGAACATGCCCACGGTCACCATCGCCATGGTGCCTGTCAGCCCGACGCTGATCGGCATGCGCTTGGCGACGATCGGGGTCAGGGCAGCGGCGACCATCGCGCAGGCGCTGATCGGTAGCAGCCTGAGGCCCATCTGCAGCGGCGTGTAGCCGAGCGTGCCCATCAGGAACAGCGACAGGTAGGTGGCCGAAGCCATCAGCGTGGCCATGTGCGCGACGGACACGACCGCGGTGCCGGTGAACCCGGGCTTCTTCGCCATCGAGATGTCGAGCAGCGGGTGCTTGGCCCGGGTCTGCCAGTACAGGAAGGCGATCACCAGGACGACGCCGGTGACGAGCAGGGAGATGACCGTCCTCGACGTCCAGCCCAGCGCGTGGCTCCGGGTCAGCGCGAACACGGCCGAGACCAGGCCGCCGGTGAGCAGCAGCGAGCCGAGCCAGTCGGCGCGGCGGCCCGGCGTGCTCGTGGTGGCCGGCATCTTCAGCACGGCCAGCAAGGTGACGGCGATGCCGATCGGCACGTTGACGGTGAAGATCGAGCGCCAGCCGAACTGGGTGACCAGCACACCGCCGATGACCGGGCCGAGGACGGTCGCGCCCGCCATCACCGCCCCGTAGATGCCGATCGCCTTCGCCCGCTTGCCGGCCTCGGGGAACGCGACGGCCAGCAGCGGCAGCGCGGTGGCGAACAGCATCGCCGCACCGATGCCCTGCACCACGCGCAGGATGTCGAGTTCCACGATGCCGCCCGCCAGCGTCAGCGCCAGCGAAGCGGCGGTGAACACGATCATGCCGGTGATGAAGAGGCGCTTGCGGCCGAACCGGTCGCCGAGCGTGCCGAAGGTCAGCATGAGGCCGGCCAGTGGGATCGAGTAGGCGTCGACGATCCATTGCAACCCGTCGATGGAGGCGTTGAACTCCGAGCGGATGTCGGCGAGGGCGGCGGAGACGACCATCGCGTCGAGCATCAGCATGAAGATCGCGACGCAGACCATGAACAGCACAAGTCCGGGCCGGCGCTGTGCGGCATCGACCGGCGTGTCCTCACGCTTGGTCGCTGCGGTCGTGGACATGGAAACTCCCTGGAATCAGGCGTGGAGGTCGGCTGCGGAGAAAGCACCCGTGGATGTCGGTCGGGCACCGCACCTGTCACGCTAAATGTCCGACGGGCCGCTCGGGAATGGCGTGAGAGGACGGCTGATATCGCGTAGCGGACAACTTCCGACTGCCTCGCGGAGCGATTTCGCGCAGCGGACACACGACTGTCCGTACCGGTCGCGTAAGCCCTGAGAGGATGTCCGGCGCTCTTTGTGATCGCTAGCTTTCCTGACACCGCACACTCCGCCTCTCCGACCAAGGAGCGTTCCGATGAGCGCCTCGACTCAGCGCACAGCACTGGTGACCGGCGCCTCGACGGGCATCGGCCGGGCGACCGCGAGGCTCCTCACGGCCCGGGGCTTCCGCGTCCTCGGCACCAGTCGCAAGCCCGACCACATCCCGGCCGACCGGCGCCTGCCCGGCGTCGAGTACCTCGAACTCGACCTCGGGGACCCGGTGTCGGTCGTCCGCTGCGCCGAACAGGCCGGACCGGTCGACGTGTTGGTGAACAACGCGGGGGAGAGCCAGATCGGCGCCCTGGAGGACCTGCCCGTGGCGAGCATCGAGCGCATCCTGCGGGTCAACACCGTGGCGCCGGTGCAGCTGGCCCAGGAGCTGCTGCCGGGCATGCGCTCACGCGGCTACGGCCGTGTCGTCATGGTGGGCTCCATGCTGGCGAGCTTCCCGCTGCCGTACCGCTCGGCCTACGTGGCCTCGAAGCTCGCCCTGCGCGGTTTCGCGACGGCCGCGCGCCGGGAGCTGAGCCCGTTCGGCGTGTGGCTGACGACGGTGGAGCCCGGCAACTTCGCCACCGGCTTCGGGGAGCGCCGCTCCCGCGTGGTGCCCGAGGGCTCGCCCCACAAGCAGAGCCTGCTGACGCTGGAGGCGAATGCGCGCGACAAGGAGAACAGCGGGCTGCCGCCAGAGCGGATGGCGCGCACGATCCTGGCGGCGATCGAGGCGGCCCGACCCCGGCCGCTGTACGCGGCAGGCAGCAACGCCCCGCTGGTGTTCACCCTGAAGCGGCTGCTGCCGCGTACCGTCATGGAGCGGCTGGTGCTGGGCTCCTACGGCATGCCGCACTGACCGCTCGCCTGACGCGTAACCCGGGGCCGCGCAGGACTTTCAGGCGCAGGTTCCGCTTTCTGCCCCGCTTGCGGGCCTGACCTGTGGGAAATACCGCCCTCGACTTGCGTCACTTTTCTTTGAACCGTGAAAGTCAAAACCTGACGCCGTGACGGTGCACCTCCGGACGTGCAGAACTCATATTGTTCTGCTCACGACGGGTGAACTATGGTCGGGAAGCCGAGAAGCCCATCGGGTGAAGGCTGAATCTGATTCGTCTGGGCATGGCAAAATCGCCATCGATGCCGATTTTGCGACCATGGCTCTGCTATGCCTTTCCGGCCGTTCCTGAAAACGCCGGGTCTCCAGTGTATCCGTACAAGATATGCAAGGGCAACCATGACCACTGCCGTGCCGGAATTCCTCAATGGATATACCCGCAGCCGAGGCTTGAAACGCATTACCCCGTTCTCCCGTACGCCGGCCACCGGTCGTTACGGCGAGGCGTGGCACATCGCGGCCCAGCGCTTCCCGAACCAGCAGATCATCCTGTCCCGGCCCGCCGACATCGCGCCCGACGCGGGCACCCGCTTCACCTACTGCCAGTGGGCCGCACTGGTGGACGACGTAGCCGCCCGGCTCTACGCGGCCGGGGTCCGCCCGTGGGACCGCGTCGCGGTGATGAAGGCGAACCACCCCGATGTCCAGGTCGTGGGCTCGGCCGCGGCCCGTATCGGCGCCATCCCTTTCCAGCTGGCCTGGAACCACGGCAACGAGGTAGCCACCACGTTGCTGGACCGCATGGAGCAGCCGTTCCTGGTCACCGACCCGGGGCGGCTGGAGATCGCCGAGCTGGACGCGCAGACGCTGACGAAACTGACCCGCAGGACCATCGTCATCGGTGCCGACAGCCAACTTCCCTCCGGCGCCGTCTCCTTCGAGAGCCTGGCCGGCAGCCCCGCCGCCCCCGTGGAGCTGCGCGCTTTCGACGAGCCGATGGTCGCCACCCACACTTCGGGCACCACCGGCATCCCGAAGCTGGCCCTGCACAGCGCCGAGACGCTGCACGCCATCGCACACGTCCAGACCGAGCGCTGGGGCGGGATGGGCTTCAGGCACAGCGACACCTTCGCCTTCTTCGACCCGTTCTTCCACCAGCACACCCTGACCGCGCTGTTCGCCATCGCCACCGTCGGCCCGAAGTACCTGGCCGTCGCGGACGTACCCGACGAGAACATCGCGGATCTGCTTGCCGAGCACCGCCCCACGATCGTCGACATGCTCCCGAACATGTACCTGCGCCAAGAGCACCTGCTCGACGACCCGCGCAGCTTGTTCAAGCAGGTCCGTTTCTACATCAGCTCCTTCGACGCCGTGCACACCCGCTCGATCCGCAAGTTCCTGAACGCCTCCGAGGCGCGGCTGCCGGTCTGGGTGCAGTCGTGGAGCCAGACCGAGAACGGCGGGCTCGTCCTGCGGCCGTACTTCAAGTCGATGGTGCGAAAGGTCGGCCAGTTCCCGCCGCCCACCCAGTACATGGGCTGGCCGCTGCCCACGGTCGCCAAGATCCGCATCACCGACCCGGCCGGCGGAAAGGAGCTGCCGAAGGGCGAGGTGGGCCTGGTCGAGATCAGTCAGCCCGGCCGCTGCCTGGCCTACGTCGGGGAGCAGCACCGCCACGACAACAAGGTCAGCGGTTGGTGGTGGAACACCGGAGACCTCGGCATCAAGTCGCGCAGCGGCATGATCCGGCTGGTCGACCGGGAGATCGACCGGATCGAGGGCACCAGCGGCATCGCCATCGAGGACGTCCTCCTGGACCGGCTGCCCGAGGCGAGCGAGGTGATCGTGCTGGCCCGCCGCGAGGCCAGACCAGGCGTCGTCTACGCGACCTACTCCGGCCAGGAGATCGCCCCGCAGCGGTGGCGCGCGGCACTGACCGGTCTGCCCGCCCTGGACGCCCCGATCCACCTGGACTGGGACGCCATCCCGCGCACGGCGACCTGGAAGGTCAAGCGCGTCGCGCTGCGTCAGCAGCTCTTCAACGAAGCACCGCTCGGCACGGGCAGCTGGAGCTGACCCCGACGCACGACAGAAACGGGAGAACTTTTCGTGCCCAGGAACCACAAGCACCAGATGATGAGACGCCTCCAGGACAACTGGAGCGTGAAGATCGCCCGCGCCATGCAGTTGGAAGGCAAGTCGCCCTACTTCCGCGCCATGCAGTCCGCGAACTCCCGCCGGGTCGACGTCGACGGCGCCCCCCGTCTGATGCTCGGCTCGAACAACTACCTCGGCCTCGCCGACCACCCGCTGGTCATCGAAGGGGCACGCAAGGCGCTGGAGCGCTTCGGAGCCGGATCCACCGGCAGTCGGCTGCTGAACGGCACGATCGAACTGCACCTGGAGCTGGAAGCCGAGATCGCCGACTGGTACGGCACCGAGGCCGCGATCGTCTTCACCACCGGGCACCAGGCGAACCTGGGCACCATCGGCACCCTCGCCGGCCGCGGGGACGTGATCGTCACCGACGCCGACGCGCACGCCTCACTCCACGACGCGGCCAAGTTCACCGACGCGCAGGCCGTCCGCTTCCGCCACAACGACGTCGACAGCCTCGCCGAGAAGCTGGCCACCGCGGCCAAGCGCGGCCGGCCCGCCCTGGTCGCCGTCGACGGGGTGTACTCGATGGAGGGCGACCTGGCGCCGGTCGACCGGCTCGCGGAGATCTGCCTGGAGCACAATGCGCTCCTGCTGGTCGACGAGGCGCACTCGGTCGGCGTGTTCGGCCCGAACCTGACCGGCGTCACCGAGATGTACGGCGTGGCCGACCGGACGCCGCTGCGCACCGGCACCTTCTCCAAGAGCATCGCCACCGTCGGCGGCTTCGCGGCGGGCTCGCACGACCTGATCGACGCGGTCCGGACGAGTGGGCGGTCCTTCCTGTTCACCGCGGCGGGAGTGCCGGCCGCCGTCGGCGGGGCGCTCGCCGCGGTCCGGCTGATCCGGTCCGCGGAGGGCCAGGAGCGGGCCGAACGGTGCCTGGCCAACGCCCGCTTCCTGCGCGACTCCCTCGTCTCCCTGGGGATTCCGCTGGCCGACCCGGCGATCGGACCCGACGGCGCCGAGATCGTGACGCCGATCGTCCCCGTCATGGTCGGCGAGTCCCTGCGCGCGTTCGCCACCTGGCACGAGCTGTACCAGCGCGGTGTGTTCGCCGCCCTCGCGCATTACCCCGCCGTACCGCTCGACCACGCGCTGCTGCGGCTGGCCGTGACCGCCGAACACACCTTCGCCGACCTGGAAGAGGCGGCCGAGGCCGTCCACGCGGTGCTGGAGCTCGACACCGAGCGCCAGTTGGTCGCGTGACGACCGACGTGACCACAGAGGGAGAGACCATGACGATCCGTTTGATGACGACCGAGCGCGCCGCCCTGGAGCGTTTCCTGCCCGGGCTGCACAAGGAACTGTCCGAGCACGACCTGCTCGACCTGGAGGCCCGCGACAGCCGGGTCATAGAGATGTTCAAGAACTCCGACGCACCCGCGCTGGTGGTGCCCCAGGAGTGGGGCGGTCTCGGCGCGCCCGCGCTGGAGGCGACCCGGGTACAGCGGGCCATCGGCGCCCTGTCGCCCTCGCTCGGTGCCGCCACCACCATGCACCACCTCTCGATCGCCACGCTCATCGAGCACAGCGCCACCGGCACCGACGACGAGAAGGAGCTGCTCAAGGGGGTGGTGCTGGCGCGCCTGCTGCTGTCGTCGGGCTTCTCCGAGGGCAATGTCGGCACCAGCGCGGCGAGCGCCTTCAAGCCGACCGTGACGGCCCGGGCGGTCGAGGGCGGCTTCAAGGTCACTGGCCGTAAGCAGCCGTGCAGTCTGTCGAGTGCCATGGACCTGCTGACCGCAAGCGTCGCCGACGAGGAGACCGGCCGGCGCGGCGTGATCGTGATCCCGTCCGCCTCCGAGGGGATCAGCACCGAGAAGTTCTGGGAGACCCCCGTCCTGGCCGCGTCGCAGAGCGAGACGGTCGTGCTGAAGGACGTGTTCGTGCCGTCGGAGCTGTTGTTCTGGAACGACGTCGACGACCCGACCGGCATGCACGAGAAGACCGGTTACGTCTGGTTCGGTCTGCTGATCTCGGCCACTTACCTGGGCGCGGCCTCGCTGCTGCTGGAGCGAATGCTGGCGAGCCCGTACACCAGCCCGATGCTGTACGCCGAGGCTGCCTGCGAGATCGAGACGTCGATGGCGGCGCTGGAGGCCGTCGCGCGCGCCTTCGATGAGGGCGACCGCTCCGACGAGCTCACCGCGCGTCTGCTCTTCGTGCGTGAGCAGATCCGGCACGGCATCCGGCGTGCCGTGTCGACCGCCGTGGACTCGCTGGGCGGTATCGCCTTCATCAAGTCCCCTGAGATTGCGTACCTGTTGGCGGCAGTGCAGGCGGCCGGCTTCCACCCGCCGTCCCGTCGGGCGACCGCGGACACGCTGCACGCGTACCACTCGGGCACCGACGCGCTGACGCTGCACTGACCAAGCGAGGGTCCCGGCCTCCACTACACCTTGGCCCTGAGCGCGACGATGAACATGCGAGAAGGCCCCAATCCTGAGATTGGGGCCTTGGTTGTGGCTGGGGCCGGGGTCGAACCGGCGACCTATCGCTTTTCAGGCGATCGCTCGTACCAACTGAGCTACCCAGCCGCGAGGTTTCACGTGAAACCTCAGCGGTCCTGACGGGATTTGAACCCGCGGCCTCCACCTTGACAGGGTGGCGAGCACTCCAAACTGCTCCACAGGACC
>NZ_WWHX01000337.1 GCF_009862125.1 Streptomyces sp. SID5910
GGGGACGGTGCTGTCGGCGGGCGGCTGGAGGCGGTTCAGGGCAGCTGTCGTGTGCTGAGGCCCGGGTGTTCCTGCTGCTGCGGCGCCGGGGCGGGCGCGGGCGTGGGGCGGGGGCTTGCCAGCCACAGGGCGGTGCATACGGCGGTGGCCAGGGTGACGGCTCCGGCCACGGTGAAGGCGCTGTCGAGGCCGGCCTCGAAGGAGGCGCCGCCGGACTGCCGGGTGCGGACCACGGCCCCGAGCACCGCCACGCCGAGCACCGCGCCGATCTGCCGCGCGGTGCTGCTGATGCCCGAGGCGAGGCCGCCCTCCGCGGGGTCGACCGCCTGGATGGCGGCGCCGGTCAGCGGGGACATGGCCAGGGCGAAGCCGACGCCGACCGTGGCCAGGCGCCACCACACGTGCGCGTAGCCGGTATCGGCGTGCACGGCGCCCAGTGCGAGGAGTCCGAGCCCGGCCAGCGCCAGGCCGCCGGTGACGAGGGGCCGGTAGCCGTACCGGGCGGCGAGGCGTCCCGCGAAGGGGCTGACGACGACCATGGCGAGGGTGGCGGGCAGGGTCTGCAGTCCGGCCCGCAGGACCGAGCTGCCCTGGACGTACACGAAGAACTGCGAGAAGAAGAACGACGAGCCCATCAGCGCGAACCCCACCACGACCATAGCCGCGTTGGAGACGGTGAACAGCCGCCGGCGGAACAGGGCGAGGGGCAGCATCGGGGCCGGGCGGCGCCGCTCGACGGCGGCGAACGCGCCGAGGAGGAGGGCCGCCGCGGCGAAGCCGGCGAGGATCACCGGTGAGGTCCAGCCGCGCGCGCCGCCTTCGATCAGGGCCCAGGCCAGGGTGCCGACCCCGAGGACGGACAGGAGGGTGCCGGGGAGGTCGAGGGCGCGGGCGTCCGGGTTACGGGACTCCCCCAGGACGCGGTGGCCGGCCGCCAGCAGGACGAGGCCGATGGGCACGTTGACCAGGAAGATCGCGGGCCAGCCGAACGCCTGCGTCAGGACGCCTCCGGCCACGGGCCCGGCGGCCAGGCCGATGCCGCTGAGCCCGGCCCACAGCCCGATCGCCCTGATCCGTTCCTGCGGGGCGGGGTGCGCGGCCACCAGGAGGGCGAGCGAGGCGGGGCTCAGGGCCGCGGCCCCGATCCCCTGCAGCACCCGTCCGGCCACCAGCCAGCCGGCCGAGGGGGCGACGGCGCACAGCACGGACGCGGCGGTGAACACCGCGACACCGCTCAGGTACACGCGTTTGCGGCCGAAGCGGTCGGCGAAGACGCCGCCGGACAGCAGCAGCATGGCGACCAGCAGGACGTAGGCGTCGACGATCCACTGCAGGCCGGTCAGTCCGGTGTCCAGGCGGTGCTGCATGTCGGGCAGTGCCGCGCCGACGATGGTGTTGTCGAGCAGCACCATGAACTGCCCCAGGCAGGTCACCACGAGCATGACGTCCCCTCCCCCTCCACTTAAAGCAGCTATTGGCTGCATTAAGGGTGACCGTAGAGCGGCGGGGCCCGCAAACGCAAGTCCGGGCTGCTTTAAGGTGGGGGCATGGACGAGCAGCAGCGCACCCGGCGGCCCGGCGGACGCAGTGCCCGCGTCGGCGCGGCGGTGCATCAGGCCGTCACCGACCTGGTGGGCGAACGCGGGTACGGCGGATTCACCGTCAGCGAGGTCGCGGCCCGCGCGAAAGTCGCCGACACCACCGTCTACCGGCGCTGGGGCAGCCTGGAGGCGCTGCTCACCGACGTGACGCTGACCCGCCTCAACGCGCGGTCACCGATGCCCGACACCGGGACCCTGGCCGGCGACCTGCGCACCTACGCGGCCCAGGTGGCCCGCGAGATCACCGGGCCCGACGGGCTGGCCGTGCTCCGCCTGGCCGTCGCCCTGTCCGGCTCCGGACCCGAGGGCCTGCGCCTGCGCGACGGCTTCCTCGCCGAACGGGCCCGGCAGATGCAGTCCATGCTCGACCGGGCCCGCGAGCGCGGGGAGCGGGCCCCCGACGCGCTGGCCGTCCTCGACCACGTCATGGCCCCGATGTACATCCGGGTGCTGTTCGGTGCGGGCCCGCTCACTGCGGAGTACGTGGAGGGCCTGGTCGAGCGTCTGCTCTCGTGACGGCCCGGGGGGCAAGCGGCCGGTGCTGTCCGCCCGCCGGCCTGCGGCACCGGCCGGTTCCTCGCCTCACCGGAGCGCGTCGAGGCAGGCGCGGCCGGCGGCCAGGCGGGCCCACCTCGGCTCCTTCGGTGGCGGTGCTGTGCCCGGGGACCACGACATCGGCGTGCCCGGCGGCCTCGTAGGCCTCGTAGGCCTCCGCCTGATTGTCCTGGCGGGGGTCGAGGAGCGGGATCAGGACGTCGGAGAGCATGTCGCCGGCGAGCTGGACGCCCCGGTCCGGGAGGAAGACGGCGCGATTCTCGCCAACCGGGTCACCAGCGAGATGACCAAGGGGCTCAGGGACGCCGGCCGCGCGGCGTGGCCGGCCGCGTGCGCCTGGTGCTGGATGATCTCGCCCGGCACCGGTCCGCCGTCCGCGGGCAGCGGGGTGACCAGCGCGACCAGGCCGGCGGGGATGCCGGACGCGCTCTGCGCGGCCGTCGCTCGCGCCCGCTCCCGGGCCTGGCCGGCGAGGCGGGCGGGGGTGGCGGGGGTGGCGTAGCGCGGCACGTCGCCGAACCGGGGATGCCGCAGCAGGTGGTCCCGTGGGGGTGGGGGGAGAACCCGGCGGCCACCGCAATGCCGAGCCGGTCGCTCCGGCGGACCCAGACGCCGTCGGCGACCTGGCGCAGCCTGCCCGTCTCCGCCCTCTCGGCCGGTCATGGTGCTGGGACTGCGCTGGGCGGCCGGAATCATCGCTTCCGGGTCATCCGTCGAGCGGCCGGCCGGCGTCCCGGGCCGTTACCGGCGCTGTGGCGGACGCCAGGTCGAGGATCATGTCGAGCGCTCGCGTGCCGTCGGTGTCGGTGAAGGAGCCGGCGGTCTGGAAGCCCTGCTTCTCGTAGTAGCGGATGGCGCGCGGGTTGTCGGCGAGGACACCGCCCCACAGGATGATCCTCTTCTTGCCGAAGCGCTGTGCGACGTCCCGGACGAGCGGGAAGACCCGTGTCCCTGTGCCCCTGCCCTGATGGTCGTCGGCCAGGGTCGGGCCGAAGCGGCAGTCTGTCGCCTCCAGGCGGATGCCCGCCTCGCGATAGCGGGCGATGTCCGACGGGTGGAGGACCAGGCTGATTTCCAGAAGGCCGACGATCCGGCCGGACGGCACCTCCTCCAGCACCAGTCTGAGCTTGTCGTAGCGGGCGATCGCGTCGCACGACTCCCGGGCGGAGGCGAGGTCGTACCCGTCGAAGGTGCTCAGCCGCCTCGATTCGGGGGACAGCCCTTCGAGGAAGGCGGCCAGACGCTCTGCGTCGGCATGCCGGAGCGGGCGGAAGAGGAGGTCCGGGCCGTCGTCCCTGCGCAGGCGCCGGGTCAGGGCAAGCGGGTCCTCGGCGACCGCGGTCAAGGTGAGCCTGCCATGCGCCTGCGCCATGCGGAATTTTGGTTTCGTGTCGTCAGCGCCTTCGGGCGGCACTCCCCGGCAGGGCGGTGGGGTGTTCGCTCCGGCTGACGCTACTGCTGCCGCTGGGCGCGCCGATGCTCCTGTCCCCCGCTGAAGCGTGTGGGGGTGGGCGGTCTCACGGGAGCGTGAGCACGATCTTGCCCTGGAGGTGTCCCCGGGCGGCGCGCCGGTGCGCCGCCCGGGCGTCGGTGAGCGGGAAAGTGCTGTCGATCGCGACGCGGAGCGTGCCCGCGTCGGCAAGGCGCGCCAGTTCGGTGAGCTGGGCACCGTTCGCGCGCACCTGGGTGCCGGTGACGGTGACGCCCCGTCTGCTGTTCTCCTCGTCGTCGAACTGGCCGAAGTACACCGGGTACAGGGCGCCGCCGCGCCTGAGGACGGGGAGGAAGCGCCGGCTGGCGGGGCCTCCGACGGTGTCCAGGACGAGGTCGATGTCCCGGACGGCGTCCTCGGGGCGCTGGGCGGTGTAGTCGATGAACTCGTCGGCGCCGAGCTCGCGCAGGAACCTCTCGTGGGTGCCGGAGGCCACGGCGACGACGCGGGCCCCCTGCCACTTGGCCAGCTGCACGGCCAGGTGTCCCACGCCGCCCGCGGCGCCGTTGATCAGCACCGTGCTCTCGCCGTTCAGGGCCGCCGGACGGTGCCTTGCCTCCTGGAACGGGGAGGGGTGGCCGTGCCCGACCTCGATCAGGTACTGCCACGCCGTCAGCCCCGACATCGGCAGTCCGGCGGCGTGCACGTGGTCGACGCCGGCCGGCTTGCGGGCGAGGTCGCCGGCCGGTGCGGTGACGTACTCGGCGTACGCGCCGCTCTGCATCCGCACGGGGAAGCGCAGCAGAGCGATCACCTCGTCGCCGGCCGTGAAGTCGTGGACGTCGGCGGCGACGGCCTCCACGACGCCCGACACGTCGGTCCCCGGAATCAGCGGCAGGTCGAAGGGCGGCCGGAACTCGGGCGGAATGCCGGGCATGCCCTCACGCACGTACCAGTCGGGCGGGTTGAGGCCCACCGCGTGCACGCGCACGAGCACCTCGCCGGGCGCCGGTCCGGGAACCGGCACCTCCTCGCAGCGCAGGACCTCGGGGCCGCCGAACTCGTGCAGCCGGATCGCCTTCATCGTGAGCGCCTTCATCGTGTGGGACGGCATCGCTCTCCCCTGCCCGCGCACGCGGGTACGCTGATTCGGATCAGCGATCCATATAAGTGGACCACTGATCCGAATATATGGATCAGTGAACCGCTTCGTCAAGTGAGGGAACCGATGCGGGCCGACGCCAAGAGGAACCGCGACCATCTGCTCGCCGTGGCGGGCGCCGCCGTCGCCGAGCAGGGCATCGACGTGTCGATGCGCGACATCGCGCGCCGGGCCGGCGTCGGGCTCGCGACGCTGCTGCGGCACTTCCCCACCCGCGAAGCCCTGCTGGAGGCGCTGCTGCGCACGAGCTTCGACGAGCTGACCGCCAGAGCGGGCGAGCTGGAGGCGGCGCACGCGGCCGAGGACGCCCTCGTCTCCTGGGTCCGCGACTGTGTGGCGTGGACGACCGAGTACCGGGGGGCGACGGTGCTGATGGCTGCCGCCATCGAGGACCCCGCATCCGCACTGCACGCCTCCTGCGTCACCCTGCGCGCGGCCGGTGCCCGCCTCCTCGCCCGGGCTCAGGCCGCGGGCGGGGCGCGCAGCGACATCGACGGCGACGACCTGTTCGCGCTGATCGCCATGCTCGCCTGGACCGGTGACCAGCCCGCGCTCGCGCCCCGCGCCGGCCGCCTCTTCGACCTCGTCGCGGACGCCGTCCTGACGGGCGCGGGGGGCGATAGCGGCCGGAGCAGCTGACCTGGAGGCCGCCCGGGGGCCGGTTCCCGCCGGGCTCGGTGGAGCGGCCGGGCCGCGCCGCATTGGGCGGGGGGCGTCGTCACTGCCGCGGGCGCGGGGGCGGTTTCCGCTCATCGGCCGAGCCGTCGTGCCGGTCGCGGTCCCGCTTCTGGTCCCGGTCCCGGCCTCGGTCTCGCTTCCGGTCGCGGTCCCGGTTCCGGTCGCGTGCCGGGGGACGCCGTCCGCGGGTCACCGCGAGCACGCCTCCCACCACGGCGATCAGCGCGATGGCCAGCGCGATGCTGACCCAGCCCTCGGTGTCCCAGTACACGTCCTCCAGGCTGATCAGCAGCGCCGCCTCGTCGACGATCAGGGCCATGCCGACGCCGTAGGCGAGCCCCATCCAGGCACGCGCGCGTGCCGAGCGCTTGACCAGGCCCGCCGCCCCCACCACCGCGAGCAGCAGGATGCCCCACACGTAGTGGTGGATGTGCACGCCGCCGGCCTGGACGTCCCCCACGCCGGCCACGTCGATGTGGATCAGCCAGGTGAGCAGGCGCATGCCGCCGAAGGTGAGGGCGAATCCCCACCAGGCGAGGACGAAGCCGCGCCGCTCGGAGGAGATGCCGGGCAGCAGGCGCACCCACGGCGACCGGCGGGCCGGGCGGGCGGACGGCAGGCGGTGGGCCCCGTGCGGGGACGGCGGCCGGGGATCCGGGGGCGAGGACGGTGCCCCAGGGGCCAGGTGCGGGGACGGGTCCGGTGCCCGCAGGACCGGGTCCGGGGGTGGGGGGTGGTCGGGCGGG
>NZ_WWHX01000338.1 GCF_009862125.1 Streptomyces sp. SID5910
GGCGAACGCCTCGTTGATCTCGACCAGGTCGATGTCGTCGAGCGTCATCCCGGCCTTCTTCAGCGCGTACGCCGTGGCCGGTATCGGCGCGGACAGCATGCGGATGGGGTCCTCGCCGCGCACCGAGAGGTGGTGGACGCGGGCGCGCGGGGTGAGCCCGTGCTCCCGTACGGCGCGCTCGCTCGCGAGGAGCATCGCGGAGGCGCCGTCGGAAACCTGCGAGGAGACGGCGGCGGTCAGCCGGCCGCCCTCGACCAGCGGCCGCAGGCCCGCCATCTTCTCCAGGGTGGTGTCGGGGCGCGGGCCCTCGTCGCGGCTGACGTCGCCGTACGGGACCGTCTCGCGGTCGAAGCGCCCCTCCTCGATGGCACGGACGGCCCGCTGGTGGGAGCGGAGCGCGAACTCCTCCATGGCGCGGCGGGAGATGTCCCAGCGCTCGGCGATGAGTTCGGCGCCGTGGAACTGGTTGACGGGCCGGTCTCCGTAGCGGGCCCGCCAGCCCCGGGAGCCGGCGTAGGGGCCCTCGGTCAGTCCGAGCGGCTCGGCGGCCTGCCGGCTGGCGAAGGCGATGGGCACCTGCGACATGTTCTGGGTGCCGCCCGCCACGACGAGGTCGCTGGTGCCGGACAGGACGGCCTGGGCGGCGAAGTGGACGGCCTGCTGGGAGGAGCCGCACTGGCGGTCCACGGTCACACCGGGCACCTCCTCCGGCAGTCCGGCGGCCAGCCAGCAGGTGCGGGCGATGTCACCGGCCTGCGGTCCCACGGTGTCCAGGCAGCCGAAGACGACGTCCTCGACGGCCGCGGGGTCGGCGCCCGAGCGCTCCATCAGCGCGGTGAGCACATGGGCTCCGAGGTCGGCGGGGTGGACGGCGGACAGTCCGCCGTTCCGCTTGCCGACGGGGGTGCGGACCGCTTCGACGATGTATGCCTCGGGCATGGCCGTTCCTCTTCTCTGTGTACGCGAAGTACGCGTGTACTACGCGTGTACGGGGTCAGGTGCCGAGGGCGATGCCCTCCAGCACCATGGACAGGTACTGGCGGGCGATCTCCTCCGGGCTGTGCTGTCCGTCCGGCCGGTACCAGGAGGCGGCGACCCACACGGTGTCGCGCAGGAACCGGTAGGTGAGCCGGATGTCGAGGTCGGCGCGGAAGACCTCGGCTCTCACGCCTCGTTCGAGGGTGCCGAGCCACGCCTTCTCGAAGCGCTGCTGCGAATCGGCGAGGTAGCCGAAGCGGGGCTGCGTCTGGAGATGCCGGGCCTCCTTCTGGTAGATGGCCACCGCGGGGCGGTGCAGGCCGATCTCCCGGAAGGACTCGGTGACGAGGGCCTCGATGGTCTCCCTGGGGCCGAGGCCGGCGGCGAGCACGGTGTCGTACCGGCCCCACAGGTCCTCCAGGAAGGTGGAGAGGATCTCGTCGAGCATCGACTCCTTGGAGTCGAAGTGGTAGTAGAGGCTGCCCGCGAGCATGCCCGCGGCGTCCGCGATCTTGCGGACGGTGGTGGCGTTGTATCCCTGGGCGGCGAACACCTCGGCCGCGGTGGCGAGGATCTCCTCACGCCGCTCGGGTGACGGGCTCATCGCGTCTTTTCTGCTGCTGCTTTTCGGCACGCGGCCATTGTCGCCTCATGGGTGCTGGCTGCTGACGGAGAGGACCTCCCCGGTCAGGTACGACGCGTAGCCGCTGGCCAGGAAGACGATGACGTTGGCCACCTCCCAGGGCTCGGCGTGGCGGCCGAACGCCTCGCGGGAGGTCAGCTCCGCCAGCAGCTCGGGCGTGGTGACCTTCACCAGGTGGGGGTGCAGGGCGAGGCTGGGCGAGACGGCGTTGACGCGGACCCCGTACTCGGCGGCCTCCAGCGCGGCGCAGCGGGTGAGCGCCATGACACCGGCCTTGGCGGCGGCGTAGTGGGACTGTCCCTTCTGCGCCCGCCAGCCGATCACCGAGGCGTTGTTGACGACGACGCCGCCCGCGCCCGCGGCCCTCATGCGGCGCAGGGCGGCGCGGGTGCAGCGGAAGGTGCCGTTCAGGGTGACGTCGAGGACCTTGTCCCACTGGTCGTCGGACATGTCGACGAGATCGGCCGTGCCGCCGAGTCCGGCGTTGTTGACCACGATGTCGAGGCGTCCGTGCCGTTCCTCGGCGAGGTCGAAGAGGGCCGCGACCTGGTCCTCGTCGGTGACGTCGCAGGGCAGCGACGTCACCCGGCCGGCACCGAAGGCGGCGGCGAGTTCGGCCTCGGTCTCCTTCAGCCGGCGGGCGTGCGCGTCGGAGAGGACGACGCTCGCGCCCTCCTCCAGAAGCCGTCGGGCCGTGGCGCCGCCGATCCCGGCGCCGGCCGCGGCGGTGACGACGGCGGTCCGGCCGGCGAGCAGACGGTGGCCGGGTTCGTACGGGGGCGCCGGGGTCATGGGCGTGCCTCCTTGGGCAGGCCGAGCACGCGCTCGGCGATGATGTTGCGCTGGATCTCGTTGGTGCCGGCGTAGAGGGTGTCGGCGCGGGAGAAGAGGAACAGCCGCTGGAAGTCGTCGAGGTCGTAGGGTTCGCCGGCCGCGAGCATGCCGTCGGCGCCGCAGACGTCCATGGCGAGTTCGCCGAGGTCCCGGTGCCAGGTCGCCCAGAAGATCTTGCCGATGGACGCCTCGGGGCCGGGTGCGCCGGCGGCGACGCCGTCGAGCGTCCGCAGCGCGTTGCACCGGATGATCTCCAGGCCGGTCCAGGCCCGGGCGATCCGGTCGCGGATCAGCGGGTCCTTCGCCGCGCCGTTGCGCCTGGCCCGTTCGACGACGGCCTCCAGCTCACGGCGGAAGCCGACCTGCTGGCCCAGCGTGGACACACCGCGTTCGAAGCCGAGCGTGGCCATGGCGACCCGCCAGCCGTCGCCGGGCGCTCCGACGATGTTCGCGGCCGGTGTGCGGGCGTCGTCGAAGAAGACCTCGTTGAACTCGCACGTGCCGGTCAGCTGGGTGATCGGCCGTATCTGGACACCGGGCTGGTCCAGCGGCACCAGCAGGTAGGACAGGCCGCGGTGGCGGGTGGAGCCGGGTTCGGTGCGGGCGACGACGAAGCACCAGTCGGACTCGTGCGCCAGTGACGTCCAGGTCTTCTGCCCGGTGACCGTCCAGTCGTCGCCGTCGAGCCGGGCCCGCGTACGGACGTTCGCGAGGTCGGATCCGGCGTCCGGCTCGCTGTAGCCCTGGCACCACAGTTCCTCGGCCGCGACGATCCGGGGGAGGAAGCGGGCGCGCTGCGCGGGCGTGCCGAAGGCGATCAGCGTGGGGCCGAGCAGCTGCTCGCCGATGTGGTTGACCCGGGCGGGGGCGTCCGCGAGGGCGTACTCCTCGTGGAAGGCGACCTGCTGTTCGAGGGTGGCGCCACGGCCGCCGTACTCCTCGGGCCAGCCGACGCAGGTCCAGCCGGCGGCGGCCATGTGCCGTTCCCAGGCGAGGCGTTCGGCGAAGGCCTCGTGCTCGCGGCCGGGTCCTCCGCGCCCGCGCAGGCTCCCGAACTCCCCGGTGAGATGCGCCTTCAGCCAGTGGCGGAACTCGGTGCGGAACTCCTCGACGCTGGTCATGGGCGGCTCCGGGTGACTCTCGGCGAAGGACGGTCCGGCTTCTCGACGGCCGGTGGCCCGTACGTTAACCTACCAAACACTTGTTAGGGAAGGAGGGGCGGATGTCCCCTGCCCGCACGGAATCCGTCGAGGCCGAACCCGTCCGGTACGAGCGCCAGGGCGCCGTCGCCGTGGTCACCATGGACCGGCCCCGGTACCGCAACGCCCAGAACTCCGCGATGACCTACGCCCTGGACCGGGCCCTGTACCGCGCGGCCGGCGACGACGAGGTCAAGGTCGTGGTCCTCGCCGGAGCCGGCGAGCACTTCTCGGCCGGCCACGACATCGGCAGCCCGGGGCGGGACGCGCACCTGCCCTTCGAGCGCAGGGCGGGCCTGTGGTGGGACCACTCGGACAAGGAGGGCGCGGAGAGCCGTTACGCCCGCGAGTCCGAGGTCTACCTCGGCATGTGCCGCCGCTGGCGCGAACTGCCCAAGCCGGTGATCGCCCGCGTCCAGGGCGCGTGCGTCGCGGGCGGGCTGATGCTGGCCTGGGTCTGCGACCTGATCGTCGCCTCCGAGGACGCCTTCTTCGCCGACCCGGTGGTGCGCATGGGCATCCCGGGCGTGGAGTACTTCGCCCACCCCTGGGTGATGCCGCCGCGCATCGCCAAGGAGTTCCTCTACACCGGCGACCGGATGAGCGCCCGGCGCGCGTACGAGGTCGGCATGGTCAACCGGGTCGTACCCCGCGAGGAACTGACCGCGCACACGCTGGAGTTGGCCGACCGGATCGCGGGGATGCCGCGCCTGGGGCTGGCGTTGACCAAGCGGGCCGTCAACCAGGCCGAGGACCTCCAGGGGATGCACGCCGGGATGGACTCGGTCTTCGGGCTGCACCATCTGGCGCACGCGCACAACGCCGAGACCGCGCGGGACCCGCTCGGCGGCATGGACGTCCGCGCGATGAAGGAGGCCCGAGCCTGATGGACCTGGACCACACCCCCCAGGAGGAGGCGTTCCGCGCCGAGGCCCGCGCCTGGCTCGCCGCCCATGTCCCGGCCGATCCCCTGCCCTCGCTGGAGACCGCCGAGGGCTTCGCCGCCCACCGCGCCTGGGAGCGCACCCTGTCCGCCGGCCGCTGGTCGGTGGTCTCCTGGCCCGAGGAGTACGGGGGCCGGGGCGCCACGCCGACGGAGTGGCTGATCTTCGAGGAGGAGTACTACTCCGCCGGCGCGCCCGGCCGGGTCGGGCAGAACGGCATCAGCCTCCTCGCCCCCACCCTCATGGAGCACGGCACCGCCGAACAGCGGACCCGGATCCTGCCGCCGATGGCACGCGGCGACGTCGTCTGGGCCCAGGCGTGGTCCGAGCCGGAGGCCGGTTCCGACCTCGCGAGCCTGCGCTCCACCGCCGAACGGACCGACGGGGGCTGGCTGCTCAGCGGCCAGAAGACCTGGTCGTCCCGGGCGGCCTTCGCGGACCGCGCGTTCGGCCTCTTCCGCAGCGACCCCGGCGCGGACCGGCCCCACCGCGGTCTGACGTACCTCATGTTCCCGCTGGACGCGGACGGGGTGACGGTGCGCCCGATCGCCCGGCTCGACGGCAAACCGGCCTTCGCGGAACTCTTCCTCGACCGTGTCTTCGTGCCGGACCGGGACGTCATCGGCGAGCCGGGGCAGGGCTGGCGGGTGGCGATGAGCACCGCGGGCAACGAGCGCGGGCTGAGTCTGCGCAGCCCCGGACGGTTCACCGCGGCGGCCGACCGCCTGGTGTCACTGTGGCGCTCGGCCGCGGACCCCGCCGACACCGCGGTGCACGACCGGGTCGCCGACGCGGTGATCGGCGCCCGCGCGTACCAGCTGTCCGCCTGGTCCACCGTTTCGCGAATGGCGGCCCAGGGCGGCGGGGCCGGCGCCGAGGCGAGCCTCACCAAGGTCTTCTGGTCCGAGCTGGACATCGCCCTGCACGAGACCGCGCTCGACCTGCTCGGCCCCCTGGGTGAACTGTCGGACACGGCCGGGGAGGCGCCCGCGCACGGCGGCTGGGCCGAGGGCTACACCTTCTCCCTCGCCGGACCCGTCTACGCCGGCACCAACGAGATCCAGCGTGACATCATCGCCGAGCGGCTGCTCGGCCTGCCGAAGGGACGCCGCTGATGCGTTTCCTCCTCGACGAGGAGCAGCGGGCGTTCGCCCGCTCCCTGGACGACATGGTCGCGGCGGCCGGCACGCCCGCCGTCGTCCGGGCGTGGGCCGCCGGGGACACCGCGCCCGGCCGCGCCCTGTGGGCGAGGCTCGCGGAGGCCGGCGTCCTCGCGCTCGCGGTGCCGGAGCGGTACGACGGCCTCGGGCCGCTGCCCGTCGAACTCGCCGTCGCCTTCACGGAGCTGGGCCGCCACGCGGTGCCGGGTCCGCTGGTGGAGACGGTGGCCGCGGCGGCGCTCCTCGACCGCCTCGGCGACGACGCGGCGGCCTCCGCGTGGCTGCCGGGCATCGCGTCCGGCAAGACGGTCGCCTCCCTCTGCCTGCTTGGCGAAGAGGGCCCCTACGCCCTGGACGCCCACGCCGCCGACGCGGTCCTCGTCGTGGACGGCGACACCCTGCGCCTGGCCGAGGCGGCCGGGCCCGTCCAGCCGTCCGCCGACCCGGCACGCCGGCTGGCCCGGCCGCTCGGCGGAACGGTCCTGTCGCGCGGCCCCGAGGTGACCGCGGCGGCCGCGCACGCCGCCGAGATCGCGGCGCTGACGACGGCCGCCCAGGCACTGGGCCTGGGCAGGACGCTGCTCGCGGAGACCGTCGCGTACGCCGGTCAGCGCACCCAGTTCGGGGTGGCGATCGGGT
>NZ_WWHX01000339.1 GCF_009862125.1 Streptomyces sp. SID5910
TAGGAGTCCATGCGGCCCTCGTGCTCGTCGGGGCCGAGGACGGTGGCGAGGGGGCCGATCTCGCTCTGGCCGAAGCAGTTGTAGAAGGCGAGGTGCGGGAGGCGTTCGCGCAGCCGCTCCAGGACGGGCACGGGCATGATCGACGCCCCGTAGTAGGCCTTGCGCAGGCCGGCCAGGTCGCGGGTGGCGAAGTCGGCGCGGTTGGCGAGGCCGATCCAGACCGTGGGCGGCGCGAACAGGCTGTCCACGCGGCCGGCTTCGATCAGGTCGAAGAGGCGGTCGCCGTCCGGTGCGTCCAGGACGATGTTCGTCGCGCCGACGGCCAGGTAGGGCAGCAGGAAGACGTGGGTCTGCGCCGAGTGGTAGAGGGGCAGCGCGTGCACGGGGCGGTCGCCGGCGCCGAGGTCGAGGGCGGTGATGGCGCTGAGGTACTCGTGCACCAGGGCCCGGTGGGTCATCATCGCGCCCTTGGGCAGCGCGGTGGTGCCCGAGGTGTAGAGCAGCTGCACCAGGTCCTCGCCGTCCGGCTCGGGCCCGTCGTACCCGGGTGCCGCGACCAGCAGGTCGAGCAGACTGCCGTCGGCGTCGCGCAGGGGCAGGGTGCGTACGCCGTCGGGGAGGCGGCCGGCGAGGTCCGGGTCGGTGAGGACGAGGGTGCTGCCGGACTGGCGGACGAGGTAGGCGAGGTCGTCGCCGGTGAGGTTCTGGTTGACCGGGACGTGCACGAGGCCCGCGCGGGCGCAGGCGAGGAAGGCGATCAGATAGGCGTCCGAGTTGTGCCCGTAGGCGCCGACCCGGTCGCCGGGCGCGAGTCCCTGGTCCCGCAGGACGGTCGCCGCGCGGGAGACCGCGGTGTCCAGCTCCTCGTAGGTCCAGGAACGGTCGCGGTACTCGACCGCGACGCGCGCGGGGGTGCGTCGGGCGCTGCGCCGCAGCACCCCGTCGACCGTGCTGCGGTGTCCGGGCGTCATGGCATGATCCTCGGCCGGTACGGGGGGCGGGTCAAGACGTGTGCGGGCGGCGCCCCGACTCGTGCTGTCATGCCACTGACACGTGCACATACCGACTGGTACGCTCAGCCGCCCCTTCCCCAAAGACGTCGGGAGGCACCATGCGCATCCGCCGGAGACGACTCGTCGTCGCGGCCGTCGCCCTGCTCACCGCGGCGACCACCCTGCCCGCGGCCGCCGCGGACGGCCCCTCGGGCGGCCGGTCCGAACGGCCGTCCCGCGGCGGCCTGTCCGCCGTGGTCCGGTACACCGAGTACGGCATTCCGCACATCGTCGCGAAGGACTACGCGAACCTCGGCTTCGGCACCGGCTGGGCGCAGGCCGCCGACCAGGTCTGCACCCTGGCCGACGGCTTCACGACCGTGCGCGGCGAGCGCTCCCGGTTCTTCGGCCCGGACGCGGCGCCCGACCTCTCCCTCTCCTCGGCCGCCACGAACCTCTCCAGCGACCTGTACTTCGCGGGCGTGCGCCGGGCCGGCACGGTGGAGCGGCTGCTCGCGGAGCCGGCGCCGCGGGGTCCGAGCCGGGACGCCAAGGAGCTGATGCGGGGCTTCGCCGCGGGTTACAACGCCTGGCTGGCACAGAACCGGATCACCGACCCGGCGTGCCGGGGCGCCGCCTGGGTGCGGCCGGTCACCGCGCTGGACGTGGCGGCGCGCGGCTTCGCCCTCTCCGTGCTCGGCGGACAGGGCCGGGCGGTGGACGGCATCACCGCGGCCCAGCCGCCGGGTACGGCGTCCGGTACCGGCGCCGCGCAGGGCCCCGGCGCCGAGGCGACCGCCCGCGCCGCCCGGGAGCTGTTCGCCGCCGACGACGCGGACATGGGCTCCAACGCGGTCGCCTTCAGCGGCCGCACCACGGCGAACGGCCGCGGGCTGCTGCTCGGCAACCCGCACTACCCGTGGCAGGGCGGGCGCCGCTTCTGGCAGTCCCAGCAGACGATCCCCGGGCGGCTGAACGTCGCGGGCGCCTCGCTGCTCGGCTCGGCGACCGTGTCCATCGGCCACAACGAGCACGTCGCCTGGAGCCACACCGTCGCCACCGGCGTCACCCTCAACCTGCACCAGCTGACGCTGGATCCGGCCGACCCGACGGCCTACGTGGTCGACGGCAGGCGTGAGCGGATGACGAAGCGGTCCGTCACCGTCGCCGTGAAGAACGGCGCGCCGGTGACGAGAATCCAGTGGTGGACCCGGTACGGCCCGGTGGTGACCTCGCTCGGCGCCTCGCTGCCGCTGCCGTGGACGGCGACGACCGCGTACGCGGTGAACGATCCGAACGCCGCCAACCTGCGCGCCTCCGACACCGCCCTCGGCTTCAGCCGGGCCCGCGGCACGGACGATGTGCTGGCCTCGCTGCGCCGCACGCAGGGGCTGCCGTGGGTCAACACGATCGCCGCCGACTCGCGCGGCCACACCCTGTTCACCCAGTCCCAGGTGCTCCCCCGCGTCACCGACGAGCTGGCCGGGCGCTGCTCCACGCCGCTCGGCACGGTGACGTACCCGTCCTCGGGGCTGGCGGTCCTGGACGGCTCGCGCGGGGACTGCGCGCCCGGCCGGGACCGGGACGCGGTGCAGCCGGGGATCTTCGGCCCGTCGAGCATGCCCGTGCTGAAGGACGCGCCGTACGCGGAGAACTCCAACGACAGCGCCTGGCTGGCCAACGCGGACCGGCCGCTCACCGGGTACGAGCGGATCTTCGGCACGGTCGGCACCCAGCGGTCGATGCGCACGCGCGGCGCGGTCGAGGACGTGGCGGCGATGGCGGACCGGGGCGGGCTGACCGTACGGGACCTGCAACGGCAGCAGTTCGCCGACCGGGCCCCCGCCGGGGACCTGAGCGCGGCCGACGCCGCGAAGGCCTGTGCCGCCCTGCCCGGCTCCACGGCGACCGGCAGCGACGGCCGGTCCGTGGACGTGCGGGAGGCGTGCGGGGTGCTCGCCGGCTGGGACCGCACCATGGACACCGACAGCCGGGGCGCGCTGCTCTTCGACCGGTTCTGGCGGGCCCTCACCAGGACCGTGCCGGCCGGTGAGCTGTGGAAGGTGCCGTTCTCCCCGGCGGACCCGGTCCGCACCCCGAACACGCTGAACACGAAGGCGCCCGGTCTCGCCACCGCCCTCGCGGACGCGGTCGGCGAGCTGCGGGCCGCGGGCATCCCGCTCGACGCGCCGCTCGGGAAGCACCAGTTCGTCGTCCGCGACGGCGCCCGCATCCCGGTCGGCGGCGGCACCGAGTCCCTCGGCGTCTGGAACAAGGTCGAGCCCGTCTGGGACCCGGCGCACGGCGGCTACACGGAGGTGACCACCGGCTCCAGCTACATCCAGGCCGTCGGCTGGGACGGCGGCCGGTGCCCGGTGGCCCGTACGCTGCTGACCTACTCCCAGTCCTCCGACCCGAACTCGCGGCATTACGCGGACCAGACCCGGCTGTTCTCCCAGGAGAGGTGGGTGACGTCCCGGTTCTGCGAGCGGGACATCCTGTCGTCGCCGGCGCTGCGGATCGTCCGGGTGCGCGAACGCTGAGCGGCACCGCCCCGCGGCCCGTCCGGTGACCCACCGGGCGGGCCGCGGCCCGTGGGTCCCGCACGCCCCATTGACACGACCCATCACTGACAGGAAAGTTTCACTCCGCACGGTGATCCGGGAAAGATACTTTCAGCTTCGGCGGCGGGAGGCTCTTCGATGGCCGGTCAGGGCACGAGCGGATTCACACGGCGGCGACTGGGCGCCGGCGCCCTGGCGCTGGGCGGGGCGCTGGCGATCGCGCCGTTCGCGGCCGGGCCCGCCGAGGCCGTCGCGGACCAGGCCTCCCGCCCGACCCTCCGGCGCGGCTCGGCGGAGCGGGCCGGGCTGCTCCGCGGCCATCTGCGGCAACTGGTCACCGACGCCGAGGCGTTCCTCGGCCCCTCCCCCGCCCACCCGTGGTACGCGGGCGCCGTCCTGCTTGCCGGGCGCGGCGGCACGGTGGCGCTGCACGAGCCGATCGGCATGGCGGTGCGCTACCGGGCGTACGACGAGAAGACCGACACCGGCGTGGAGTTCCCGGCCGGGCAGCGGATCCCGATGGCCGAGGACACGGTGTTCGACCTGGCGTCGATCTCCAAGCTGTTCACCTCGCTCCTCGCCGTGCAGCAGATGGAGCGGGGCGCGCTGGAGCTGGAGGCGCCGGTCGCCTCGTACCTGCCGGACTTCGGGCGTGCGGGCAAGCAGGCGGTGACGATCCGTCAGCTGCTCACGCACACCTCCGGATTCCGGGCCTGGATCCCGTTGTACAGCGTGCCGACGTACGAGGAGAAGGTCCAGCTCGTCTTCGACGAGGCGCCGGTCAGCGCGCCCGGCACCGCGTACCTCTACTCGGACCTGAACATGATCTCGCTCCAGCTGGTGCTGGAGAAGATCACCGGCCGCACCCTGGACGTCCTGCTGCGCGAGAGGATCACCGCCCCGCTGGGCCTGCGCCGCACCCGCTACAACCCGCCGGCCTCCTGGCGGCCGAAGATCGCGGCCACGGAGGACGCGCGCCTGCCCTGGTCCGGCCTCGACCGGGGGCTGGTGTGGGGCGAGGTGCACGACGAGAACGCCTTCAGCCTCGGCGGGGTCGCCGGCCACGCGGGGGTGTTCTCCTGTGCGTGGGACCTGGCGGTGCTCGGCCGGACGCTGCTCAACGGCGGCTCCTACGGGCGGGTGCGCATCCTGCGGCCGGAGTCCGTGGAGCTGATGTTCACCGACTTCAACACCGGCTTCCCCGGCGACGCGCACGGCCTGGGCTTCGAGCTCTACCAGCACTGGTACATGGGGGCCATGGCCACGCCGCGCACCGCGGGGCACACCGGTTTCACGGGCACCTCGCTGGTGCTCGACCCGACGACCGACTCGTTCCTCGTCGTGCTGGGCAACTCCGTGCATCCGGTGCGGAACTGGCGTTCGGGGTCGGCGCCCCGGGTCGCGGCCGGCACGAACATGGCCCGTGCGGTGCCCGTCCGTCCGGCGCACGGCCGTACCGCCTGGTTCTCGGGGACGGCGAGTGCGGCGTCGGCGACCCTCACGCTGCCGGCGCTGGACACGTCCGGCGGGGGCGGGCGGCTGGATGGCTCGCTGTGGTGGGACACCGAGCCGGGGTCGGACGTGCTCGTGCTGGAGTCCAGCACGGACGGCGGGGGCACGTGGGCGCCCGTGCCCTTCACGACCACGCGACGCGGCGAGGCGCCCGAGACGCGTCCGGCGGGCTCGGTCAGCGGCTGGTCGGACCGTGTGTGGCACCGTCTGGCGGCAGATCTCCCGGCCGCCCGGGGGCTCGTGCTGCGCTGGCGGTACACGACCGACCGGCTGTACGTGGGCCGCGGGGCGTACGTCGACGGGCTGCGCGCGAAGACGGCCGGCGGCGTCCTGTTCGACGACGCGCGCCCGGCGGACGCGGCGCGGATCGAAGCGGTGGGGTGGACGCCGTCGGCCGACTAGGGCAGCCCAGGGGGGCTGTCAGTGGAACACGGCCTTCTGCACCTCGTTCGGCCCGTCGAAGCTGTTCTCCTTCAGGCCGTCGAGGCGGCTGACGACCTTGTCGTCGGCCTTGTTCTTGCGGGCGCAGTCGACGAGCGCCTTCTTGTCCGCCGGGTAGTCCATGCCGCTGAGGGCCTTCTGAAGGTCGATGGGGCTGAGGTCCGCCATGTCGGGCTCCTTGTCGTACGGATTGCGCGTGCGGAATGTCCGCTATGTCGCGGTACCCAGCCCCACCCGGCGCATGCCGGTCACCCTCCGGTACGCTCCAGCACGGCCATCGCGGCGTTGTGGCCGGGAACGCCGCTCACCCCTCCCCCGCGCACCGCGCCCGCCCCGCACAGCAGGACGTTCGCCCGGTCCGTCTCCACGCCCCAGCGCCCGGTGCCCTCGGCCGCGTGGGGCCAGGACAGGTCGCGGTGGAAGATGTGGCCGCCGGGCAGCCGGAGGTCGTGGTCCAGGTCCAGCGGCGACCTGGCCTCGATGCAGGGGCGTCCGTCGGCATCCGTGGCCAGGCAGTCCGCGAGGGGTTCGGCCAGATGGGCGTCGAGCTGGGCGAGGGTCGCCTTCAGCAGTTCCTCGCGGACCGCGTCGTTGTCCCGGGCGAAGAGGCGGGCGGGGGTGTGGAGCCCGAACAGGGTGAGGGTGTGCAGGCCCCGCTCGGCCAGGTCGGGGGCGAGGATCGTGGGGTCGGTCAGCGAGTGGCAGTAGATCTCGGACGGCGGCGCGGCGGGCGGCTCACCGGCCGCCGCCCCGGCGTACGCGGTGGCCAGCTCCTCGTAGCCCTCCGCGATGTGGAAGGTCCCCGCGAAGGCCTCGCTCGGGTCGACCGCGGGGTCGCGCAGCGCCGGCAGCCGCTTCAGCAGCATGTTCACCTTGAGCTGGGCGCCCTCGGCGGGCGGGGGCGGCGCCTGGCCGGTCAGAGCCGCGAGCTCCCGCGGGGAGGCGTTCACCAGGACGTGGCGCGCGGCGGCGACGCCCTCGCCGTCGGCCGACCGGTAGGCGACCTCGGCCGCCGTCCCGTCCGTGTCGATCCGCACCGCCTCGTGTCCGGTGGCGAGCACGGCACCCGCGGCGCGGGCCGCGCCGGCCAGCGCGTCGGTGAGGGCGCCCATGCCGCCGACCGGCACGTCCCAGGCGCCGGTGCCGCCGCCGATCACGTGGTAGAGGAAGCAGCGGTTCTGGGCCAGGGCGGGGTCGTGGGCGTCGGCGAAGGTCCCGATCAGCGCGTCGGTGAGGGCCACGCCCCGCACCAGGTCGTCCGCGAAGTGCTCCTCGATCGCCACGCCGATCGGCTCCTCGAACAGGGCCCGCCAGGCGTCCTCGTCGTCGACCCGGCGGCGCAGCTCCTCCCGGGTGGGCAGCGGCTCGGTGAGGGTTGGGAAGACCCGCTGGGCGACGTGGCCGGTCATGCCGTAGAACCGCTGCCAGGCCGCGTACTCCCGCTCCGAGCCGGTGAGCGCGGCGAACGACTCCCGGGTGCGCCGCTCGCCCCCGCCGACGAGCAGCCCGGTGGGCCGCCCGTCCCGCCGGACCGGCGTGTACGAGGACACGGTGCGGCCGCGGACGCGGAAGTCGAGGCCGAGGTCCCGCACGATCTTCCGGGGCAGCAGGCTGACCAGGTACGAGTACCGGGACAGCCGCGCGTCGACGCCGGCGAACGGCCGCGTGGACACGGCCGCGCCCCCGGTGCGGCCGAGCCGCTCCAGCACCAGCACGGAGCGCCCGGCACGGGCCAGATAGGCGGCGGCGACCAGCCCGTTGTGGCCACCGCCGACGATGACGACGTCGTAGGTACGGGATGTGCGGGGTGCGGTCATGGCTCTTGGTAGCACGAGCTGATCCCGGGCGGCCAGGGGTGGATCAGGGGGGGGCGGCCGTGGGACGAGCGGCCGGCTGGGGCAGAACGGTGCGCACTCCGCACGACCAGGTGCGCCTGGCGTGCGTGCCGCTCCGCGAGGATGCGGCAGCCGGGCGACGCCCCGGCCGGGAGCGCCGGCTCACCGGCCGTGCAGCGCCGCAGACGGCGCCGCGCCATCGGCCCGGACCGGCGCTCCACCCGCGTGTCCCGCTACCGGCCCGGCGCGTCGCCCCGGGCTGGAGTGCCC
>NZ_WWHX01000340.1 GCF_009862125.1 Streptomyces sp. SID5910
CAGATCCCCGTCCGACGCCAACCCCGCGTGATACAGCCGAAGTTCCGTCGCCCCCAGCGAACGCGCCCGCGCCGTGTCCTCCGCGAGGGTGGCCGGGCTGCCGCCCATGCCGGAGACCACCGTGAGGTTCGCGGCGAGGATGGCGCCGGCGCGCCCCTGTTCCGCGAACGGCGTCAGCAGCCCCGCGCCTCCCGTGCACGGCACGACCACGCCGTCCGCGACGGACAGGACGTGCGCGGGGTCGACGCCGGCGTTGGCACCGCAGTGGTACGACACCGGGTCGGCGTGCAGCAGGACCTGGAAGCCGGCCGGTGCCACCGCGCGGACCGCCGCGACCGCCGCCTCCTGGAGCGTGCGCGCCGTCTCGTCACGCCACACGCGCGTCGCGTTCGCCGCGCCCTCGCCGAGCAGCTTCTCCACGCCCGCCCAGCCCCCGTCCGAGGGTGCGGCCCCCCGCCACACCGGCTCCAGCGCGGCGCGCACCGCGGCGGCCAGGGCGTCGGGGTCGAGGCCCTGTGCCCCGTAGCCCTTCCGGCAGGACGGGCAGAAGCAGAGCGACATCAGGTACTGCCCGGCGTCGCCCAGTCCGACCCCGCCGGTCTTGTCGTGGGCGTGGAGGTGGGCGAGGCCGTACCAGCCGAGGGACTCCAGCTCCGTGCCACGTGCGCCGGGCCGTACCGCCGCCTCGGCGGCCAGGTCGGTGAGGTACGCGCGCGTGGCGGGCTGGGCGATGCAGGGAGCCCAGGGGTAGCGGTCGCCGTAGGCGTTGACGACCGAGGTGTGCGGATGCTCGGCGCCCAGGCGGGAGTTGTGGGCGAGGACGACCCACGTGTGCACCTCCAGCCCGGCGTCCGTGAGCGCGGCGGCGGCCTCGCCCCAGGCGTCGCCGGGGGCCCAGTCGCCGGCCTCGTACGGGCGCAGCTCGCGCCCCTCCCAGCGGGCGGCGTCCGGCGGGTAGAGGACGGCGGCGTGTTCGGCGGTGACGACGCGGTGGCGCGGGTGGCGGGGAGTGAGGGCGCGGGTGGAGTGGTAGGCGGAGGCCAGCGTCACCTGCTCCACGCCGAGGCCTGCGACGAACCCGGCCGCCTCGGGGTCGCCGTTGACGTCCCAGGGGTACACGAACGCCGACGCCCTCACCGGCCCGCCCCCTCACCCAGCAGCGCGTACCCCCGCTCGATGATCTGCCCGAGCTGCTTCACATGGTCCTCCCTCGGCTCGTGCAGCGGCGCCCGCACCTCCCCCACGTCCAGCCCGCGCAGCCGTACGCCCGCCTTGACCAGGGCGACGGCGTATCCGCGGCCCTGGGCGCGCAGTTCGACGAAGGGACGGTAGAAGCCGTCCAGCAGCCGGTGGACGCTGGCCTCGTCGCCCGTGTGGAGCGCCCGGTGGAAGGCGAGGGCGATCTCGGGGGCGAAGCAGAACACGGCGGAGGAGTAGAGGGTGATGCCGAGGGCGCGGTAGGCGAGCTGGGTCTGCTCGGCGGTCGGCAGTCCGTTGAAGTAGAGGAAGTCGCCGCCGGGCACCTCCGTGCGCACCGCGCTGACGATGCGCTGCATCAGGTCGAGGTCGCCGAGCCCGTCCTTGAGGCCGATGACGCCCTCCGTGCGGGCGAGTTCGGCCACGCTTTCCGGGGTGAACACGGCGTTGTCCCGCTGGTAGACGATCACGGGGAGGCCGGTCGCGGCCGCCACCTCCCGGTAGTGCCGCAGCAGCCCCTCCTGACCGGCGACGACCAGGTACGGCGGCATGGCGAGCAGCCCGTCGGCGCCCGCCTCCTCGGCGAGCCGGGCGTAGCGCACGGCGAGCGCGGTGCCGTAGCCGGCGCCGGCGACGACGGGCACCCGTCCGGCGGTCTCCTCCACGGCCGCCCGCACGCAGATCTGGAACTCCTCGGGCGTGAGCGCGTGGAACTCCCCGGTGCCGCAGCAGGCGAACACGGCGGCGGCCCCGGCCTCGATGCCGCGGCGCACATGCGCGCGGTAGACGTCGAGGTCGACCTCGCCGCCGGGGCCGTACGCCGTGACGGGGAAGAACAGCGGCCCGCTGGGGACAGTGAGCCGGTCGGCGAGAGGGGCTGAGGTCACGGGCGCTCCCCATTCCATATGTATGACCTACGTCTATATTTCTGAACGCCTCCACGCTAAGCCGCCGCACAGAGGCCGGTCAAGCACGCCAACTCCCGTCGCACCAGCGGATCCTTCACCCCCACGCCACCCGGCCCTGATACTTGACTGACCGCACCTCCCCTCCTTAGCGTGTCCATGCATATGAACGCCGTACGTGCATGCGTATATGTAGAAGTATGCGAACGCGTACGGCGGCCGCATCGAGGAGACCCCAGGAGACCCCGAGGATGCCCGCTCCCCGCACCGTTCTGCTCACCGGCGCCGCCGGCGGCCTCGGCACCCTCATGCAGAATCTGCTCCCCGCCTTCGGCTACCGGCTGCGCCTGCTCGACCTGCGTCCGATCGAGGGCGAGCCGGACGCGATCGTCGCCGACCTCGCCGACCGGGACGCCGTGCGTGAGGCGGTGCGGGGCGTCGACGCGATCATCCACCTCGCCGGCATCTCCCTGGAAGCCTCCTTCGACAAGATCCTCAAGGCGAACATCGAGGGCACCTACCACCTGTACGAGGCCGCCCGCGAGGAAGGCGTCGGACGCGTCGTCTTCGCCTCCTCCAACCACGCCGTCGGCTACACGCCCCGCCCGCAGGGCGATGACCCCCTCATCCCGGTCGGCACCCCGCACCGCCCGGACACCTTCTACGGCCTGTCCAAGTGCTTCGGCGAGGACCTCGCCCAGCTCTACTGGGACAAGCACGGCATCGAGACCGTCTCCGTCCGCATCGGCTCCTGCTTCCCCCAGCCGACCAGCGTGCGCATGCTCTCGGTGTGGATGAGCCCGCCGGACGGCGCCCGCCTCTTCCACGCGGCCCTCACCGCGGAGGACGTCGGCCACACCGTCGTGTACGGATCCTCGGCCAACACCCGCCTGTGGTGGGACCTCACCTCCGCGCGGGCGCTCGGCTACACACCGCAGGACGACTCCGAGCCGTACGCCGAGAAGCTCATCGCCGAACAGGGCGACCTCGACCCGGACGACCCGGCGCACGCGTGCCTCGGCGGCCACTTCGTGACCGACCCCCCGATCTGGCCGTACTGACCGGAACACGACCCCACGACGGGCGGGCGGGCACCGAACGGGCCCGCCCGCCCCCGTATGCGGGCGCCCGCGCTGCCCGTTCCCACCCCTTACACCGCTGCCTCCCAGGTCCGCGACGGGCGCCGTATGACCGAAGCGGGCACAACCGGGCAGCATCGGGCCCGCAACAGGCCTGGTCAGTGCCGCGGAGCCGCTGTAGAACTTCACCCAAGGGCCGCACGGGGCCCGAACGGGCAAGGACACGGCGACGAGGCGGTGAGGCGGGTGTTCGGCATGAGCACGAGGACGGCGGAGGAACGGCAGCGCGAGATCGTACGGGCCGCCCGCGCCACCGGCTCGGTCGACGTCACCGCGCTGGCGGCCGAACTGGGCGTGGCCAAGGAGACCGTACGGCGTGACCTGCGCGCCCTGGAGGACCACGGCCTGGTGCGCCGCACCCACGGCGGGGCCTACCCGGTGGAGAGCGCCGGCTTCGAGACCACGCTCGCCTTCCGCGCCACCAGCCACGTCCCCGAGAAGCGCAGGATCGCCTCCGCCGCCGCCGAGCTGCTCGGCGACGCCGAGACGGTCTTCGTCGACGAGGGCTTCACCCCGCAGCTCATCGCCGAGGCCCTCCCCCGCGACCGCCCGCTGACCGTGGTCACCGCGTCCCTGCCGGTCGCGGGCGCCCTCGCCGAGGCCGACGGCATGTCCGTGCTGCTGCTCGGCGGCCGGGTCCGCTCGGGCACCCTCGCCACCGTCGACCACTGGACGACGAAGATGCTCGCCGGGTTCGTCGTCGACCTGGCGTACATCGGCGCCAACGGCATCTCCCGCGAGCACGGTCTGACCACCCCCGACCCCGCCGTCAGCGAGGTCAAGACACAGGCCGTCCGCGCCGCCCGCCGCACCGTGTTCGCCGGCACGCACACCAAGTTCGGCGCGGTCAGCTTCTGCCGTTTCGCGGAGATCGGCGCGCTGGAGGCCATCGTCACCAGCACCCTGCTGCCCGCGGCCGAGGCCCACCGCTACTCGCTGCTCGGCCCGCAGGTCATCCGCGTCTGACCATCACCCGCACCACCGGCACCACCCACACCGCTGCACCACCGGCACCACCCACACCGCTGCACCACCCACACCACCCGCACCACGGGGCACACCACCGGGGCACCCCCACACCCCTCAACGCCCCATACCTCCCCAAATATTCAGGAGCGATCCATGCGAACCCAGAGCCGACGGAGGCCGCGAGCCCTGCTCGCCACGGCCGCCGCAGGGACGCTGCTCGCCCCGCTGCTCTCCGGCTGCTGGGTCGGGGCGGGCGGAGCGGGGTCGGGCGGCGACGCCATCAACGTCCTGATGGTCAACAACCCGCAGATGACCGAGCTCCAGAAGCTCACCGCCGACCACTTCACCAAGGAGACCGGCATCAAGGTGAACTTCACCGTCCTGCCGGAGAACGACGTCCGCGACAAGATCAGCCAGGACTTCGCCAACCAGGCCGGCCAGTACGACGTCGCCACCCTCTCCAACTACGAGATACCGATCTACGCCCGCAACGAGTGGCTGCACGAGATGGACCCCTACGTCGCCAAGGACGCGGCGTACGACGAGAAGGACATCCTGGGGCCGATGCGCGAGTCGCTCACCGGCGACGACGGCAAGCTCTACGGGCAGCCCTTCTACGGCGAGTCGTCCTTCCTCATGTACCGCAAGGACCTGTTCGCCGAGGCGGGCCTGACGATGCCCGCGCACCCCACCTGGACGCAGGTGGCCTCCTTCGCCGAGAAGCTCGACGGGGCCGAGCCCGGCATGAAGGGCGTCTGCCTGCGCGGACTGCCCGGCTGGGGCGAGCTGATGGCGCCGCTGACGACGGTCGTCAACACCTTCGGCGGCACCTGGTTCGACAAGGACTGGCAGGCCCGGCTCGACTCGCCCGAGTGGCAGAAGGCGACGAAGTTCTATGTCGACCTCGTCCGTGAGCACGGCGAGTCCGGCGCCGCCCAGTCCGGCTTCGCCGAGTGCCTGAACAACCTGACCCAGGGCAAGGTCGCCATGTGGTACGACGCCACGTCGGCGGCGGGCTCCCTGGAGTCGGCCAAGTCCCCGGTCAAGGGCAAGATCGGCTACGCGCCCGCCCCCGTCGAGAAGACCGACTCCTCCGGCTGGCTCTACACCTGGGCCTGGGGCATCCAGAAGGCGTCCCGCAACCCCGACAAGGCCTGGAAGTTCGTCTCCTGGGCGTCGAGCAAGGAGTACGAGCAGCTCGTCGGCGACAAGGTCGGCTGGTCCGACGTCCCGGCCGGCAAGCGCGCCTCGACGTACCAGAACCCGGCCTACCGCGAAGAGGCCGCCGCCTTCCAGGAGATGACCCGCGAGGCCATCGAGGGCGCCAAGCCGGGCGACCCCGGCGTGCAGCCGCGCCCCGCGCCCGGCATCCAGTTCGTCGGCATCCCCGAGTTCACCGACCTCGGCACGAAGGTCTCCCAGGAGATCAGCGCGGCCATCGCCGGACGCCAGTCCGTCGAGGAGGCCCTGAAGAAGTCCCAGCAGCTCGCCGAGAAGATCTCCGAGGAGTACGAGGGACGATGACCGCCACGACCTCGGCCCCCGCGGCCGCACCCGACCACCCCCGCACCGCCGTCCGCCCGCCGTCGTCCCGGCTGCGCGCCTGGGCCACCCGGGCCCCGCTCCTCCCCGCCCTGATCTTCATGATCGCGGTCACCCAGCTGCCCTTCGTGGCCACGCTGGTGATCTCCCTCTTCGACTGGAACGCCCTCTACCCCGACGCCCGCCACTTCACCGGCCTCGCCAACTACGGCGACGTCCTCACCGACCCGGACCTGCGCAAGTCGGTGTGGACGACGATCCTGCTGACCGTGGCGGTGGTCCTCGCCAGCCTGGTCATCGGCCTCGCCCTCGCCCTGCTCCTCGACCGCCGCTTCAAGGGCCGGGGCGTGGTCCGCACCCTGCTGATCGCCCCGTTCCTGGTGGTCCCGGTGGCCGCGGCCCTGCTGTGGAAGCACGTCCTCTACAACCCCGAATACGGGCTGCTCAACGGCCTGTTGCACTACGTCGGCGGGCCGCAGCCCGATTGGATCTCCAACACCCCGCTGCTCGCGGTCGAGCTCTCCCTCGTATGGCAGTGGACGCCGTTCATGATGCTGATCCTGCTGGCCGGTCTCCAGAGCCGGGACCAGCAGCAGATCGAGGCCGCTCGCGTGGACGGCGCGAGCGACTGGCAGATCTTCGTCCACCTCACCCTGCCCCACCTGCGGCGCTACCTCGAACTGGGCGCCCTGCTCGGCTCGATCTACATCGTCCAGAACTTCGACGCCGTCTTCACCCTCACGTCCGGCGGCCTGGGCACCGCCAACCTGCCCTACACCGTCTACCAGAGCTTCTACCAGGCCCACGAGAACGGCCTCGCCTCGGCCGCGGGCGTCCTGGTCGTCATCGGCTCGATCATCATCGCCACCTTCGCGCTGCGCGTGGTGTCGTCCCTGTTCCGCGAGGAGGTCGGCCGTTCATGACCGCCACCGCCGTACGCCCCGTCGTCACCGACACCAAGCCGGCCCGCCCCCGCCGCAAGGCAGGCGCCGGTCTTGGCCTGGTCGCCTGGCTGGCCGGGATCGTCTTCTTCCTGCCCATCGCGTGGATGGCGCTGACCTCCTTCCACTCGGAGGAGGACGCGGCCACCAACCCGCCGTCCTTCGCGGCGTCCCTCACCCTGGACGGCTACCGCGAGTTCTTCGGCGCCGGCGGCGGTGCGAGCCCCTGGCCGGCGCTGGTCAACTCGGCGGTGGCGTCGATCGCGTCGACCCTGTTCGTCCTGGTCCTCGCCCTCCCCGCCGCCTACGCGCTGTCCATCCGCCCGGTGAAGAAGTGGACGGACGTCCTGTTCTTCTTCCTCTCCACCAAGATGCTGCCGGTGGTCGCGGGCCTGCTGCCGATCTACCTGTTCGCCAAGAACACGGACATGCTGGACAACATCTGGCTGCTGGTCATCCTCTACACGTCGATGAACCTGCCGATCGCGGTCTGGATGATGCAGTCCTTCCTCGCCGAGGTCCCGGTCGCGATCATCGAGGCCGCGAGGGTGGACGGCGCGAAGCTGCCGACGATCCTGGCCCGCGTCGTCGCCCCCATCGCCCTCCCGGGCATCGCCGCCACGTCCCTCATCTGCTTCATCTTCAGCTGGAACGAACTGCTCTTCGCCCGGGTGCTGACGGGCGTGGTCGCCGAGACCGCCCCCGTCTTCCTGACCGGCTTCATCACCAGCCAGGGCCTCTTCCTGGCCAAGGTGTGCGCCGCGTCGCTCGTCATCTCCCTGCCGGTGCTCGCCGCGGGGTTCGCCGCCCAGGACAAACTGGTCCAGGGCCTGTCGTTGGGAGCCGTGAAATGAAGGCCGCCGTCATCGAGTCCGTGGGCCGCGCCGTCGTCACCGAGGTCCCCGACCCGACGCCAGGACCGCGCGAGGTCGTCGTCGAGGTCGCCGCGTGCGGCCTGTGCGGCACCGACCTGCACATCCTCCAGGGCGAGTTCGCGCCCAAGCTGCCGATCGTGCCGGGCCACGAGTTCGCCGGCGCCGTGGTCGGCGTGGGCACCCAGGTCACGGAGGTGGCGGTCGGCGACCGGGTGGCCGTCGACCCGTCCCTCTACTGCCACGAGTGCCGCTACTGCCGCACCGGCCACAACAACCTCTGCGAACGCTGGGCCGCCATCGGCGTCACGACGGCGGGCGGCGCGGCGCAGTACGCGGTCGCACCGGTCGCGAACTGCGTGAAGCTCCCCGAGCACGTCCGCACCCAGGACGCCGCCCTGATCGAGCCCCTGTCCTGCGCCGTCCGCGGCTACGACGTCCTCCAGTCCCGCCTCGGCGCCCACGTCCTCATCTACGGCTCCGGCACGATGGGCCTGATGATGCTGGAGCTGGCCAAGAGGACCGGCGCGGCGAGCGTGGACGTGGTGGACCTCAACCCGGCCCGCCTGGAGACGGCCCGCGGCCTCGGCGTCTCGGCCTCGGCCGCGACCCCGGACGAGCTGGACCGCCCTCAGGGCTGGGACCTGGTCATCGACGCCACGGGCAACGCGGCGGCGATCCAGGACGGCCTGGACCGGGTCGCCAAGGCGGGCACGTTCCTCCAGTTCGGCGTGGCCGACTACGCGACGCGCGTCCAGATCGACCCGTACCGCATCTACAACCAGGAGATCACCATCACGGGTTCGATGGCGGTCCTGCACAGCTACGAGCGCGCGGCGGAACTCTTCGCGAACGGCGTCCTGGACCCGGACGTCTTCATCAGCGACCGCATCGAGCTGGCCCGCTACCCGGAGGCGCTGGAGCAATTCGCGGCGGGCGTGGGGAGGAAGATCGTCGTCGTGCCGTAATTCTTCAGCCCGCCCGGCTGTCTTCAGCCCGTCCGGCGTTTGAGGAC
>NZ_WWHX01000341.1 GCF_009862125.1 Streptomyces sp. SID5910
TTTGCCGATGTCGATCTGGCCGACCGCGATGCCGTAGGGCCTGCCGTCCAGGGAGAGGGACTTGGTCAGGCCCGTCAGCGCGTGCTTGGTCGCCGTGTACGCCACCGAGTGCGGGCGGGGCGTGTGCGCGGAGATCGAGCCGTTGTTGATGATCCGGCCGCCCTGCGGGTCCTGCTCCTTCATCTGCCGGTACGCCGCCTGCGCGCACAGGAACGCCCCGTTGAGGTTGGTGTCCACCACGTGCCGCCACGCGTCGTAGGGCAGTTCCTCGACCGGCACGCCGCCCGGGCCGAACGTCCCGGCGTTGTTGAACAGCAGGTCCAGGCGTCCGAAGCGCTCGCGTACGGCGGCGAACAGGGCCGTCACGTCCTCGGGCCGTGACACGTCGGTCCGTACGGCGAGGGCGGTGCTCCCGGGGACGAGGGCGGCCGTCTCCTCCAGGGTCTCGGTGCGCCGGCCCGCCAGGGCCAGCGTCCAGCCCGCGCGCAGCAGTTCGGCGGCGACCGCGCGGCCGATGCCGGAACCGGCGCCCGTCACCACGGCGATCCTCTCGCGCCCCTCGCGCCCCTCGCGGCCGGTCGTCATGTCGTACGTCCCCTCGTCAGCGGTTCTCACGGTGTTCATGAGGCCGCAGCGTACGCGTGGGGGTGGGGCGGGGGATCATGCGGAACTCATCCGTCCGCCACGGGGTCGTCATGCTCGCGCCAAGGTGACGTCGTCCCGGGCCATTCGAATGCCCCTTGCACCCACCGCAAGGGGAGGAACGGATGACACCCGCGAACCACCAGGCCACCAGCCGCGCCCAGGCCGCCGCCCGGCCCCCGCACGCCCCCGAACTCCGCGCCGCCGCCCGCCACCTGGGCCGCCGCCGCTTCCTGACCGTCACCGGCGCCGCCGCCGCGCTCGCCTTCTCCGTGAACCTGCCCGCCGCCGGCACCGCGAGCGCCGCGGAACTCGACCCCGCCCGGCTGCCCGGCGACCCCTTCACGCTCGGCGTCGCCTCCGGCGACCCGCTGCCCGACTCCGTCCTGCTGTGGACACGCCTCGCCCCCGCGCCCTACCAGGCCGACAGCGGACTGCCCGCGAAACGCGTCGACGTCGGCTGGGAACTCGCCCTCGACGAACGCTTCCGCCGCGTCGTCAGACGGGGCACCACCACCGCCCACCCCGAGTTCCACCACACCGTCCACGTCGAGGTCGGCCACCTCGCCCCGGGCCACGTCTACTACTACCGCTTCCGCGCCGGCCGCCACGTCAGCCCCGTCGGCCGCACCCGAACCGCGCCCCCGGCGGGCAGCCGCAGCGCCGAGCTCACCTTCGGCCTGGTCTCCTGCCAGCGCTACGACCAGGGCTACTACACCGCGTACAAGCACCTCGCCGAGGAGGACGTGGATGTCGTCTTCCATCTCGGCGACTACCTCTACGAGTACGCCGTGAACGCCGTCGGCGGCTCCCGCGCCTACCCGGCCGGGACCCTGCCCTCGCTCTTCAACCACGAGACCGTGACCCTGGAGGACTACCGCCTGCGGTACGCCCTCTACAAGTCCGACCCCGACCTGCGGGCCGCGCACGCCGCGCACCCCTTCGTCGTCACCTGGGACGACCACGAGACCGAGAACAACTACGCGGGCGACACCCCGGAGAACAGCGTCCCGCCCGAGGAGTTCCTGCTGCGCCGGGCCGCCGCCTACCGCGCCTACTGGGAGAACATGCCGCTGCGCCGCCCGCAGCTGCCCGACGGGCCGGACCTCAGGCTGTACCGGCGCCTGCACTGGGGCCGCCTCGCCCAGTTCGACGTGCTCGACACCCGCCAGTACCGCTCCGACCAGGCCTACGGCGACGGCTGGCAGTACCCGGGACCCGAGTCCGAGGACCCCTCGCGCACGCTGACCGGCGACGCCCAGGAGCGCTGGCTGATCAACGGCTGGCACCGCTCGGACGCCGTGTGGAACGTCGTGCCCCAGCAGGTCACCTTCGCCCAGCGGTACAGCTCCACCACCACGCCGTCCAAGGTCTCCATGGACTCCTGGGACGGCTACCCGGCCTCCCGCGAACGCGTGCTGGCCGGTGCGCAGGCCGCCGGTGTCGAGAACCTGATGGTCCTCACCGGCGACGTGCACGTCCACTACGGCTTCGACATCAAGCGCGACTTCTCCGACCCCGGTTCGCGGACCCTGGGGACCGAGATCGTCACCTCGTCCGTCACCAGCGGCGGCGACGGCTCCGCGAAGCCGTCCAACTGGGACACCTACATGGCCGCCAACCCGCACCTCAGGTTCTACAACGGCCTGCGCGGCTACGCGACGGTGTCCCTCGGCCGTGAGCTGGCGCGCGCCGACTTCAAGACGGTGTCCCACGTGACCACCGAGGGCGCGCCGCTCACGACCGCCGCCTCCTTCGTCACGGAGGTGGGGGAGCAGGGGCTCAAGCCGGCGTGACCTCGCGGGGCGCGGACGGGTCGGTGGGGTGGTCGGCCGTCTGTCCAGTGGTGTGCGCGGTGGTGTGTTCGCCCGGGTAGCGGACGCCGACGCGGTCGCGGATCGCGTCCAGCGTCCGCATCACCGCGAGCGTGCCGTCCAGCGGGACCAGCGGCGACTCCGTCTCACCGGCCCGCAGCGCCCGCATCACCTCCCGGGCCTCGTGCCGCAGGCTGACCCGGGGGCCGTCCGCCGGGTCGGCCGTGAACTCCTCGGGGTCGCGGCCGTCCCGGTGCAGCACGAAGCGCTCCGGGGCGAAGAAGCCGCCCGGTATGTCGATGCGGCCCTCCGAGCCGGTGACGGACGCGGTGTTGGGCGTACCGCCCGTGATGGAGCAGTGCAGCGAGGCGAGCGCGCCGCCGTCGTACGAGAGCAGCGCGCCCGTCTGGAGGTCGACGCCCTCCGGCGAGAGCACCGCCCGCGCCGTCACCTCCGCCGGCTCACCGAGCAGCAGCTGCGCGAACGACACCGGGTACACCCCCAGGTCCAGCAGCGCGCCGCCGCCCTGCGCCGGGTCCCGCAGCCGGTGCGCCGGCGGGAACGGGCCCGCCAGCCCGAAGTCCGCCTGGAGCGTGCGCACTTCGCCGATCGCGCCGTCGTCCACCAGTGCCTTCAGGCGCCGCACCAGCGGATTGCAGTACATCCACATCGCTTCCATCAGGAAGACCCCGCGCTCCCGGGCGAGGGCGACCAGCTCCTCCGCCTCGCGCACGTTCAGCGTGAACGGCTTCTCGCACAGCACGTTCCGGCCCGCCGTCAGGCACAGGCCCGCGGCGGCCCGGTGCGACGCGTGAGGCGTGGCGACGTAGACGACGTCGACGTCCTCGTCCCGTGCCAGCGACTCCCAGTCGCCGTACGCCCGCGGTATCCCGAACCGCTCCGCGAACGCCTTCGCCGACGCCTCCGTCCGCGACGCGACCGCCACGACCTCCGCGTCCGGCAGATCGACCAGATCCGCGGTGAACGTCGCCGCCATGCCACCGGTCGCCAGAATCCCCCAGCGCACCCTCTGCTCGGCCACCCTGTCCCCACCCTCGCTCACGTTCGGACCAGCCCGTACGAGCTGAGAGCATAGGTGCCGGATCCGTCGAAGAGGGAGGGGCGCATGCCGGAGCGCGGGCCGTCGATACCGGACGCGTCGGCGTCGAACGCCGAGAAGTCGTACGCCGAGCAGTCGAACGCCGAGCTGTCGAACGCCGCACAGCCGAACGCCGCATCACCTGATACGCGGCGTGCCGGGCTGCTCGTCACGCTCGTCCTGGGGGGCCTCACCGCCACCCCGCCGCTGGCCATGGACATGTACCTCCCCTCGCTGCCGGAGGTCACCGAGTCCCTGCACGCGCCGGCCGCCACCGTCCAGCTCACGCTCACCGCCTGCCTGGCCGGCATGGCCCTCGGCCAGCTCGTCGTCGGGCCCATGAGCGACCGGTGGGGCCGCCGGCGTCCGCTGCTGACCGGCCTCGCCGTGTACGTCGTCGCCACCGCCCTGTGCGCGCTCGCGCCCACCGTCGAGCTGCTGGTCGCCTTCCGGCTGGCGCAGGGCCTCGCCGGGGCCGCCGCCATCGTCATCGCGCGGGCCGTCGTACGCGACCTCTACGACGGTGTGGCCATGGCCCGGTTCTTCTCCACCCTCATGCTGATCTCCGGCGTCGCCCCCGTCGTCGCGCCCCTCATCGGCGGGCAGATCCTGCGGGTGACGGACTGGCGGGGCGTGTTCGTGGTGCTCACCGTGGTCGGGGTGCTGCTCGGCGGGGTCGTGTGGGCCAAGCTGCCCGAGACGCTGCCCGAGGCCGAACGGCACTCCGGCGGGGTCGGCGACACGCTCCGTTCGATGCGCGGCCTGCTCGCCGACCGGGCCTTCACCGGGTACATGCTCGCCGGCGGTTTCGCCTTCGCCTCGCTGTTCGCCTACATCTCGGCCTCGCCGTTCGTCGTCCAGGAGATCTACGGCGCCTCCCCGCAGACCTTCAGCCTGCTGTTCGGGCTCAACTCGATCGGCCTGGTCGTCGTCGGGCAGATCAACGGCAAGATCCTCGTCGGGCGGGTCAGCCTGGACCGGGTGCTGTGCGTCGGCCTCCTCGTCGTCATCGCCGCCGCGACCGCGCTGCTGCTGATGGCCCTCGGCGTCTTCGGCGACGTCGGGCTCGCGCCGATCGCCGGGGCGCTGTTCGTGCTGATGTCCGCGATGGGGATCAGCCTGCCCAACACGCAGGCGCTCGCGCTGATGCGGGTCAAGCAGTCGGCCGGGTCGGCTTCGGCGCTGCTCGGCACGTCCTCCTTCCTCATCGGGGCCGTCGCCTCTCCGCTGGTCGGGATCGCCGGGAAGGACACCGCGCTGCCCATGGCGATCGTGCAGCTGGGGGCGGGGGTGGTGGCGCTGGGGTTCTTCCTCGGGATGTGCCGGCCTGCGGGGGCTGCGGGTGCTGCGGAGAAGGAGGTGGGGAGCTGAGCGCTCCGAGACTGCGGGCCGACACACCGGAGCGGGCCGGGCTCGATCCCGGGCAGCTCCGTGCTGTCGTCGCGGACGTGCACGCGCTTACGGCCGGCGAGCGGCCCTGGGCCGCCGGTGCCGTCGTGGCCGTGGGGCGCGGGCCCGTGCTCGCCGTCGAGGAGGCGGCGGGGTGGGCCGTGCGGTACGCGTCGTACGACCCGGGCACCGACGCGGGGGTGGAGCTGCCGGCCGGGGCGCGGGTGCCGATGACCGTCGGTACGCCCTTCGACCTGGCGTCGCTGACCAAGCTGTTCACCGCGGTCGCCGCCGTGCAGCAGATCGAGCGCGGGACGCTCGGCATCGACGCGGAGGTGGGGGCGTACCTGCCCGACTTCCGCGGGGCCGCGGCGTACGGGGTGACCGTGCGGCAACTGCTCACGCACACCTCGGGGCTGCGGCCCGAACTGCCGCTGTACGACTGCGCCGACGGTGAGGAACGGCTGCGGCGGCTGCGGGCGGAGCCGCCGGTGGGGGTGCCGGGGACGTACTGCTACTCCGACCTGAACATGCTGCTCCTCCAGCAGGTGCTGGAGCGGGTGAGCGGGCGGCGCCTCGACGTGCTCGTGCGGGACGGGATCACGCGGCCGCTGGGGATGACCGCGACGCGCTTCGGGCCGTGTCCGGGGGCGGCGGCGACGGAGGACCAGCGGCGGCCGTGGGCGAAGGCGGACCGGGGGATGCTGCGGGGGGTCGTCCACGACGAGAACGCCTGGGCGCTGGGTGGGGTGGCGGGGCATGCGGGGCTGTTCTCCACGGGGCGGGATCTGGCGGTCTTCTG
>NZ_WWHX01000342.1 GCF_009862125.1 Streptomyces sp. SID5910
GCCCGGCGGCACCTCGACGTTCTTGTCCAGCACCGCCCCGCGCACCACGGCGCCCCGGCCGATGTGCACGTTGTCGTGCAGCACCGAGCCCTGCACGACCGCCCCGGGGTCGACCACCACGCCCGGCGACAGCACGGACCGGGAGACCTGGCCGCGGATCAGGCACCCCGCGCTGATGATCGACTCACCGGCCATGCCGCCGGCGTTGAAGCGGGCCGGCGACAGCTGGGTGGAGTGGGTGTAGATCGGCCAGTCGCGGTTGTAGAGGTTGAAGGCGGGCCGCTCGGCGATCAGGTCCATGTGGGCGTCGTAGTACGCGTCGAGGGTGCCGACGTCCCGCCAGTACCCCTGGTCTCGGGAGGTCTCCCCCGGCACGTGGTTGGCGCTGAAGTCGTAGAGCGCGGCCTCGCCCCGGTCGGTGAGCTGGGGCAGGATCGAGCCGCCCATGTCGTGCACGGACCGCGGGTCCTCGGCGTCCCGCTGGAGGGCGTCGATGAGGGCCTTGGTGGTGAAGATGTAGTTGCCCATCGAGGCGAAGACGCAGTCGGGGGCGTCGGCGAGCCCCGGCGGGTCGGCGGGCTTCTCCAGGAAGCCGGTGACGGTGCGGCCGTCCGACCCCGAGGTGATCACGCCGAACGACGAGGACTCGGAGCGCGGCACCCGGATGCCCGCCACGGTCACGCCCGCCCCCGACTCGATGTGCTGGGCGAGCATCTGGCGCGGGTCCATCCGGTACACGTGGTCGGCGCCGAACACCGCGACGTACTCGGGCTGCTCGTCGTGGACCAGGTTCAGCGACTGGAGGATCGCGTCGGCGCTGCCCAGGTACCAGCGCGGGCCGAGACGCTGCTGCGCGGGCACCGGCGTGACGTAGTTGCCGAGCAGGCTCGACATCCGCCAGGTGGTGGTGATGTGCCGGTCCAGCGAGTGCGACTTGTACTGCGTGAGGACGCAGATCCGCAGGATGTCGCCGTTGACCAGGTTGGACAGCACGAAGTCGACCAGGCGGTACGTGCCGCCGAAGGTGACCGCGGGTTTGGCGCGGTCGGCGGTCAAGGGCATCAGGCGCTTGCCCTCCCCGCCCGCCAGCACGATTCCCAGCACCGAAGGACCACCACGACGCATGGCCGCTCCCCTCACCCTCGTTGGTGGCCCATGCCTGCCCGTGGGCCCGACCGCCTAAGCCTGTTCGAGCATCTCCTCGTAGAGCCGGACCGTGCGGCGGGCGACCGCGTCCCAGCCGAACTCCTCCACCGCCCGCTCCCGTCCCGCCTCGCCCATCCGCCGGGCGGCCCCCGGATCGCCGAGGACGGAGTCCAGGGCGCGGGTGAGGCCCGCCTCGAAGTCGTCGTCCCGCTTGTCGTCCTTGCTGTCGTCCTTGGACACGAGTACCCCCGTTTCGCCGTCCGCCACGACCTCGGGGATGCCGCCGACGCGGGAGGCCACCACGGGCGTGCCGCAGGCCATCGCCTCCAGGTTGACGATGCCGAGCGGTTCGTACACCGACGGGCACACGAAGACGGCGGCGTGGGTCAGCAGCTGGATGACCTCCGGGCGCGGCAGCATCCGCGGGATCCAGTGCACGCCCTCGCGGGCCTGGCTCAGTCCGGCGAAGAGGTCGCGGAACTCCTGGTCGATCTCGGGGGTGTCCGGGGCGCCCGCGCACAGCACGACCTGCGCGGCCGGGTCGATGCCGCGCACCGCCCGCAGCAGATGGGGCACGCCCTTCTGGCGGGTGATGCGGCCGACGAACAGGACGTAGGGCCGGGAGCGGTCCAGGCCGATCCGGTCCAGCACGTCGGTGTCGGGGTCCGGCCGGTACAGGGTGGTGTCGATGCCGTTGTGGATGACGTGGACCCGGGACGCGTCCAGCGCCGGATAGCAGGCGAGGATGTCCTCGCGCATCGCGCCGGACACCGCGACGACGGCGTCGGCGGACTCCACGGCGCCGCGCTCGGCCCAGCTCGACAGGGCGTAGCCGCCGCCGAGCTGCTCGGCCTTCCAGGGGCGCAGCGGCTCCAGGGAGTGGGCGGTCACGACGTGCGGGATGCCGTAGAGCTGCTGGGCGAGCCGGCCGCCGAGGTTCGCGTACCAGGTGTGGGAGTGCACGAGCTCGCGGCCCTCCAGGGCGGCGGCCATGGCGAGGTCCACGGAGAAGGTGCGCAGCGCGTCGTTGGCGCCGTCGAGGGCGGGCCACGGGCGGTGGCGCAGCACGCCGTCGGCGCGGCCCTCGCCCCAGCAGTGCACGTCCAGGTCGACGAGGCGGCCGAGCTCCCGGGCGAGGAACTCGACGTGGACGCCCGCGCCGCCGTACACGTCGGGCGGATACTCCCGGGTCAGCAGTCCCACACGCACCCGGAACCTCCCCTGCTCGGCGGCTGGTCCCCTTCATGGTCACTCAGACGGGGCGCCCGGGGAAGAGCGCGGGAGGCCCGAAGAGCGAGGCGGCGGTGGGGAGTCGGGTGGGCGTGGGGTCCGAGGGGGCTCATGGAAGCAGCAGTCGCCGCATACGCCGCCGCCGGGCACCCGGTAGTAGAGGCAGCAGCTGCGGCGCCGGAAGGCGGTGCCCGTGAGGGTGCCGGTCCCGGCGAGGAGCGGGTGCCCGAGCAGGCCGGCGGTGAGCGAGCGGGCGCGGGCGGCGGCGTCGGTACGGGCGTGGCGGCGGGCCCAGCGGTCCAGTTCGCGGGAGGCACCGGCCAGGGCGGAGGCGGCGTTGCCCCACAGCAGTCCGGCCGCGAGGCGGTGGCGGGTGTGCAGGGCGGCCGTCAGGGGCGTGAGGTGGGTGTCGAGCATGACCTCGGCGACGGTCGCGGGGTCCGCCGGCCGGAGGCGCGCCTCGGCGAGCCAGAGGTCGTCGGGGGCGGAGGCGTCGGGGTCCCAGTGCAGCAGACCGGGGTCCAGGTCGGGGACGCGGCCGTACAGGGCGGCGCAGCCGAGCGTCACCGACCAGAGGCGGGCGGCGAGCCCCTGGTGCGTCACGGAGGCGGCGACGCGGGCCTCGGGGGCGCGGAGAGCGGCGGCGACCTTGCGGACGCGGAAGGCGAGGGGGTCGTGCGCGGGGCCGTCTGCGGCCGGGCTGTGCGGGAGGTCGGTGGCACGTCCGTCCTTGGCGTGCTCCCGGTAGGCGTGCGCGAGGGTGGGGAGCGGTCGGGGCGGGGGCGGCTGGGAGGCGCGCAGCACGAAGAAGCCGCCGAGCGGGCGGAGGGCGGCGAGGCCGGGGTCGAGGTCCACGGAGAGCAGTAGTATCAAGGCCCCTACGGGGCACGGTCAGGGGTCCGGGACGCCCGGCGCCCACCCTGGGGAGGACGGCGCCGCCGTCGTACTCCATCGGTAGTAGGACCCAATGAGTGCTCAGGGACGACGACGGGAAGGTCCTGGGACGGCATCGTGTTGTCCATGGATGACGACCGTTCGCCGCGCCGGGCCCCGGCCCCCCGCCTCACGCAGAGGAGCAGCCGATGAGCGCCCTCGCGTTGTCCGTGCTGCTGTCGCTCGTCTCCGCCGTCGCGTACGCGGGCGGAGCGATCGTGCAGGAGCACGTCGCGGCGTCCTCCACCGGTGCCGAGTACGCCCCGCTGCGCCGGCCCGGCTGGTGGGCGGCGGTCGGACTCAACGGCCTCGGCGGTCTGCTGCACGTGGTGGCCCTCGCCTACGGCCCGCTGAGCCTGGTCCAGCCGCTGGGTGCCCTCACCATCGTGTTCGCGCTGCCCATGGCCGCGCTGTTCGTGGGCCGCAGGGCCGGTGCGACGGCCTGGCGGGGTGCGATCATGGCGACGGTCGGTCTGGCCGGTCTGCTGTCCCTGGTCGGCGCCTCCGAGGCCCAGTCGCTGGACACCGCGCAGCGCGTGACGGTGGCCGTGGTGACGGCCGGCGCGATCGTGACGCTGATGATCGCCGGCCGGGCCGCGCACCGGCATCCCGCGATGCGCAGCGTGCTGCTGGCGACCGCGTCCGGCATCGCGTTCGGTATGTCCTCGGTGTTCACCAAGACGGTGGCGGTCGACTGGACCGGCGGCGTGACGGCCGCCGACCTGCCGTCCCTGGCGGTGATCGGCGTGCTCGCCACGGCCGGCATGCTGCTGTCGCAGGCCTCCTACCGGGGCGCCGGCCTCGCGGCCCCGCTGGCGGTGCTGACGGTCGTGAACCCGGTGGTGGCGGCCGTGGTCGGCATCACGATGTTCGGCGAGTCCTTCCGCTACGGCACGACCGGCACCGCGCTCGCGCTGAGCTGCGGTGTGGTGGCCGCGGGCGGACTGATCCTGCTGACGACGGAACGACTCGCGCGGGAGGCCGCGGCGGGGACGGACGCGGAGACCGCGGCCGACGGTGCGGAGTCCGGGGCGTCGGTGGTCTCCGAGGCGGAGGCGGCCTGTGCGTCGGCCGTGGTGCCGGCGGGCGGGTCCGTCCCGGGCCGGCCGGTCGCGGGCGTACCGCTCACCAGCGGGCCGGTGGTGAGCGAGCCGGCGGCGCCGCGCGCGTCGGTGGCGTTCGAGCCGGTGACCCACACAGCGACGGTGGTCGAGCCGGTGGCCGAGGCCGGGCCGGCGGCCGGCACGCCCTTGGCGGTCGGCACGGCGGCCGGCGCGGTCGAGACGGTCGCCGGCCCCGCCGACGGCTCGCCGGCCGGTGGCAGGGGCGCGCGGCCGCTCGCCCCGCGCCCCGCCAAGGTCTTCCTCCCCGGCCCGGCCCCGGTGTCGCCGCCGGTCCCGGTCACCGCGCCCGCCGCGGAACCGGCGGAGCCCGCGGCGGTCGAGGACCGGGTCATCACGTACGGGCCCTTCTACGGCGGCCCGTACGTCCCGCTGTCCGTCGTCGACCGGCGCAGGGTGCGTATCAGATCCTGACGCCGCCGGCCCGCAGATACGCCAGCGGGTCGACGTCCGAACCGAAACCGGGCCCCGTCCGCACCTCGAAGTGCAGATGCGGGCCCGTGACGTTGCCGGTGGAGCCCGACCGCCCGATGCGCTGGCCGACGCCCACGGACTGGCCGTCCTTCACGGAGATCGCCGACAGGTGCGCGTACTGGGAGTAGCGGCCGTCGGCGTGCCGGACCACGACCTGGTACCCGTAGGAGCCGCCCCAGCCCGCGCTGACGACCCGGCCCGCGGCGATCGCCTTCACGGAGGTGCCGGTGGGGACGGGGAAGTCGACGCCGGTGTGGTAGCCCTTCGACCAGGACGAGCCCGCCTGGTGGTAGGGCGTGCCGGTGGAGGCGTCGACGGGCGCCACGAGGGCGTGACCGCTGGTGGCCTTGTCCTTGCCGGTGTCCGAGGACGACTTCTTGGGCTGCTTCTGCTTGACCGCCGGCTTCTTCTGCTGCTTCGGCTCGGCCGCCGGGGACGCCTTGTGCGCAGCGCGGGGCGCCGTGGCGGCACCCCCGCCGCGCAGCGCCAGCCGCTCGCCGGGCAGGATCAGGTCCGGGTCCGCGCCGATGGAGGCGCGGTTGGCCTCGTACAGGCCCTTCCAGCCGCCCGGGACCCGCTGGCTGTCGGCGATGCCGGACAGGGTGTCGCCGGTGACCACCGTGTACATCCGGGCCTTGCCCGCCCGGGACTGCGGTGTCGTCTGCGGACGCACGTCGGGGGCCTTGCCGGAGGTCCCGGCGGCCTTCTCGGCCGCCTTCTTCACGGTCCCGCCGGACGACTTCCCCGCGGTCTTCCCGTCCTGCTTCGCGCCGGGTCTCTCCGCGCCCCCGGCCGGGCGGATGTCGGGCGTCCCGCCGCCCCGGCTCAGTCCGGCCCGCACCGAGCACACCGGCCAGGCGCCTGGGCCCTGCCCGTCCAGCACCTTCTCGGCGACGGCGATCTGCTGGTCCTTGCTGGCCAGATCCGCTCGCGGCGCGTACGCGGTCCCGCCGAAGGCCTCCCAGGTGGACTGCGTGAACTGCAACCCGCCGTAGTAGCCGTTTCCCGTGTTGATGCCCCAGTCGCCGCTGGACTCGCAGGCGGCGACCTTGTCCCAGGTGTCCACTTCGGCCGCGTGAGCGGTACCGGTGCCGATGAGCGGGAGCGCGATCCCGGCGCCCCCCGCGGTGACGGTCAGTGAGGCCCGGTTGATCCTGTTCGGCTGGTACCGGCGGTGCCGGCCGCGTACGGCCATGGGTATCCCCCTCGACATTGCGTCAGGAGGGGCAAAAGTAAACGCCGTTAACAGGCCATGACAAGACGGCAATCGGCCGGTTCGTCCCGTCAAGTGGCCAAGATGCGGCGCCCGTTGGCCGGACGGTACGGCCCGGCGCTGAGGCGGCGGGCCCCTCCCGTGCGTACTGGAGTCCGCCGGGTCAGGACGTGCGGCCGGTGTACCGGCACGTCAGGATGGTCCAGCGGCATACTGACGCGCACGACCGGCACCACCGACACCGAGGTCATGAGGAGCCAAGCCAATGAGCACTGCCCAGATCGGCGTGACGGGACTCGCGGTCATGGGCCGCAATCTGGCCCGCAACTTCGCCCGCAACGGCTATACGGTCGCGGTGCACAACCGGACCGCGTCACGCACGCACGCGCTGGTGGAGGAGTTCGGGGGCGAGGGCGACTTCGTGGCGGCGGAGACCGCCAAGGAGTTCGTGGCGGCGCTGGAGCGTCCGCGGCGCCTGGTGGTGATGGTGAAGGCCGGTGACCCGACCGACGCGGTGATCCAGGAGTTCGCGCCGCTGCTGGAGCCCGGCGACATGATCATCGACGGGGGCAACGCCCACTTCGCCGACACCCGGCGCCGCGAGCGCGCGCTGCGGGAGCAGGGCATCCACTTCGTCGGCACCGGCGTCTCGGGCGGCGAGGAGGGCGCCCTCAACGGGCCGAGCATCATGCCGGGTGGCTCGAAGGAGTCGTACGAATCGCTGGGCCCCATGCTGGAGAAGATCTCCGCGAAGGCGGCGGACGGGGCGCCCTGTGTGACGCACGTCGGTCCCGACGGCGCCGGGCACTTCGTGAAGATGGTCCACAACGGCATCGAGTACGCCGACATGCAGCTGATCGGCGAGGCGTACCAGCTGCTGCGGGACGTCGCCGGGTACTCCCCCGCCGAGATCGCGGACATCTTCCGCACCTGGAACACGGGCCGCCTGGACTCATACCTGATCGAGATCACGGCGGAGGTGCTGTCCCACGTGGACGCGGCGACGGGCAGGCCGTTCGTGGACGTCGTCGTCGACCAGGCGGAGCAGAAGGGCACGGGCCGCTGGACCGTGCAGATCGCGCTGGACCTGGGCGTGCCGGTGTCCGGCATCGCGGAGGCGGTCTTCGCCCGGTCGCTGTCCGGCCACGCCGCGCTGCGGGAGGCCTCGCGGGGGCTGGCGGGCCCGCAGGCGTCCCCGCTGGGCGAGGCGGAGGCGGCCGCCTTCGCCGACCGGGTGGAGCAGGCGCTGTACGCGTCGAAGATCGTGTCGTACACGCAGGGCTTCCACGAGATCGCGGCGGGCAGCGAGGAGTACGGCTGGGACATCGACCTGGGCGCGGTCTCCGCGATCTGGCGCGGCGGCTGCATCATCCGCGCAGCCTTCCTGGACCGCATCCGCGCCGCCTACGACGCCCGGCCCGACCTGCCGAGCCTGCTGTCGGACGAGACGTTCGCCCAGGAGATCGCCGACGCGCAGGACGACTGGCGCGAGGTCCTGGTCGCCGCCACCCGCCAGGGCGTCCCCACCCCCGGCTTCGCCGCGGCCCTCGCCTACTACGACGCGCTGCGCGCCGACCGGCTGCCGGCGGCGCTGACGCAGGGGCAGCGGGACTTCTTCGGCGCGCACACGTACCGCCGGACGGACCGGGACGGCACGTTCCACACACTGTGGGGCGGGGACCGGTCGGAGGTCACGGCGTAGGGGGCGGGGTCGGGGGCCGGGCCGTCGGGGGGCGGTTGTTCGCGCGGCCGTCGGCGGTGGGCGGTGGGCGGTTGTTCGCGCGGCCGTCGGCGGTGGGCGGCCGGTGCGGCCGTCCACCGCCGCCACGCGGTGCGTGGCGCTCACCGGCCGCCCCACCACGTCCGCGGGTCGCGGGTCTCGGCTCGGGGCAGGGCTGCCGGGGCGCCACGACCGAGTCGCGGAACGCCGCCCGCGAGCCGTGGCGGCGTGTCCACCGTGCTCCGCGATGCGCGGGGCTCATGGGCCGCCCGTTGCGAGTCACGGCCCGCGGTGATGGGCCGCGGGTCACGGCACGCCGGCCCCGGCCCGCCACTCGCACGTCAGGTCAGGTCAGGTCAGGTCAGCGGTGGTCCCGGTTCCGGGTCCGGTACGGGCTCGGGGCCCGGCGGGATCGGTGACGGGGAGGGCTCCGGCGGACCGGGATGCGGGGGCGGCGGAGTCGGCTGCGGGCCGGGGCCCGGCGGCTGCGGCGTCGGCTCGGGTCCCGGGCCCGG
>NZ_WWHX01000343.1 GCF_009862125.1 Streptomyces sp. SID5910
CTGCTGCTGGTCGCCCAGCTCACCCAGCGCTGGGGCAGCCGCCAGACGGGGGTCGGCAAGACCATCTGGGCGGAACAGCCACTGCCCCCGGAATGACACCGGGAACGCGGGCGGGGACACCGGAGAGCGAGAGCGCCCCGCCGTCTAGCCCTCGCGCGCCTCCGCGGCGACCCGGGCGAGCGTGCGGCCGGTGCGGGCCGAGCGGGCCCGCCGGGGGTCCGGGGTGCCGTGCGTCCGCTGCCCGTCGCCCGCCGTCTTCACGAGGAGCCACGCCTCCTCCTCGTCCCGGCCGTGCCCGCCGCGGAACCGGGTCAGCGCGTACTCGCCGCGCAGCTTGGCGCCGTGCAGCCGGAACCGGGCGTGCCCGCGCGCGAGCGACTCCCCGAAGTCGACCGGCCGCCCCTTGCGGTCGTGGCTCAGCGGCTCGTACGTGCCGCGGTCCCAGACGATGACCGTGCCGCCGCCGTACTCGCCCGCGGGGATCACGCCCTCGAAGTCCTCGTACTCCATCGGATGGTCCTCCGTGGGCACGGCGAGCCGTTTGTCGCTCGGGTCCGCCGACGGCCCCTTCGGCACCGACCAGGACTTCAGCACGTCGGCCACCTGCAACCGGAAGTCGAAGTGCAGGGTGCTCGCGTCGTGGATCTGCACCACGAAGCGGGGCCGGCCGTCCTCGCCGGACGGCCGGCGTCCCGCGGGCTCGGCGGTCCGGTCGAAACGGCGCTTGCCGCGGTACTCCCGCAGCCCGTTCTCCTCGCCCACGTCCCGCTCCTTCCCGGCCCTCGTCGCAGCCTCGCCGTACCCCGACGGGGAGCCGGGTACCCCCGTCAGAACTCCTCGTGCACCTCCGGGTCCCCGCCGAGCCGCCGGTGCGCGCGGTCGGCGACGGCGCGCATCTGGGCGTCGTCCAGGGTGAAGCCGAACACGTCGAGGTTCGCGCGCTGCCGCCCGGGGTCCGCCGACTTCGGGATCGGCACCGAGCCGAGCTGGGTGTGCCAGCGCAGCACGGCCTGGGCCGGCGTCACCCCGTGCGCCTCGGCGACGGCGATGACGGCCGGGTCGCCGAGCACGTCGCTGCCGCGGCCCAGCGGGCTCCAGCTCTCCGTGCGGATGCCCTTGCGCTCGTGGAAGGCGCGCAGCTCGTCCTGCGGGAACAGCGGGTGCAGCTCGATCTGGTTCACGGACGGCAGGACACCCGTCTCCTTCTCCAGCCGCTCGATGTGCTCCGCCAGGAAGTTGGAGACGCCGATCGAGCGCACGAGACCGTCCTCGCGCAGCTTGATCATGGCCTTCCACGAGTCGACGTACTTGTCCACGCGGGGCAGCGGCCAATGGATCAGGTACAGGTCGACGTACTCCAGGCCGAGCCGGACGCGGGACTCCTCGAACGAGGCGAGCGTCTCCTCGTGGCCGTGGTGCCGGCCGGGCAGCTTGGTCGTCACCACGATCTCCTCGCGGGGGACGCCGCTGCCGGCCACGCCCCGGCCGACGCCGGTCTCGTTGCGGTAGTTCGTCGCCGTGTCGATCAGGCGATAGCCCGTCTCCAGGGCGGCGGAGACCGCCCGCTCCGCCTCGTCGTCCTTCATCGGCCAGGTACCGAGCCCCAGGGCGGGGAGCGTGGTGCCGTCGTTGAGCGTGTACGCCGGGATACTGATCACTGCGGGACCTTTCCTCGACTGTGACGACCGTGTGCCGCCCCTCCAGCGTCACGGACAGGGCGGGCAACGCTCAACCGGACGGGGCGGGAGAGCCCGCCGGGGCCCTGTCGCCAGGCCGGGCGAAGACTGCCACCATCTCCGCAGCAGCCGCATCGGACGACCGACCAACGGAGCGCGCATGACGACGGACAGGGCCACGGCGGAACGCACGGCGACCGAGGCCGCGGGGATCGAGGTGAAACCGGTCGCCGGGCACATCGGCGCCGAGATCACCGGCGTCGACCTGGCCGCCGGCCTCGACGAGGCACAGGTCGCCGCCGTCCGCGCGGCGGTGCTGCGCTGGAAGGTGGTGTTCTTCCGCGACCAGCGCCTCGACCACGCCGGACACGTCGCGTTCGCGCGCCGCTTCGGCGAACCGGTCGTCCTGCCCCGGCGCGGCAAGGCGTCGCCCCCGGACCACCCGGAGATCGAGACGACCGCCGACCGGCTGGAGCTGGGCGGGCGGTTCGGCATGGAGCACGACGAGTGGCTGCGCCGCCGGCGCCACACCCTGCTGCGCGGCTGGCACTGCGACCACGGCGCCCGCGTCGACCCGCCCGCCGCCACGATCCTGCGCGCCGAGACCGTCCCGCCGTACGGCGGCGACACCACCTGGGCCAACCTCGCCGCCGCCTACGCCGGACTGTCCGCCCCGATGCGCGCGTTCGTCGACGGACTGCGCGCCGAACACCGCCTCGGGGTGGGCTACCAGCCCCGGCCGGGCGACGACGCCTACGTCCGGCACCTCCTCGACCACCAGACCGCGACCGTGCACCCGCTGGTCCGCGTCCACCCGGAGTCGGGCGAGCGGGTCCTGTTCGTCAACGGCTACTACGTCGAGCAGATCGCCGGGCTCTCCCGCCCCGAGAGCGCGGCGGTCCTGGAACTGCTGGTGGAGCAGGCGACCCGGCCCGAGTACACGGTCCGCTTCCGCTGGGAGCCCGGCAGCGTCGCCTTCTGGGACAACCGCGCCACCATCCATCTCGCGCCCGCCGACAACGCCCACCTGGACCACCCGAGGACCATGCACCGCGTGATGCTCGCCGGTGAGGTGCCCGTCGGCGTGGACGGCACCGCGTCGACGCCGCTCACCGGCAGCGAACCGGGACGCTGGTGAGCCCAGGGCGCCCGGTCACCCGAGCGGGATCACCACCTCGTCCTCGACGGGCGGGTCCAGCTCCTGCGCCCGGTTGCCGGTGGCGGCGTGGCAGCGCAGCCGGACCGCGTCCGGGGTGACGTCCAGCCGCAGGAAGCACTTGAAGAAGGGCGGACTGTACGTCGCCGAACCCGGCGAGAACAGCTGCGTGTAGATCTTGCGCACGGGCAGCCGGAACCGCTTGCGGCGGTCCGGTCGGCGCCCGGTGCCCAGCAGCCCGGCGACCAGCCGGGTGCGCCGGGTGACCCGCGCGCCGGTGCCGGGGGCGCGGGCCGGGCGGATGCCGAGGCGTTCGGCGATCACGGCCGTCGCCTCGGTCTCCGTCAGCGTGAAGAAGCGCCGCAGCCGCAGCCGGCGCCCGTACAGCCCGCTGTAGAAGGCGAGGGAGTCGCCGCGCAGCGGATAGCAGCGGAAGTCGTCCTCGGTGACGCCGGCCACCGAGACCCGCGGGATGGTGTGGGTGGCGTGCATGAACGCGCCGCCGCCGCCCGCGACCACGTACTGGATCGTGCGGCCGTCCACGTCGACCGGATAGCGCTGGTAGTTGTGGATGTCGCCGCCGATCGCCGCGACGTAGCGGTGCGCGGGGTCGCGGACGATGGCGTCGACGGTGCCGCCGCCCTCGATGGCGCACGGGTGGTGCTCGCCGTCCACGTACAGGGGAGACCCGGTGACGAGGATCTTCGGGCGCGGTCCCCGGGACACCTCGCGCAGCCACGCGCCCTGTTCGGCGTCGAGGGTGCCCAGCAGCCCCGTGTCGATGCCGACGATCCGCACCGGGCCGGCGTCGATCGCCCAGTACGGGCCGGGCTGGACGGCCTGCTGGCCGGGCGCGGAGCGCAGCTTGCGGGCCTCGTCCAGCTGCCGGCCGTCGTCCGGGCGGGCCCGGTGCCACAGCCGGGACCGCAGCCACGCCCGGGTGAGGGGGCGTGGGGCGGGCTCGGGCGGCAGCGGCGGGGCGTCGTCGCAGAAGACCCGCATGAAGCCGCCGAGGTCCTCGTACCAGTCGTGGTTGCCGGGTATCGCGTAGATCGGCGCCGGGTAGTCGCGGTACGGGCGGAAGAACTTGGTGCCGTAGTCGTCGGCGCTGCCCACCGGGTAGATCACGTCGCTGGCGAGGACGGCGAACCGGGTGTCCCCGCCCTCCTTCAACAGCCCCGGCACGACCGCGTACTGGGGGTCGTCGCCCTCTCCGGTGTCACCGATGACCAGGAACGAGAACCGGTCCGGGTCGTCGCGCCGCACGACCTTGTCGGCCGGTGCCCCGGCGGCGGCCCGCTGAGCGACCCACCGGCCGCGGGTAA
>NZ_WWHX01000344.1 GCF_009862125.1 Streptomyces sp. SID5910
CGGCTGACCGGCCCACGGGGGGCGCGGGGGCGGAGGCCGGCTCGGGCCTCCGCCCCCGCGTCAGGCGTCCCGGCGGGCGGGCGGTGGGGCCGGGTGGGCCGGGTCCAGCTCCTCGACGGCGCGCAGGGCGCCGCCAAGCGTCTTCACCAGCAGGTCGCGCATGGTCTCGCGGGGCAGTCCGGGACGGTCGATCCAGTCCAGGGTGGCGCCCTCGACGCCGCACACCCAGGAGAGCAGCCCCATGCGGGCCACCGGGCCGATGTCGCGACGGCCGTACGCGCCCTCGGCGATGGTCTCGACGATCGCCTCGCGCACTCCGTCGCGGATGGCGTGCACCTCGGCGTCGAAGCCGACGCCGCCGCTGACGATCGCGCGGTACGCGGCCTGGTGGTGCTCGGCGTAGCGCAGATAGCCGTCGATGGTGCGGTGGACGCGGTCCACCTGCGGCAGTTCGGTCCCGCCGGCCGCGGTGGTCACCAGGCCGGCGACGGAGTCCTGGATGATGGCCAGGTAGTAGCCCCGCTTGGACCGGAAGTAGTAGTAGATCAGCCCCTTGGCCACATTCGCCTGGCGGGCGATGTCGTCCATCGAGAGCGCGTCGTACGACGTGTCGGCGAACAACCTGCGCCCGATGGCGATGAGTTCGGCACGGCGGGCCAGCGAGCGCTCCGTGCCGCGCGCCCGGGGGCGGGCGGCGGCACGCTGTTGACTGATATTCAATTCGACCCTGGTCTCCTACGGGCGGCGGGAAGTCCGCAGTATGCCAGGCCGGGTCGTGGGGCAGGTCACACGCGGGTCAGGTCACAGCAGGCCGAGCTGGACGACGAGCATCGCGATCACCACGACGAGGGTCCAGCCCATGACATGCTCAAGGGCCTTCGGGCCGTCGTCCTTGGGGCCGCCGGTGCGGACGCGGGCGGCGGTGGCGGTGTGTGCGCTCATGACTTCTCGCTGACCTCGGACGGTTGCTGGCTCCCCCACTGACCCTGTCCACCTTGCCACCGTCGGCGGCTTTTGCGGCGGAGACCTTGGTCACAGGCAACGGCCCCCGGCGGTGGTGCGTGCCGGGGGCCGTCGGGGCGGTGCGGGTGTCAGCGCACGCCCACCGCCGCGAGCGCCTTGCGCTGGCGGGGGCTCGGGTGGGCCGGGAAGTACAGGTAGCAGACACCGCCGGTGCCGGAGACGACCTTGCCGGTGGCGTTGTACCGCTTGGTCCTGAGCCAGATGTTCTCCCACTCGCGCCGCTTGTAGACGCGGCGCACGGCCTCGTTGTCGTCCGAGGCGGGGTCGTTGGCGATGACGTCGCCGTCGGCGGTGAAGCCGATCACGGTCATCAGGTGGCCCGAGGTGCCGTATCCGGCCCCGGTCAGTTCCTTCTCCAGGAAGGACTGGGACGTTATGGCCGGGATGCCGGCCGCGATCAGCGTCTCCAGGTCGGTCAGGGAGCCGAGGCGGGTGACGACGCCCTGGAGGCCGGGGAAGGTGGCCGCGTAGGCGGCGTTGAAGGGCCAGTTGCCGCAGCCCGCGTACTGGAAGTCGTACGTGTACCGGGCGGCGTGGCAGACCTGCGGGTCGGCGTAGGACGGGTCGACCCAGGCGAGCTGCTGTTTGGTGAGCCGACCGCCCCAGTACTCGACGATCATCTGCGAGGAGGTGGGGCTGCACCAGGCCTCGCCGCCGTTGTCGTACTCCGGGTACTGGCCCTTGTGGATCTCCTGCGAGTAGCGCGGGACGCGCAGTTCGCCGGCGAGGCCGGGAGCGGAGGCGGGGACGGTGAAGCGGTCGGGGATGTCGGAGCCCATGGCGCCGAGCCGCCAGACGGTGGGGGTGGCCCGGGTGCCGGGGCGGCGGTGAAGGGTCAGCCTGAGCCGGTAGGAGGCCAGGCGCAGGCCGGTGGAGGCGTCGTCGATCGAGAAGGTGTCCGTCCAGATGCTGCTCTTGCCGTCGCTCTGGTCGTCGACCGAGGTCCGCCGGATGTCCTGGTCGTCGGCGGCCCAGCGGCCCATGACGTACCAGGGCGTGTCCGTGCCGTCCGAGTAGGTGCCCAGGAGCTCGACCTGGATCCAGGTGCCGGCCGGGGTGTGGGCGTTCCAGGAGGCGATGACCTCGGTGGCGGGCACGGCGAGCCGGTGGACGGGCGACGTCCAGGTGGCGTACTCCCACGCGGCGGTCCTGCCGGTGTGCGGGTCGGTGTAGTCGGTGGTGCCGGCCGGGGTGCCGACGACGACGCCGGGCCGGGCGCCGGCGACGGGCCGGGCGCCCCGCGCGGTGCCGCCCCGCCAGTCGTGGAACGTGGTCCAGGCCCGGTAGTCGACCGGGCGGGGGGCGCGGTCGGGGTCCGCGGACACGGTGCC
>NZ_WWHX01000345.1 GCF_009862125.1 Streptomyces sp. SID5910
GTGCCGCTGGGGCGGCACGGGTGGGCGCAGCGGCACCCCGGCAGCGCCGGGCCACGCGACCCACCCCCGCCCAGCAACCGCGCCGGGCACGGCACAGCCAGGTGGAGTTTCCCGCTTCTGGGGGCGGACAGGCACGCCGCAGCCCGCGCAGGGCGCGGTGGACGGACGACGGAACATGCCCGGTGAGTGTCCGGGCGTAGACGCGGGCCGAAGGCCCCGTCGGCGGGCGATCCGGGGGGCGGCATTACGCCGGCGCGCCGCGCGGTCCCCGCCGGGGCCGGGGCTTAGCCCCGACTACCCCGAAGACGGCACGCGCTATGCCGGTGCGCCCAGTTCCGCCCAGACGCGCTTGCCCGCGACCCCCGGGGTGCGGACGACGCCCCAGTCCAGGCACAGGCGCTGGACGATGAACATGCCGTGGCCGCCCGGGCGGCCGGCCCGGTGCGGGGTGCGCGGGGCCGGCTGGCCCGCGCCGCGGTCCGAGACCTCCAGCCGGATCACCTTCCGGTCGCAGGTGATCGACAGCTCGTCCGGCCCCTCCGCGTGCAGGCACGCGTTGGTGACCAGCTCGGAGACGACGAGCAGCACGTCCTCCGCGGCGGCCCGCTGGTCGGCGGTGGCGGACGGCAGCCAGCCCCACGCGTACAACGCCTGGCGGGTGAAGTCACGGGCGAGCGGGACGACACCGCTCTGGTCGTCGAAGGTCAGTCTGCGGACCTGACGGCCGCCCGCCACGGCCGCCGACGCGGGTGCGGATGCGGGCACACCGGTCCCAGGAGCGGGCGCGCCGCCTCCCCCGGGCTCACCGGACCCGGGTACGTCCCCCTCGGACGCCCCGGAAGCGCCGCTGGGCTCCGGACCGCGGTCGCCCGGCGAGTAGGGCCGGGTGGTGCTCATCAGCGCTTCACCTCACCGATTCACCAGTTCACGTTTCAAAGTCGTACACCGTCACAGTCACAGCACAGTCAGGATGTCTCCTGCCCGACCGGACCGGCTGAACACCCCTGTATTCGCCACGAAACACGGGACGGGGTGAAAACGCCGGCACCAGAGGCCGCACGAGACCCGTCGCCGCGCCCGAGGGCGACGGCTCAGTCGGACTCGTCCGACAGGGCCGCCTCAAGCGTGTCGTGGAGGGTGAAGACCGCTTCGGCCCCCGTGATCTCGAACACGCGCGCCACCACCGGCTGCATGGCCACGAGATGTACGCCACCCCCCGCGGCCTCCGCCTTCAGCCGCGCGCCGAGCAGGACGTTGAGTCCCGTGGAGTCGCAGAACTCCAGGCGCGAGCAGTCGACGACGAGCCGGTTGAATCCCTTGGCGAGGCATTCCTCCAGCGGCTCCCGCAACAGATCGGCGGTGTGGTGATCCAACTCACCCGCCGGTGTCACGACGGCACTGGGGCCCTCTTCCCGTACCTCGACCAGAAGCCGGCCCGACTGGGCACTGCCGACCGTCCCGCGGTCCATGCCGTTTCTCTCTCCCGAGGTCGTGACTGCCTGCTGACGCCCTCGAACCCTACGCCTTCCCGCGGCACTCCGACACCCGAACAACCGCACAGAAACGGACATACGCGCACAGAACACACTTGCGGTCGGCTCGGTAAACCCGGTAGGCCTAGTAGGAACACGTAACCGACACGGCCGGCTTTGGAGGCGCCGCACACCGCAGTGCACGAATTTGGCTTCGGCAGCCGTATGCCGAGAACGATGGAGGACATCATGTCACCCCGGCTCGACGGATCGCGTACCCAGGAAGCGACGTCGACACTCCCTCCGGAGCATCTGGATCCCATCGAGACCCACGACGCCGTCGTCGACCACGACGGCACACTCGCCGGGCTTCCGGACATTCCCGCGTACGACGAGGTGACTCCGGCGGACGCCCGAGCCCTCTCGAAGACCCTCTTCGAGCGGCTGGAGTCGCTGGACGAAGGCACCCGCGAGTACTCGTACGTGCGCAACACGCTCGTCGAGCTCAACCTCGCGCTGGTCAAGTTCGCCGCCTCCCGCTTCCGCTCGCGCAGCGAGCCGATGGAGGACATCATCCAGGTCGGCACGATCGGCCTGATCAAGGCGATCGATCGCTTCGAGATGTCGCGCGGTGTCGAGTTCCCCACGTTCGCGATGCCGACCATCATCGGCGAGATCAAGCGCTTCTTCCGCGACACCTCGTGGTCCGTGCGCGTCCCGCGCCGGCTCCAGGAGCTGCGGCTCGACCTGGCCAAGGCCGGTGACGAGCTGGCCCAGCGCCTGGACCGCGCCCCGACCGTGTCCGAACTGGCCGAGCACCTCGGCCTGTCCCGGGACGAGGTCGTCGAGGGCATGGCCGCCTCCAACGCCTACACCGCCTCCTCGCTGGACGCCCAGCCGGAGGAGGACGACGCGGAGGGCGCGCTCGCCGACCGCATCGGCTACGAGGACCACGGGCTCGAGGGCATCGAGTACGTCGAGTCGCTGAAGCCGCTGATCGCCGAACTGCCGCCCCGGGACCGCAAGATCCTGTCCCTGCGCTTCGTGGCGGGCATGACCCAGTCGGAGATCGGCGAGGAGCTCGGCATCTCCCAGATGCACGTCTCGCGTCTGCTGTCGCGGACGCTCGTACGGCTGCGCAAGGGGCTCACGGTGGAGGAGTAGTCCTCACCGGGTGACGCTTGCCCTCCAGGGGGGTGGTCCGAGGCCGGGCCGCCCCCCTTCGGGCTGTCCGGGGGCGGCCCCGGCGCGGCCCCGGCGCGCGTTCAGACCACGCGTACGCCGCGCCGCCAGACGCCGCTGA
>NZ_WWHX01000034.1 GCF_009862125.1 Streptomyces sp. SID5910
GTGGCTGGTCGCGCAGTTCCCCGCGCCCCTTTGCGCGTTACGGGCAACGCGCGTTGAGAGGTGCGGCCCTTTCTGAGAGGCGTTGCGTGTATGCCGGTTAGGGGCGCGGGGAACTGCGCGATCAGCCACAGCGCACCCGCGCCCGACAACGCACCGCAATCCTCCACGCGACCGGCGGAGCCAGTCGCACCGCGAAGCCGGCGGAGCCGTCCGCCCCGCCACGGAGTGTCGGGCAGGCAGCTGGGCGGACGGCGTGGGAACGGGCCGCCGCACTGTACGAGGGGGAGCCGGCGGCCCGGCCGGCCTCTTTCGAGGCAGCTCAGTCAACCCGCCCCGCACTCTCCGCGACAGCGCGCACACGCCCCGGATGCGCGTACTCCGTTCACACCCCGTGTGAAGGCCGGCACACTACGCTGTCGGCACCGAATCACCCGGGGGGCACCATGCAGCCCAACACTCTGCTCGACGCGATCCTGGACGAGGCCGGCGTCTCGCACGCGGGACTGGCCGCCCACGTCAACCAGGCGGGCCGGACACGCGGGCTCGCGCTGCGCTACGAGCACACCGCGGTCGCCCGGTGGCTGAAGGGACAGCGGCCGCGCGGCCAGGTGCCCGACCTGATCTGCGAGGTCCTCGCCGCCCGGCTGCACCGGCCCGTCACCCTCGACGACATCGGCCTCGGCGTACCGGGCGAGCCGGCCGCGCCGCACACCGGCTCGTTGTCCGGGTTCGTGGAGCGGGCGACCGCCCTGTGGCGCTCCGACCAGCAGCAGCGCCCGCACATACTGGGCGCGCCCGCGCTCACCGGCACGCCCGCCGTGATGCCGGTGTGGGAGTGGGAGAACCCGCCCGAGGACGTGGACGTCTCCCGCGGCGGCCGGCACCGGGTCACCACGGCCGACCTGGAGATGCTGCGCTCGGCCCGCACCCACTACGAGCAGATGTACCGCAAGGCCGGCGGTGTCGCGACGCGCGCCCGCATCGTCGGCTTCCTCAACACGGAGGCCGCCCCGCTGCTGCGCGGCGGCTACACCGACGCCACCGGCCGCCAGCTCCACCGGGCGACCGGCGGTCTGGTGGCGGTCGCCGGCATCTGCGCGTACGACTCCGACGCGCACGGCCTCGCCCAGCGCTACTTCCACCAGGCCCTGCGGCTCGCCAAGGCCAGCGGCGACCGGGGCCTCGGCGCGTACGTCATCGCGCTGCTGGTCAACCAGGCGCTGTTCCTGCGGGAGTACCGGCAGTCCGTCGCCTTCGCGGAGGCCGCGCTGCGCACCGCCGGCCGGCACATCACCCCGGCGCTCGCCTCCGACCTGTACGCGATGCAGGCCAAGGCGTACGCCCACCTCGGCGACGGCACGGGCGCCCTGTCCTGCATCCGGCGGGCCGAGCAGGCCGCCGAACGCATCCGGCGCGGCTACGAGCCCGACGAGACCGGCTATGTCCAGCCCGGTCTGGTCAACGTCCAGGTGGCGGAGGCGCTGCTCAGCCTCGGCGAACTCGCGGCGGCCGGGGAGCACGCCGCCCAGGCCGTCGACAACCCGGCGCACGACCGGGGCCGTGTGCACCGGCTCGCCATGCTCAGCACGATCGAGCTGCGCCGGGGCAACGCCGACAAGGCGGTCGCCACGGCCGTGCGGATGGCGGAAGCGGCCCGTGGGATGGAGTCCCAGCGTCTGCGCGACAGACTCCGCGCGGTGCGCGAGCACCTGGTGCGCAGCGGGTGCGCGGGCACGGCCGAGGCCGCCGAACTCATCGACGGGGCACTGCGCGTACCGCTCTAGCCCGCCCGCCGTCCCGGGACGCTGCGCCCACCACTGCGCCGTGAGCGGTCGCCGTGCGCCTGCTGCCGGGCCGCTCCGGCTGCGATATTGCCACCTACTCAAGAAAGGTGGCAGAACCGTGCAGTGGACGAAACAGAGCGAACAAAATGTGTACGCGAACCGCTGGTTCAGCGTCAACCTCGCCGATGTCGAACTACCTGACGGCCGGCATCTCGACCACTTCCTCATACGGATGCGCCCCGTGGCCGTCGCCACGATCGTCAACGAGGCGGGCGAGGTCCTTCTGCTGTGGCGGCACCGCTTCATCACCGACAGCTGGGGCTGGGAACTCCCGGCCGGCGTCGTCGAGGACGGCGAGGACGTCGCGGCCGCGGCGGCCAGGGAACTGGAGGAGGAGACCGGCTGGCGGCCGGGACCGCTGCGCCACCTCATGAGCGTGGAGCCGTCCAACGGGCTCACCGACGCCCGGCACCACATCTACTGGGCCGACGAGGGCGCGTACGTCGGACATCCCGTGGACGACTTCGAGTCGGACCGCCGGGAATGGGTGCCCCTCAAGCTCGTCCCCGACCTGGTCGCCCGCGGGGAGGTCCCGGCCGCCAACATGGCGGCCGCGTTACTCCTGCTGCACCACCTGCGGCTCGGACAGGACACCCCACCGGGCAGGCCCTAGCGGCCCAGTGCCTGCCAGACCGCCACAATGAGGGCGCCCACGGCCGTGAGGACCGCGAGGGAGGGCAGCGGCCAGCGGGCGTGCTCCAGTGCGGTGAGCCGGGTGCTCAGCTCCGCCAGCTCCTTGGCGGTCTCCTCGGTGCGGTGGGAGAGAAGGGCGTGTCCGCCCTCGACTCGGGCGTAGGCCACATCGAGCCGGCGTCGTAACTCTGCGAGTTCTCCCTGGACGACGGGGTGCTCGGGATCGGCGGTCACGGACCGCTCCTTTCCGTGTAGTCGTCTCACATCCCTTGCATGTGCATGTCGAGTCAACTCGCCAGGTGGGCGCATGGGGAGAGTGTGCGTACGGCATATGCGAGCCCGGTGCGCACACGCCGTGTGAAAGCCGCGGGCCCGGCACCACCTGAGGTGCCGGGCCCGCCGCGGGGTAGCTGCGTGTAATCAGCCGTAGGTGTAGAACCCCGAGCCGCTCTTGCGGCCGAGGCGGCCCGCGTCGACCATGCGCTGGAGCAGCGGGGGAGCGGCGTACAGCGGCTCCTTGTACTCCTCGTACATCGAGTGGGCGACCGAGGCGACCGTGTCCAGGCCGATCAGGTCCGACAGCTTCAGCGGGCCCATCGGGTGGGCGCAGCCCATCTCCATGCCGTTGTCGATGTCCTCGCGGCTGGCGATGCCCGACTCGAACATCCGGATCGCGGAGAGCAGATACGGGATCAGCAGCGCGTTGACCACGAAGCCGGAGCGGTCCTGGGCGCGGATGGAGTGCTTGCCGAGCACCTTCTCCGTGAAGAGCTGCGCCCGGCTGAGCGTGCCCTCGGAGGTGGTGAGCGCCGGGATCAGCTCGACGAGCTGCTGCACCGGGGCCGGGTTGAAGAAGTGGATGCCGATGACGTGGTCCGGCCGCGACGTGGCGACCGCCAGCTTCACCAGCGGGATCGAGGAGGTGTTGGAGGCCAGGATCGCGTCCGGCCGGGTCACCACCTGGTCGAGCACCTGGAAGATCTCCGTCTTGACCTGCTCGTTCTCGACGACGGCCTCGATGACGAGGTCACGGTCGGCGAACTCGCCCAGGTCGGTGGTGAAGCTCAGGCGCGCCTGGGTCGCCGCCAGCTCCTCCTCGGTGATCTTGCCGCGCTCGGCGGCCTTGGTGAGGGAGTTGAACAGCCGGGTCCGGCCGATCTCCAGGGCCTCGCCGGTGGTCTCGGCGACCTTCACCTCCAGGCCGGAGCGGGCGCACACCTCGGCGATGCCCGCCCCCATCTGACCGCAGCCCACCACGCCGACGCGTGCGATATCTCCCGAGATGCCGGTCACATCGTCCCTTTCGCTGACTCCACGGCTGAACAGGTCCGCCGGGGTCCCCGGCGCCTGCTCCGATCGTGCACGTTACCCCCGCAGTACCGCGGATCCGTCGTCCGGGTCGGGCATGCTGAGGTTCCGTACACGATCCGTGACGGTGCGGATCCACAGCGTTCTGGAGGTCTTCCATGGGCCGTGTCTCGCGTCGGGCCTTCGCGGTGGCCGCGTTGTCGGCGCTCACACTGGCGCCCGCGCCCGCCTCGGCGGCGTCGGCGGCGCCCGCGCCACCGGCGCCGCAGGGCCGGCCGGGGCGGCCCGGGAGCCGTCGCCGGGCCGTCACGGAGATGCGGGGCATGTGGCTCGCCACGGTGAACAACCGAGACTGGCCCAGCC